>JBAXJX010000002.1:0-380490 GCA_037137655.1 Candidatus Falkowiibacteriota bacterium
AAGTCGTAACAAGGCATCCGTAGCGGAAGCTGTGGATGGATCACCTCCTTTCTAGGGAGATAAAACACTTCGATCATTGATCAAAGTGTCCGTCGATTTGATGGAAAAGCTTCAATAAAATGAAGCATCCGCAAGGATAACATCAGATTTTCTCGGTTCGCCGAGAGAAAATAGTTTCTAAAATGCATTAATTTTAGAGCTATAAGAATTGATGCCTACTAGACTCAAAACACCATTAAACTTTTTAAAAAGAACTCCCTCTCGGGAGTTCTTTTTTTGTGCAAAATATATTTAGGTAAATAAAAAATCTCGTATTACTACGAGATTTGTTTTTTTCAATTACCTTTGCAAGGCATAAATTTAATTACTCTCCTTCAATCTTAACATGGGAGGAGACCGTAACTATAACATCAAAAATTGTTCGCCAACCGCTAATCTCCATATAGCCGAAACTAATGCCAAAGTCCACATTGATATCCCGAGCGATATCAACTAAACTTATTTGACTTAAATTAAGATCACCGACGAGATTAAGATTCTCTTTAAATGTTTTGGGGTTATGTTTACAATCGATTGCATTGGCAAAAATTATGCCATAAACCCTTTCGATCATTTCACTCTTTGTCATAAAAACCTCCCTTTTTAAAAGTACAACACTAAAACTCACTTTCAAATCTATTATTATCCTATAATTAAAATTTGTAAATAGGCACAAAAAAGAGCGCCAAATTAGCGCTCTTTATGTTTATGTATAATTAGTTATGAATACAGCGAACCGGTAGAGGTGTAGATCGTGGTGTTGCCGTATTATTAATACTTCCATTGTTTTGATATGTCCAAAAATAGTCACTGCCTTGTGGTGTTGATGCCATAAAAGCAAAACGACACCAATAGTTACAAAGCTCGGCTCCAAAAGAGGCAATGTCCATGCCAGTACTTCCACCAGTCATTAAATTATTACCAGGATCAGGCACGGCAGCCATTAAAGTTGCCCAGTCAGCATCACTTGGAATATGCCAATCATTAGGACAAATTCCTTGATGCACTGGATTAACAACACATGGAGCGATTCCAGTAGCATGACTATCACAAATTGCCGGTAAAGCCATGGCTGTGTGCCATTGATAAATCGCTGTAAAGCTACCGTAAACAGTTTTATAGATGGTACCAGAATCAGCATTTGGCTGTGACCAGCTAGAAGTTGCTATACCGTAATTAAGATTTTTACCAAACCAACATTGAGTTGTACTAGCAATGGCGACGGTTGGATAAAGTTGTCCACCGTAATCAACGCTATCACCACAATGAAAATTACTACCACTACCAATACCACTAATACTACCACTACCAGAACAATCTACATTATTAACACCTTCTGGGCTAGCACATTTTGGACCAGCTGCGAGCGTTCCAACTGGACCACCAAGACAATAAGAAATAGTATAACTGCTATCACTAATTTTATTATAAGCAAAGCGATTTTGGGGAGTTGTACAGGCGCCATCAGCTTGAGGTGGAGCAGTTGGGATTATTGCCATATAAGTTGTTGTCCCCTGTGTTGTGGTAGCGAACAAAGAACCAGCCGCAAATTCCGCTGAACTCGGATAATAACCTTTGTCATTATAGTAAAGGTCTAAAGCTGTTTGCATTTGTTTCACGTCGGCGACACGTTTAGCATCACGCGCTTTCGAACGAGCGTTATTTAGTGCAACCACAGCAATCGTCGCTAAGAGGCCGATGATGGCGATAACCACGAGAAGCTCAATTAATGTAAAAGCTGATTTTTTGTTTTTCATAATTGTTTAAAAGATTACTTCATAATTTTGTTGATAACAAAATCAACATTCGTAATGACAATATTATAACAAAATTTTATTTTTTCTGATACCCCACCAACTCCATGAAAGCATCGCCACGCACTGGTTGACCGGAAAAATTTCCGGTCACCGCCAAAGCGCCTTCCCAATAATTAATATATGCAAACAAAACTTCCTGTTGCTTAATCTTAGCTGTTAACTTTAATTCAATATTTCTGGCTGGAATTTTCATAGTCCAGGCTGTCGGATAACTAGCGCCAGTTTTAGGACTAGTCCAAGTTTCTGTACTTGGAATAATTTCTGCTTCATTAAAATATTCTCGCCCACCATCCGCATAGACAATGTCAGCTAAATAAGTTTTAACACCATTATCATTATGAGCAAAACAAATTATTTCTGTGTTATCATCCAACTGAATCGAGAACCAATCCCATTTATCACCGGAATAATTGGCGTTCGCCCATTGATGATCCATCCACGATTTGCCAGAAACAGCTATCCATTTATTATTAATCTTAATATGACCACTTGTTTGTAAATTGGTCAGCGAATAATAATAAGTCGCTTTTGAACCAAGCCGTAAATAACCATGACCACCTTCTAACAACGGCGCCTTAGTGGAGATCATTTGCAAGTCAACATACTTATTTTTTAAATGATAAATATTATCACCAGTTTTTTTAAAATTAATTTTCTTAAACCACAGAAAAGGATTTAAAGTGGATTTAAAAATATTGTGAGAAATATCCGATAATAGCGAATGGGAAAAGTATAAAAATTTAAGTGGCGTTTTATTTAAAAGTGGCACGGCACATCGATGAACATCCACTTGAAATAAACAATCCATAAAAGAATATTCCTGACCGCCATCATCTTTTAGGTGACCATTAAAATACCACCACTCCACCATATCTCGATGGGAGGCTTCGTCGCGTGGAAATTCGATTGGCGTAAATTCTTCTAACATCATATTTTAATTATAGCACAAAAAAATAAAAATCCTCGCTTTTTGAGCGAGGCTTTCTTGTTTGTTTTTTAGGTTTTTTGAATACCTACGTAAGCTGGTGATGGCCAAGAACCTATCGGAGTAATTTCAAAATCTGTTGAATTTTCAGAACCACGAACTTCAAAATCTCCATTAGCAGCATTATCTTTCAGACCCGGTATTAACTCAAGTTCTTTTTGTACTTTGGTCGGGTATTTCATGATGGTATTAACAATGTCACCAACAGTCAACCACGACGCAACTTCTTGTTTACTAATGTCCACATTCAAGGCGAAGGCAATATCCTGCGCTTTAAATACAAGCTCCTGCTTACCAATCATCAAATCTTCCCAAAGTTTTAACTCGAGGCCAGCATTTGCGGCATTATAAGCACCAATAGTACCTTCGTCTTGGAAAAGTTTTCCTAAGACAATTGTTTTTACATCTCCTTCTTTCATGACTACAAATTTAAAATGAACAATAAACTTAATCTAATATGCTATTATTATCTATTTACTAAAAAATTACAAGTATCACCGTCAACCACTACGTAATCCTTACCTTCGGTTCGTAAATACCCCATTTCTCTGGCTTTAGCCTCACCGCCAGCTTCCACGAATTTATCCACCGAAATCACTTCAGCCCGAATAAAGCCTTTTTCAAAGTCAGTGTGAATCACGGCTGCCGCTTGTGGAGCCTTAGAACCACGTTTAATGGTCCAGGCACGCGTTTCCACAACACCAGTGGTAAAATATGTATCCAATCCTAATAATTTGTAGGCAGCGCGAATAAGCTTGTCTAAACCACTTTCATCAAGTCCTAATTCCTTAATATACTCCGCTTGTTCCTCTTCCGGTAAATTCGCGATTTCTTCTTCTAATTTTATATTTAATTTAATCACTTCACCGTTCCAACCAAAATTTTCGGTATTTTTTGTATCATCCGTATTCACCACATACAACATTGGTTTAGCAGTTAATAAATTTAGAGTTTTTAAAAGCACCAATTCTTCTTCATTGTATTCCAAGCTACGCGCTGGTGTGCCAGCATCTAGAGCGATTTTAACTCTGTCGAATAAAGTTTTTTGTTTGATAGCATCCTTATCACCACTTCTTGCTTCGCGGTTTAATTTTTCTAAGCGTTTATCAATGGTCGCAATATCGGAAAAAATTAATTCCATGCCAATGGTTTCTTCATCGCCCTTTGGATCAATACGACCATCCACGTGAATAATATCTTTGTTTTCAAAATCACGCACCACCTCACAAATCGCATCGCATTCGCGGATGTGAGTTAAAAATTTATTACCCAAACCTTCACCGGTACTAGCGCCACGCACCAAACCGGCGATATCAATAAACTCCACCGTGGCATTAATAATTTTGGCCGCCTTAGAGATTTCAGCTAATTGTTGCAAACGATGATCTGGTACTTTCACAATGCCAACGTTTGGTTCAATCGTGCAAAAAGGATAGTTCGCAGCATCAACACCCTTTTTAGTGAGGGCGTTAAATAAAGTTGATTTTCCGACGTTCGGTAAGCCGACGATTCCAATTGATAGGGCCATATAATAAAAAATAAATGATAATTAAGCTTATACAACAAAAGGGGGTTTTCCCCTTCCGTTGCCCGGGATCTTTGACCCAGAAATTTTCTGATCGAACTTCCGACCGCCTTGCCCAAATAATTCTATTCAAACATTTTTTTGTTATATCAGTTTTAACAAAAAGCGACCAAAAGCCTTGAGGTTCGAGTGGGAGTCGAACCCACGAATGGCAGTTTTGCAAACTGCAGCGTTAGACCACTTCGCCATCGAACCAATCGCTAACACAATATCTCCATATTACTATATTTTAAACATAAATCAAGAGGGGAAATAAAAAAGGAAGTCCAATATTTGAACTTCCATTTAATTTTTATAATCTAATTATTATTTCATTATTCGCAGAAAGAATAATTGTCGTATCTTTACCATTAACCATAATTGGGAACTTTTCCCCAATTTTATAGCCATAAAATCCAGAACTAGTATAAATTGAATATTGTTCATCGGACTTTTTATATTCTTTATAAAAGTCACCGTATTTCCCTACTTCAAAAAGTGAATAATATTGATTGTCGGATTTGGCTTTAAAAAAAATTACATATCCATCACTTGATGTGTTATTAATTTTTCCATAAAAAATAATTTTATTACTTTTATCAGAATTACTTGTGGTAGGTGTAATAGAATCATCTTTTTTACAAGAACTAAGTGATATTAATGTTATTGTTAACATTAAGCTTATTGATGTTGCTAACTTTTTCATGATATATAGATTTAAGTTTGAGTTGTTTAAGAGCTGATTTGATAATGACAATTGTATCACGTTTTTAGCAAAAAGTCAACACATGGCGAAATAAGCTATTAAAGTCACAAAAGAAAGCGGAGTCTCAAGACGAAGCGAAATTATAAGAGAATAGATAATTAAAATTGACGTGACCAAAGCCTAAGAAGACGGTTATTTTAATTTTTAGAAAAAATTTATTATCAAATGTACATAATATCAACAGTGGGGCTAGCGATGGCCGCGGGACGAACTTGACATTTGTCCTTTCGGGGTTCGATTCCCCGTAGCTCCACAACGGCCAAAAACCCATTGACTTTTTAAAAAATATGGCCTATACTATTATTGTCAAGTTCGTCTCTCAAACCAGAATATCGCAAAGGAGAAAAAACCACCCGTCAAAGGTGGTTTTTTGTTTGTATATTATTTTAATCAAAAGAGATATTGCAATCCACCTTAAATTCATCCCAGGGCGTGAATTGTTTTTTAGCGTATTTGAAATAGCCGGCCGCGGCAATCATCGCCGCATTATCGGTTGTATAGGCCATGGCCGGAACACTAAAGGCCACTTCCGGTACTCTATCTATAATCGCGTCATTCATTTGGCGACGTAATTCGGAGTTAGCCGAAACACCGCCAGAGAGCATAATAGTTTTAACTTTATATTTTTTCGCCGCCTTAATCGTTTTACCAATTAAAGTTTCTAAAATTGCTTGTTGGTATTCATAACAATATTCCGGAATTCGTTTTTTCCAATTTTTATCTTTTTTCAATTGATAAAGCAAGGCGGTTTTTAAACCCGAAAAAGAAAAATTTAAATTTGGCGATGTTAACATCGGACGCGGTAAAACAATATCGGATTTTGGTGCTGTGCCATTGTTAGCTTTTAAATAATCATTAGCATAGCCCGCCACAATTGGTCCGCCTGGATAGCCAAGATCCATCATCTTCGCACCCTTATCATAAGCTTCGCCGGCCGCATCATCTAGAGTCTCGGCGATAATTTCATATTTTAAATAATCAGTCATTAATACCAAATTAGTGTGACCACCGGAAACGGTTAGAACTAAAGCTGGAAAATGAATTTTCTCTTTTGGTAAAATGAAGTTGGCACAAATATGGCCTTCGATATGATTAACAGTAATGAGTGGTTTTTTCCAGGCGCACGCCAAAACACGAGCGGTTTCTCCCCCGATGATAAGCGACGTTACTAGTCCAGGACCGGCCGTAACTGCTAGTGCGCTTAAATCCGCCGGCTTGATACCCGCTTTTTCAAGCGCCTCATTGACCACCGGGATCACATTTAAAACATGTTCCCTTGCAGCAACCTCTGGCACTACGCCGTAATATTTTTTATGGATTTCAATTTGAGACGAAATGACATTTGATAAGACGTTTAATTTCTTATCTTTAGCCACTAAAATTACACTGGCCGCCGTTTCATCACAACTGCTTTCAATTCCTAATATATACATATGCCAACATTATAAAGGATTTTTTAGAAAAAGCGAAATATTGACAAGATATAAAAAAATATATAGAATAAGTCCTGTTATGGTCTCTTCGTCTAATGGTTAGGACACCAGGTTTTCATCCTGGTAACAGGGGTTCAATTCCCCTAGAGACTACGAAATTATTATTTGTTCTTCTAAAAGAAATAAATTCTGAAACAACTTGGGAATTCTCGAGTTCGACTCTCGAGGGTTGGTTCAATGATAGATTGCTAAAGTGTAGGATAGGACCAGAGACTGTGAAATTTAGGCGTCAGCTTAAGTGGAGTCACCCTTGAAATATGGCCCTTGGCGATTGAAAGTTAATTAAGTTTGGTGAAAGTAGTTAGGCAAAAAAACTATGATTAGGGAATTTAATTGGTTTCGGCGAACATCAGAATTTTAGAGCGTTGAGAAATCAACGCTTTTTTTATTAGCTAAACTCAAATTAATTTGGGCAAGTTCCCCATACTGGGTAATAAGAGGAGTTGCTTTCAAAGCCAGCACCACTAGAAAATAAAAAGGGTTGGCTAGTAATAAGAGAAACGCACCATGATGAAAGATTCTGATTAAAACTAGAAGCACCGCCAAACATAATATACATATTATTTACCTTAGACACATTCCACGAACCGATTGGCTGATTAAAATTAGTTGAACCTCTGAACATTTCTGCCATATTAGTAACATTGGCAGTGTTCCATGAACCAATATTTTGATTAAAACCTGTGTAATAAAACATACTCCCCATATCAGTCACATTCGACACATTCCACGAACCAATATTTTGATTGAAGTTGCTTGTCCCGTAGAACATGGCTGACATATTGGTCACACCAACTGTATTCCACGAACCAATATTGCCGTTAAAACTGGTTGCTCCCATAAACACACCATACATATTTACAACCTTAGAAACGTCCCATGATCCGATGTTTTGATTAAAATTGGGAGCGCTACCAAACATAATATACATACTGGTAACCTTGCTAGTATTCCAAGAACTAATATTACCATTAAAATTAGAGGTGCTACGGAACATTTCTGACATATTAGCAACATTGGCCGTATTCCAAGAATTTAAATTTTGATTAAACGATATAGCCCCCTGAAACATATACCCCATATCAGTAACTTTAGAAACATCCCATGATCCGATATTTTGATTAAAATTAGAAGCGCCTTGGAACATAGCCGACATATTAGTTACGTTACCAGTATTCCAGGATCCAATATTCTGATTAAAATTAGAAGCACTTTGAAACATGGCGAACATGTTGGTAACCTTCGACACATCCCATGATCCGATATTTTGATTAAAATTATAAGCATTGCTAAACATAATATACATACTAACAACTTTGTTAGTATTCCACGCACTAATATCACCATTAAACAGATAGGCGTTACGGAATGTTTCTGACATATTATTCACATTGCCAGTGTTCCAAGAATTTAAATTTTGATTAAATTTGGTAGCGCTATTAAACGTACTATACATACTGGTAACCTTCGACACGTCCCACGAACCGATGTTTTGATTAAAGTTAACAGCTCCATTAAACATAGCATCCATACTAGTTACACTACCGGTATTCCAAGCGCCGATATCACCATTGAAGTTGGTGGCGCTTTGAAACATTTGATTCATATTAGTAACTTTAGACACATCCCACGATCCAATGTTTTGATTAAAGTTGTAAGCGCTACCAAACATAATATACATATTGGTAACTTTACTAGTATCCCAAGAACTAATATCTCCATTAAAATTGGTAGCGTATCGGAACATTTCCGACATATCGGTTATACCGGTAATGCCGTTTTGAATTGGAGTTAGAGCATCAACCAACATCGGTGCGTTGGCGCTATAATACCACAGTCTTAGAGCTGTACCTTTTGTCCCAATAACATATTCTCCGCCACTGCCATAGGTATGAGATGGGCAAACATAACCATTATAAGTATTAGAATTTCCATCACCCCAAACAACCTCTAAATTTGAAGCACCACCAACACAAAACCCAAATGTTGTGCCACTACCTAAAGCAGTGTTAATTTTAACTTTGAAATAAGGGTCATTCACACATTGATTATTTTGACAAAGTTGACCTGAGCCGCAAGTTAAAGCACCGCTAACCGTTTGCACATCACCACAATTACTAGTCTGACTAAAGGTGCCACACATTGAAGCTGAATTCGGAGACCAAGTTGACACCGTGCAGCCACACTGAGTTTCATTGCCGCCACCGCCACAAGTTTGGGGTGAGGTGCACTGTGTATGATTAGTATTAGCAATTTGACCACCACAGCCGTCACTATAAGAATCACGACAATCACCAGAATTAGCTTCAAGTGGAGAGCAGCAAGAATTGCTATAACAGACCTGATTAGCACCACAGTCATTGCCGCTACAATTTGTGCATTGCCCAGAATTACTACTACATGAAAGTGACCCACTGCAAGTTAACGGGCTTGGATTATTAAGAGTTAGACCACAACCATTACTATAGGTAGCGCGACAATCGCCAGCCGGAGCTGACACCGGAACGCATAAACAACCAACACCATCACTAATTCCAGCTGGTGTCGCACAATGACCGCCGGCAGAAATAGAATTAACATTGCCACCGATACAATAAGAAATGGAATAAGAGGTTCCATCGGAGCTCGGGGAATAAACATAATTTAAATTATCAGAGATTGAACAATTGCCATCGGCCGGACTTGGTGGAGTTGGAATTACGGCCATGTAAGTATTAGTGGAATAACCATCAGAATAAACTAATGATCCGGCTGCAAATTCTTCTGAGGTCGGATAACGCTGAGCATCGTTGAAAAATAATTCTAGTGCAGTTTGCACTTGTTTCACATCAGCCACGCGGCGGGCATCACGCGCTTTGGCTCGGGCATTTTGCAAGGCGACCACGGCGATAGTTGCGAGTATACCAATAATGGCAATAACGACTAGGAGCTCGATGAGGGTGAAAGCTGATTTTTTATATTTATTTATCATAAAAATTTTGTAGAATACTATAAAATTTTATTGAGAACCAACTCCCGGCGTCCAAGTAAAGTTACCGACTAAATTTCCAGAATTTCCATGACCAGAATAATCATTAGCCACAACTCCACTATTTTCATCGAAGTGATAAGCGGCAATTAAACCATTATTAAATAAAGATGAGCTCATATTTCCATAAAGGCCTTTGCCATTATTATAGAGTTGGGAAATTTCAGAGCTCGACAAAGTGCGATCCCAGATACCAACCTCGTCAATCGCTCCAGAAAAAAATCTATCACCGGTTGCCTCATATGTGCCACCGATCCAAATTGGATAATCGTTTAAACCTAAATCCTCTACTGCGGTTGTACCAGAATTAACTAAGCTTCCATCAATATACAATTTAGCATTATCAGTGCCACCAAATTCATCCCAAGTTCCGACCAAATAATGCCAGTTGCCATCATTCACATTAAAATTAGTTGCCACATAAAAATCATTTATAGCACCACCGCTATCCAAAAACCACCATAATTCACCATTGGACCGAGGGGTTAAGGTATAAGATTGATGTGCTGGGTTAATCTCTGAAACTCCAGATATAATATATTCATCTTTTGCACTACCATTTCCCTTCACCCAAGCCGCCACACTAATATGTGACCGCGGTTTTAGAGAACTGCCAGAACCCAAATCGACGTAATTTGAACTACCATCAAAATTTAAAGCACTGCCACGTTTCAAGGTCATTGCGCCGCAACCATTTCCGTCATTAATTCCGGCTGGAGTAGCACAATAAGAGCCGGAAGCTAAGGCTCCGGTTGGACCGCCAACACAATAAGCTATGGTATAAGAACTGCCGTCAGGAGATGGGGAGTAATCATAGCTAGTAATTGAACAGTTACCATCAGCCGTACTTGGCGGAGTTGGAATTTTAGATATATATGAACCAAAAGAAGAATTACTAACAAATTCAGCCGCGCTTGGATAATGCATTTTGCTAGCATAAAAAGCTTGCAAAGCAGTTTGGATTTCTTTGACATCAGCTACTCGCTTCGCGTCGCGAGATTTGGCTCGCGCATTTTGCAAAGCCACAATCGCAACCGTCGCCAACAAGCCGATGATAGCGATAACCACAAGAAGCTCAATAAGCGTAAAACCTGTTTTTTTATTCTTATATTTCATGATAAAACATTATATATATTATGCGTTAAGTATAACACACGACAAAAACACCGACAAATAAAAAATGGTGGCTAAATTAATAGTCCACCATTTTGATTTTTGATTTAAAATTTTTACCACGGTTTTACATCGTCCATGATTGTTTTAGCAAGAACCGTCTCTGTTACTCGCCAAGCATTAGTGCCAACCGTGTAGAGATTTTGACTTGGGTCTTTTTGATAACCAGCTGAATTAAACAAACCATTGCAAATACAAAAGTATTTATCAGGGCAATCTTTAGCTAAACATTTAGCAAGTTGTCCATTAGCATCTTTTTGCATAACATGACCTTTATTACATGGGGACAGATTACCAATTTGATACATAGGTGATTGCTTAATAATTCGGAAAGGCATGAAGCAGGGTGACTGCAAATTAGTAGCTACAATAATATCTTCTTGACTAGCAGCGATCACAGCTTGTTTGTAAGCCTCGCTCGCGCCAGATTCAAATGTAGCTAAAAATCTCGTTCCCATTTGGACACCAGAAGCACCCATAGATAAAGCATTAACAACATCATTTTTGTCCCAAATTCCGCCAGCCACAATTATTGGAAAATCACCATATTTCATAGCAACTTCCTTAACGGCTGGAAAAAGATTTTCCAAACTAAAGTTCGGATTATCAATTTCTTCGAATTTAAAACCTAGATGTCCTCCAGCTTTTGGTCCTTCCAAAACAACTGCATCTGGTCGATAGCCTAATTTCTCCCACTTCTCACAAATTATTTTCAAAGCGCGAGCCGAAGAAACAATCGGAACCAAAGCTGTTCTTTTCGGATTTTGAATTCCAGGCAAACCAGCTGGTAATCCAGCGCCAGAAATAATCATGTCTGCACCAGCATCAATCGCTCCGCGAACTGAATCGACGTAGCTTTTTTGCAAGGCCCACATAATGTTGACGGCAATAACACCCTTAGAAGATAAACTTCGGGCCATTTCAACTTCCAAACGCATCGCCTCATAATGATTAACTCGACGTCCAACTCGTTTAGAAACTATTAGATCTAGCCCAGCGCTAGAAATTGTTCCATAGCCGCCTTCATTGGCGACAGCGGCGGCAAGCGGCGCTAGCGATACGCCAACACCCATACCTCCATTGCCAACTGGAACTGCCAACGTGCAGTCCTTGATTGTCAAATCTTTGTGAATTTTTGGCGTATTTTCTGCCATTTTGACCTCCGTTTTTTAAAATATTTATAATAATGAAATGAACTATAGTTATTCGAGTATCTTAATTCAGCGACTAAAAACTGTCAATAAAAAAGACCTCCGAAACGGAGGTCTTTTAAGATATCCAATTATTAAATTTAATTCTTAATACAGCGAACCGAAAAGCCGCCGATTTGTCTAGAAAATGTTTCGCGAAGAACATCGGGGTCATTATTACCTAAATCCCTAATCCAAGCATCTGACCCAGAAACAGTAGATGACCAAAAATAAGTAAGCGCCCCACGAGCAAGGGTATATCCCGTTGATCCTATAAGATAACGATATCCGGCTGATATTTTTTCAAAATGGGATGTGCCACCGACTTGCAACTTAGAACCAGCATTAGCACATTCCCAAGTAAGTACTCTATTAGCGTTACAAGTGTTTGGAGAATCTGTTAAATATTGATCTAAGCTATTTTGTTCGGCATCTGACGGTATATGCCAACCAGTTGGACAAATACCTTGAGCACCTTCAGTCACGGAATATTTCATTACTTCGTCCCATTGATACAAACCACCATCCGCATCACAGTTAGAGGAAGTGTTACTGTAGCAATATTTTTCAACAGTAGAATTATTAATTTGATTATCATTAGAAGAGATCATGGTTCCGGCGTTTAAATTATCTCTTAACCAACACTGATTGCCAATTTTAACAGTACGATAATAGCCACCCTGATTTCTTGTTAAGCCTGTAGAATCATATGGACCACCATCGTATTGCACAACCTTACTATCAGGACAAGAATATTGATCACCAGCTAAAGTTACACAAGATCCAGATGAACATGTTTGTCCGCCACCACAAACCGCACCGCCACACTTACAAACACCATCGTTTTGATCACAACTTAAGGACGAATCGCAAACTAGACGATTATTATTAGTATAAGTGCCGCCGCAATTATCATTTAAGCTAGCACGACAATCTGTTCCAGCACTTGGCTGGGTTTGAACAGCCGTACAACCACAAACATTTTGAGTGCCACCACCGCCGCAAGTCTCATGTCCAGAGCAATTATTGGTACAGGTTCCGCTGCAACCATCAGTGCCGCCGCATTTACCACTACAATTCGGCACACAATTATTAACGCAAGTGCCGTTAGTACAAGTTTGGTTACCCGCACAAGAACCACAAGTTATATTTCTCGCCTGACTACAATTATCAGTAATATCATAGCTGCCACAAGTCCAATAATTATTAGCACATGTATTTGAGTCACCAATATAAGTACAAACATTAGCGCCGCCATTATTAGCTCCGGCACAACTAGCCGTATCATCCAGGCCATTTGGTGTTGCACAATGCACACCAGCCGCAATTGATCCGGTCGGAGCAGCCACGCAATAAGAGATTGTATAAGAGCTACCGTTTGAAGCAACATCATAAGAATAAGAACCGGAAGTACTAGAACAATTACCATCAACCACTGTTGGCGGAGTTGGAATTTTTGCCATATAAGTTGTGGTTACCATTTGACCATTAACCACTGAGGCTGTAACTAAAGAATTTTGGGCAAACTCCTGCGCACTTGGATAACGTTGGTTATTAGCAAAAAATAATTGAAGTGCAGTTTGAATTTGTTTGACATCCGCCACCCGTTTCGCATCGCGAGATTTAACACGAGAATTATTTAAAGCCACGACGGCTACCGACGCCAAAATACCAATAATCGCAACAACAACAATGATTTCAATTAAAGACAAACCCTTCTTCGGTTTGGCACTTTTTATTTTTTTGATTTTTTTGTAATTAAACATGAAAATATTTTAAAATTTATAACTCATTGCTATTATACCAATTTTTTCAATGAAATGAAACAAATAAAAAAGCCCTTTCGATTTCTCGTAAGGGCCTTATTCAGTCTGGAATATAATTTTCTAATAGGAAGCGCAATCTTTTTTTTATTGGGCGCCACTTATTTTTTTTATTTTTAATCAGACTGATTTCTTTGGGTGAAAAAACTATTTCATTAACAACACCTGGAATTAAGGCGATGTCGCGTATAATTTTTTCCACATTCCGCGGTGGTTCACCGTTGTGAATTGGGACGTGTTGGATTCTTTGTGTGGGCAAGATCTTATTAGAACTTGCACTAATTGAAATAATAATGTTGTTTGGATTTTCTGTTTTTTTAAAAAACAAAAGTTCTGAGGACTGAGGTTCAACAAAGTGGCACATCTTTTAAATTATTTTAAATTTTTACACAAATTTATTTTTAAGAACAGGATAATATTGTAAAAAAAAACTGCACTTTTGTCAATAAAAAAATCCCTACGTTTTCATAGGGATTTTCGCATGTTTTTAGGAATGAGTGTAAAGATATTTTATCTTCTGAACATATTCCTCATCAGTTGGATTAAAACCGCCAGCGATTTTATTGGCTGCACCTTGTGGTCCATAATAATAAGCCAGTATTGCCTTATCAATATTGCCATTAAAGGTGTCTAGCATAAGCTTTAAATACTTAGCTGTGCCATTAAGATTTTGCTGTGGATCATAAACGTCATCAACACCCATGTTACGCGAAGTAGAATTTATGAGCTGCCCCAAACCTTTGGCGCTGCTATTAGGATTAGCCGCATAACGATCACCACCACTTTCAATTGCCACTAATGCGCATAATAATTTAGTATCACCCAAACCACTAGAGTTTGACGCAATATGAATCTCATCATTATACTGTTCGCAAAATTTAGCTAACTGATTTAATTTTCCAGTTCGATTACACCATCTCTCAGCATCAAACACTCCATTATCATTATAATCTGATGATGAATAGCGTGGATGATCGGCAAAAATAGAATCAATAAAATCTTGACCGATTTGCCAGCAAGACATAGTGGTTGGATGTGAAATTATTTGTGGGGCTACTGCTTTTTTAGGCGCTAACTTGATTACCTCTTTTTTAACTGGTACTGGTGTTTTATCCTTTTTAGAGAATAAGGCGCGAATACCAAAAAATAACAAAGATAAAACAATTAACCATATAACAACTTTTCGTATTTTCTTCATTTTAACCTCCAATTTCAAACGATTTAGTTTTTAATTTACTGCCCAGATTTTATCATATTTTAAAGCTTTTGTCAATTAATCCTCGAAATACGGCCAATAGCTTGACTTTTAACCGTTATTGTTTTAGTATAACCCATTAAGTTCCTTAACCATTTAAAACTAAATAAATATGAAAGATTTAATTTTTTACAGCGCGATTGTCGTTGCCAGCTTCTATTTAATTCACTATTTTTTAAGAACATTGGAATATAAACAATTAAAAGAAGAAAGAAAAGTTCTTAATATTCTCTGCGGCGTCGTCGAATTAAACAAGGACCAGGTTTGGGGTTTAGAAACAATTCCAAGTTATAATGAACTATTATTAAAAGACGTTAACGCCTTAAGCTCTAAACAAGTTCGAGGATTATCTGAACACCTCAGAAACTACTACCAAAAACAACTATCTACACTGGAGAGCGCTAGCAAAATTTTACTTGAAATCAAAGAGATGATTAGTAATGTCGAGTCGCAAAAAGAACTAATTATTATCATTGAACTATGTTTAGCCGAAATACCAAGAGAGCAATTATTGACTATGTATGAAAAATATTTAAGTTCATATTTATTTGAAACTAAAAATATTCCATACAAAGAAGATATTGTTAATAATATGTCCGAAGTGTTTAAATTACTAAATAACACTATGGATCGTAAAAATAAATTAAGCTTCAGGAATGAATCGGTAACCATGATTTATAGATTATTAGAACCCATAAATGATGGAGCAATTATAATTGCCATGGAAGCAGAAAAAAGAAAAATGCTATCATGGCTGCCATGTTAGTTTTTTCAAAAAAATACAGAGGAGGCCAAAAGCTTCCTTTTTTATTTATTCAAGCTATATCAAGTTATAGTATTAAAAACATTTTAATTTCGTGTTATAATAAGCGCAATGAAATACCAACTCTACACAAGTTCAAAAAAGGCCTGGACGGCCATGATCACCGCTTTAAAAAAAGCGGAAAAAACCATCTACATTGAGATGTATATTTTTTTAGATGACACTCGCGCCAGTCATGATTTTTTTAGTCTTCTAAAAGATAAGGCGCGCGCCGGTTTAAAGGTGGTGGTGGTAGCCGATGCTTTTGGCAGCATGGAATTAAGCAAGCAAGCCATCAGTGAACTGCGCCGTGCCGGCATAGAAATGATTTTCTTTTCTAATTTTTTAAGAAGAACCCATCGCAAAATAACTATTATTGATAAAAAGGTGGCTTTCCTTGGCGGAGTTAATATTGAGAATAAAACCATTAACTGGCGTGACTTACAAATTCGCATTGAAGGTCGTAAAACCGTACGCGCCGTTTTACGCTCCTTTGCTCGCACCTATAAAAATTGCGGCGGCAAAGACTATGAAATTTTACACTATGATAAAAAAACTTTACTCCTTAAAGCTAAGTCTTTGATTTTGGAAAGCTTGCCGGGTCATGAAAATTATTCCATGATTGAATATTATAAGAAAAAAATAATTGGTGCTCAAAAATCTATCAAAATTGTAACACCTTATTTTATCCCACCGCGCTGGATGAGTGCCCTCTTCGATGATGCTCGTCGTCGAGGTGTCGAAATTGAAATTATTATTCCAGGTGACACCGACATCGCCGTTTTAAATAAAGTAAATTATTCATATATTTCCGAGCTAGTGTCATTAGGTATAAAGTTTTACACTGGCCGAAAAATGAATCACGCCAAAATCTTGATCGTTGATGATCACGAAGCCGTTGTTGGTTCTCAAAATATTGACATGCTGTCATTCGGGCGTAACTTTGAAGTGGGTGTTTTTTCGCGCCAAAAAGAAATTGTGCAAGATTTGGTTAAAATCTTCGAATTATGGAAAAAACAGGCTACCCATTGGCAAAAGTCAAAAAAACCTTTAAACTTACTTGACCATTTAATGGTTACAATTTTAAGATTATTTTTTTCTATTATCTAATTTATGAAAGACGAAGTAATAAAAATTCGCGGTGCTCGGGTC
This sequence comes from Candidatus Falkowiibacteriota bacterium, assembly GCA_037137655.1. GTDB lineage: Bacteria > Patescibacteriota > Patescibacteriia > Patescibacteriales > UBA12465 > JBAXJX01. The sequence goes on from JBAXJX010000002.1 coordinate 17,088, forward strand.
AACAACCTAAAAAATATCGACATTGATATTCCACGGCACAAATTCGTGGTTATCACTGGCTTGTCCGGGTCCGGTAAGTCATCCTTAGCTTTTGACACTCTCTACGCCGAGGGTCAACGTCGTTATGTCGAATCACTTTCAGCTTACGCTCGCCAATTTGTCGGTCTCATGGATAAACCGGATGTGGATATGATTGAAGGTTTGCCACCAGCAATTTCTATTGACCAGAGATCAAACATGCATAACCCCCGCTCCACCGTTGGTACCATTACCGAAACTTATGATTATTTCCGCTTAATCTTTGCCAAGCTTGGCACAGCACATTGTCCGACCTGTAATAAAAAATTAAAGAAGGATAAAAAGAAATTAATTTGCGTTGATTGTAATTTTTCCATGCCCGAAATTCGTCCGAATGATTTTTCCTTCAACTCGGCTGGTGGTGCTTGCCCTGCCTGTAGCGGTCTTGGTACTAAATTAGAAATTGATCCTGAACTAATTATCAATAAAAACCTAACAGTTGCCCAAGGCGCCATTAAACCTTGGACTCATTATAATTCTCACAACCAAAAATTATTATTTGATGATGTTAACAAGATGAGTTTACGTCATAATTTTAATATTGATTTACCGATTAAAGAATTACCAGAAAAAATTGTAAAATTAATTTTAAATGGTGATGGTGAATTTGCTGGTGTGATTGATAATTTAGAAAAACGCTACGCTGAATCTGATACTGGTTATATTCATCAAAAAATCGCCCAATACATGTTAAGCGTAGAATGTAGTACTTGTCATGGCTACCGTTTAAAACCGGAAATCTTGGCCGTAAAATTACACAACCGCTCCATCAACGAATTATCTGAAATGCACATTGTGGCGGCCCGTGATTTTTTTATTGATTTTGAAAAAAATAAAAAATTAACCGAAAAAGAAAAAAATGTTTCTGAACCGATTATTAAAGAAATTAAAAATCGTCTTGGTTGCATTAAAGATGTCGGCTTAGATTATCTTTCGCTTAATCGTGGTGCTAATACGCTATCTGGTGGTGAAGCCCAACGCCTAAAACTAGCCACTCAAATTAATTCCGCCCTTGTCGGTATTCTTTATGTACTTGATGAACCGTCAATCGGCCTACACCAAAAAGATAATGATAAATTAATTATTGCTTTAAAAGATTTACAAGCTAAAGGTAATACTGTAGTTGTAGTTGAGCACGACGAGGCGACTATTTTAGCCGCTGATTATGTGATTGATATCGGACCAGGCGCCGGAGAGTATGGCGGTAACGTTGTTTTTGCTGGCACACCAGATGAAATTAAAAATGATCCTAAATCATTAACCGGAGCCTATCTTTCTGGCCGCCAAACTATCAGCGCACCATTTGAATATCGCAAAGGCAATGGTAAATCTATAAAAATTATTGGAGCGACCGAACATAATCTAAAAAATATTGATGTCGAAATTCCGCTTGGTAAGTTAGTGGCAATCACCGGTGTTTCTGGTTCTGGTAAATCAACTTTAATGACTGATATTTTAGCCAACGCTTTAAATCGTAAATTTTATCGTGCCAAAACTCATCCCGGCAAACACAAAGATATTACTGGCTTAGAAAATATTGATAAGGTTATTGATATTGATCAATCTCCAATTGGCCGTACTCCGCGCTCCAACCCAGCTACTTACACTGAAGTCTTTACGCCAATTAGAGATTTGTATGCTAGCCAATCCGGTTCCAAGGTGAAGGGTTTTAAAGCTAATCATTTTTCTTTTAACACGGCCGGTGGACGTTGTGACACTTGTGCTGGTGATGGTTTATTAAAAATTGAAATGCAATTTTTATCCGACATCTACGTTAAATGCGAAACTTGTCATGGTAAGCGTTACAAAAAAGAAGTTTTAGAAATAAATTATAAAGATAAAAATATTCATGATGTTTTGGAAATGACCGTATTAGAGGCGATTACTTTTTTCAAAGAAGAAAAAAATATTTTACCAAAACTAAAAATCTTAAATGACGTTGGACTTGGCTATATTAAACTTGGGCAAAGCTCTACCACATTATCTGGTGGTGAAGCTCAGAGAATAAAATTAGCCACCGAATTATCACGTCAATCAACTGGTCAGACTTTGTACATTCTCGACGAACCAACCACCGGTTTGCACTTTGATGATATTAAAAAATTATTAAAAGTTTTAAATCAGCTAACTGATAAAGGAAATACTGTTTTAGTTATTGAACATAATTTAGATATTATTAAATCGGTTGATTGGATTATTGATCTTGGTCCTGATGGTGGTGATAAAGGCGGCACAATTGTTGGCGCTGATACCCCAAAAAATATTGCCAAGATAAAAAACTCTTGGACCGGTAAATATTTAAAGGATTATTTAAATTAAAAATATGGCCGAAGAATTAAAACGTAAAACAGTTGGTTTGGCTCTTGGTAGCGGTGGCTTTCGTGGCCCAGCCCATGTTGGTGTTATTAAAGCTCTAATAGCTAATGGCATTCCAATTGACTACATTGCTGGCGCCAGTATCGGTGCCTGGGTTGGAGCGCATTATGCTCTTTACCAAGACGTTGAGAAATTGGAAAATGATTTTCTAAAAAAACAACGTGAAAAAATTGCCATGTTCTCCGACATTAGTCGTAAAGGCGGATTGATTCGCGGTGAAGTAATTGAAAAATTTTTGCGCAAACTTTTTAATGGCGCCGAATTTAAAAATACTGAAATTCCAATAAAAATTGTAGCCACCGATTTGATTTCCGGTGATCAAGTTATTTTTCAAAAAGGTGATTTAGCTCAAGCAGTTCGCGCCAGCATTTCCATTCCCATGACTTTCAAACCTTTTGTTTTCAAAGATAAACTTTTAGTTGACGGTGGACTTAGCAACCCGGTTCCTGATAGTATTGTAAAGGATATGGGCGCCGATATCGTTATTGGGGTAAATCTTTACAATAAATATAAATACGAAAATAAAGCATCCATGGTAAACGTGGTAATGCGGGGCGTGGAAATAATTTTATATAATTTAACCAAAAGTAATACTCATCGCTGTGATATATTAATTGAACCGGATACTTCTGAATTCTACAAAACTTCAAAGCTAAAAAAATATTTTGACGACAGCTATGTTGAACAAATATTACATCAAGGTGAATTGGCCACTGAAGCGTTAATTCCAAAAATAAAAGACCTGTTAAAATAACAGGTCTTTTTTTTATTTAGAATATTATTTTAATTTACTAATCACCTTCAAAATCGCTTCATGCGTTACACCATTGCTGGCCAACATGTCTTTCGATTTTATAGTCCATTCTTTATTTTTAAAATCAGTAACCACACCGCCAGCCTCGCGCACCAACAAAACGCCAGCGGCCACATCCCAAGAATGTGCTCCAGGAATCATAATCGATTCTACTCGACCAGTGGCGACATAAGCTAGCTCTAATGAAGCGCTACCAAGTTGGCGCACATCAAAATTATTTAATTTTTGGTAATTATAATATTTTATCGCTTTTTTAATATCAGCAATTTTAGAACTATGACAAAAAGTATTAATAGCATTACCGTGGTCAATGTTGGATACTTCAATTTTTTTACCATTAAGATAGGCTCCACCAATTTCCGCTAAGAAAAATTCTTTTAACACGGGTGCAAAAATAAATCCTAATACCGGTTCGCCGTCATAAAATAAAGCGACCGACACAGCCCATAGTGGATTGTGCATCGAAAAATTATGTGTTCCATCCAGAGGATCAACTACCCATAAAAAATCAGAGTCTTTTTTATTGGCACCCGCCTCTTCTGATAAAATTTTATGTGTTGGGAAATTTTTCTTAATCGCTCCCAAAATTATTTTTTCACTGGCCAAATCAGCCGCGGTCACAATTTCATGAAAAGATTTTAATTTAAAATCAGAGCGACTATATTTTTCGTAGCGTTTTAATAATTCTGTGCCCGCCGCAAAGACCATATCAATCCCCACTTTTTTAATTGTTTCAATGTTGTTGTTGTTTTTCATATCTATTTATTTTATTTATTAATCTTTAATACAGCGAACGGAAACGGCTGATGACTTATAGTAACTAGAATGGGCTATGTCAGTGCCGCCATAAGTTAAATACCAATCTGGTGGGTAGAAATTATTAGTTGACGTCCAGAATATCGTCTGGCTATAAATCTGACCGAAACCATGATTATACACATAGCCTGCTGGTAGCACTGAAAAACCAGAGGAGTTGTCTCCTGGATCAGCCGCATAAGTATTCCAATCAGCTGTCATAGCTTTCATTTTTCCACCAGCCACAGAGGCGCCACCTAAAAAATTTACCAGAGTAGAAAAATCATTATCACTTGGAATATGCCAACCTATTGGACAGATACCCTTGGCATTGGCGCCATTATATTGCATGGCCTCATCCCATTGGTACAGACCACCATAAACATCACAGCTGCTCGTAGCATTATTATAACAATATTTTTCTATAACAGGCACTGGAATATTATTACTCTGATCCGTATTACAAGTCGTCCCGCCACCAGCACCACACAGCATAGTCCCCACATTTAAATTTTTACTCATCCAACACTGAGTACCTATTTGGACAGTAGGGTAAGAATAACCACCATAAATACCAATTGATCCACATTCAGTAAATCCACAAAAACCAACTTTATTGTCACATGGAACACAATTGCTACCATCACTAATTCCAGCTGGCGTGGCACAGTGTACACCAGTTGTCATTGCTCCAACCGGGCCACCAGTACAATAAGAAATAGCATATGAAGCATTATCGGAACTTGGAATATAAACATAAGCACTGGCCGATGAAGTCGAACACCCTCCGTCAGCCGGAGTCGGCGGGGTTGGGATTATCGCCATGTAAGTTGTGGTGCCTTGAGTTGAGGTAGAAAAAATTGCGCCAGTCGTAAATTCAGCTGCTGTAGGATAACGTTGTTTATCATTAAAATATAATTCCAGCGCTGTTTGCATTTGTTTCACGTCAGCCACACGCCGCGCATCACGCGCTTTGGCTCGAGCATTTTGTAAAGCCACGACAGCAATTGTCGCCAAGATGCCGATAATAGCAATAACCACGAGTAATTCTATTAAAGTGAAGCCGCGTGAATGCGCAGCGTTTTTACGTGCGTTTTTCATATTTTTTTTAAAACACGACTAGCTCGTCTAATATTTTTAATTCAATTTTATTTTTTTCCAAATTCCAAACCGCAAAACTGGCGCGCTGAAAAACGCCGCCCAGCGTTCCCGGATTAATAAACTCTATGCCTTGTTTGGTTTCCATCCATGGCTTATGAGTATGACCATAAAAAACATAAAGCGGGTGAGCTTCAACTTTTAAAACATCCGTAAAAAAATCTGGCTCATGACAAATGCCGATTTTTTTATCACCAATTGTGCAGGCACCGTAGCGCCCAATATAATTTATATTTTTAAAAGCACTTAAATATTCATCCTCATAAAGTTCCATATTACCCCGCACTAAAAAAATCTCCCCGGAAAAATTCTGACTCAAATAAGCAATAGTCTCTTCATTGGTCACATCACCGCAACAAATAATCTTGGTCGCTAAATTAATTTTCGCCCAAGTTAAACATTTTTTTAGATTCACTAAATTATCGTGAATATCGGAAATAATAATTGCTTTCATAAAATAAAAATTAAGCTAAGATTATTTTCTTAGCTTTATTTCGTAGTCCATTTGTTCAATGCGACGAAGGTTGCCACGAGCCTGATCATACTTCGTGCGCAAATATCCAGTCATATCAAAATCAGTTAATTCTGACATGATATCATTAATAATTTCTTTAACTTCTTTTACTTTTTCAAATTTACCGGCAGCTGCTTGATTAGTCGCAAAGCGGATTAATTCACCAGTCATATCACAAATCCCACCCAAATAAGCCACGTTATCTAATTTCAAACCTTTAATCTTATCTAATTTTTGACCGCTTAAAACAAAATACAAAAACTTTGATTCCACATATTCTTCGGTGGCGGCCCGGTACGGACCTTGCTCATCGAGTGAAGCGATGCCAAATTTTTTCTCCAATTTTTTCAAATCATCTTCAATCGCTAACAATCTAGCACCAGCCGCTTCAATGTCTCCACGGTGCAAAGAAAAACCAATTTTCTTAGCTTCGAATAAAATATTATTGGCTTGAGAATTTATTTGACGACGTTCACTTTCGCCTTTGGTATATTCCGACTTTAAAGTCGTCATGAACTTTTTATTAATCATACTGTTTTTGAATAAATTATTTAGAAACACGGAATACTTCTTCCACGCTTGTATCTCCTCGTAGCGCTTTCAAAATTCCGTCTTGCATCATCGTCACCATGCCGGTTCTTTCCACGGCCAATCTTTCAACGTCGTAATCACTAGAATTTGGATCTTGAATCGCTTTTTGGATTTCTGGGTCAACTACCATAACTTCATACAAACCGAGGCGACCCTTATAACCAATCTTATTACATTTTTCGCAACCAACTGCTTTGTAGAATTTTAAAGTCTCAGGCACCACGGCGTCAGGATTTTTTATTTCTGCTAAAATAGTTTTAACTTCTGCCATGGTCGCATCATCTAGAGTTGTTTCTGCTTTACAGTATGGGCAAAGTTTACGGACTAAACGTTGACCGATGGCGCACTCAATCGCATTAGCAAATTGCGCCCGCTCCACACCTAAACCGATAAAGCGAGAAATAGCCCCCGAAGCACTGTTAGCATGAATAGTTGATAATACTAAGTGACCAGTTAACGCTGCCTCAATCGCAATACTCGCGGTTTCATTATCACGAATTTCACCGATCATCATGATGTTTGGATTTTGGCGAAGAAGTGAACGCATCGCCACTGCAAAAGTATAGCCCTTTTCCGTATCAATTTGAGTTTGAATCAAACCTTCCATTTGATATTCAATCGGATCTTCCACGGTAATAATTTTTACATTGCTCGTATTTAAGTGTTTTAACAAACTATACAAAGTTGTCGTTTTACCAGAACCAGTTGGACCAGTCGTAATAATAATACCTTTAGTCTTTTGCGCCGCACCAAGAATCGCTTTCAAAGAATAATTATCAATACCCATCTTAGTCATATCTAAAGCTTCACCCTTGCTTGATAACAAACGAATTACCACGGTCTCGCCGTAACCACCAGAAATCACAGACACACGACAATCAATTTTATCTTTACCCATGAAAATTGCGAACCGACCATCCATCGTGGCGCGACGAACATTGGTCGCAAAACCACACATAATTTTTATCTCTCCCAAAAATCCAGTGTAATGTTCTTTTGATAAACTTAAAATATCATGCATCACACCATCAATACGGAAACGGAATTTAACATCATGTTCAGTTGGCTCAATATGCATATCGCCGGCCTCACTCTTCACACCCAAGGCCATAATGACTTTAATAATATCACTAGTCGGCACTGACATAATTGTCGGCACAATTGTTTCTGGCGCCGCCAAAAGAGCAACTGCTTGCGCCAAGTCTTCTTCACTTAATTTAATACCACGGCCCATAGTTTGAGAAACGATCACATTGTACAATTCATCAATATATGAGAAGTCACCAATCACGCGATACACTTCTTCTAAACTAGTTTCGCCATTTAAAACTTTTAAAACACCATCTTGCAACATCGTTAACATGCCATTTTCAATCGCTTGTTGTAAAATTTTAAAGGCCGGTGCACCGTCCATAGTTAATTGTTTAATCTTATCGTCCGGCACAAACAATTCATATAAACCAACCCGTCCCTTATAACCAATACTATTACATTTAACACAACCAACACCAGCTTTATAAAAAGTTGGCAAAGTTGAAGGAATATTAATTTTGGCGCGTGGTGAAATTGTCGCTAAAATACGACTAAGACGATCAGCCTCTTCTTCATTTAAAGTATGTTCCACGCGACAAAAAGGACAAAGCTTACGAATCAAACGTTGACCAATCACACAATTAATTGAGGGCACCAAAAACATTGGTTTCACACCCATATCAATCATACGTGGAATAACACCAGCGGCATCATTGGTATGTAAAGTTGATAATACTAAATGACCAGTCAGTGACGCTTGCACGGCAATCTCCGCTGTTTCCAAATCACGAATTTCTCCCACCATCACAATGTCTGGATCTTGGCGTAAAATCGAACGTAAACCACCGGCAAAAGTAAAACCTTTAGCCGGATCAACTTGACTTTGAGAGATACCTTTTAATTGATATTCAATCGGATCTTCGAGCGTAATAATTTTTTCACCCGGTTCATTTAATTTATTTAAAATCGAATACAATGTTGTTGTTTTACCGGAACCAGTCGGACCAGTCGTTAAAATTAAACCATTTGGACGATCAATTTGTTCTTGTAAAATCTTAAAATTCTCCGGACGTAAACCAAGAGATTCAAACGGCACACCAACTGAAGAAGAAAAGAGCAGTCGCATTACCACGCTCTCACCAAAAGCAGTTGGTAAGAAAGAAGAACGGACATCAATTTTATCATCAGTTAAATGAATGGTATAACGACCATCTTGCGGTCGATCCTCTACGTTAATTTTTACGCCAGCTAAAATTTTCATGCGCGAAATAATCCGTTTCCATTTATCACGATCAAGTACAGCCGCTTCTTGCAAGACACCGTCAACACGCAAACGAACCACCACACCATTTTCCTCAGCCTCAATATGAATATCGGAGGAGCCAACTTTCATGGCTGTAGCCAAAATTAAAGTAACGATATCAGAAATATTAACTTTATTTATTTGCTCATCTAAAGAACGATAACTAGAAATTACGGCTTTAAATTTTTCTAAATCTTCCGCCTTAATCTCCACACCAGAATCATATTTCTTCACTTTAGGAATTGTTTTATAAATTTCTAGTGCGGCATCTAAACTAGTTTGAGAAATAAAATAAGTTCGACTCTTCGAAAAATATTTAGCATCAATCGTCGCAGCTAATTCCTGAACATCTTCTATCTGTGGATTGATAGCACCAATGCGCACATTGTCACCATCGTAAAAGAAGCAAACTGCATTAAGGGCGCGAGCTTGATCTTCCGGAATAAGGCCAATTGCCTCCGGACTTATTGGGAAGCCAACTAACTTAATATAATCACCTCCCAAAGCCGCGGCCCGAGATTCAACTTCTTGTTCAATTTTTTTTAGTTGTATTTCTTTTTGCTTAGCGACTAATTTACCTTGCGGTGTGTCATCATCATTAACGGGTTTTTTACTAAGCAACGAAGAAATGGAATCAAATCCAGCCATAGTCTAAAATTTATTTTTTTAACAATTTAATATTTTTTATGTTTTCCGGAATTAATCTTTCTAATTTACTTTCACCACCATGACTATTTAAACTAACAAACAAATGAGTCCAAACAATAATTTGCCAAGTAGCCAAAAATGATCCAGCCACAATAATAAAAATTGCTGCCACCGAGATTCCTAGCAAAACCGTGAACGCTGAAACTGCAGCCGAAAATATCTGCACAAAACTTATTGAGAATAAAAAGAAAGGAATAAAAATTATAATAGCTGCAATCAGAATAGCAATTGTTGAAAGAAAACTAATCAAAAACAAAAGCAAAGAAACTTCAGTGCTGATAATCCAATTTTCTTTAAACAATATCCAAGCATGATTAAAGGCTTTTTGAGTATCGTATTTTTGCAAAATCACATAAGCAATCGCATATTTAAAAACAAAGGCCGCTAGAATTGCCACTGGAATTAAAATTATAAAAAGAGTGCTGTACAAAACATTAACAAAAACAGTGGTATAACCCACAAAAAGTAGAGGAAATACAACTAAAAACACGAGAGCCGTAACAACAATTTTTACTAAAATATTTAAACAAAGCACTGGCCAAAAATTAACTTGGCTGATTCTCATTTCATCGTGGAGAGAAATTTTTACAGAATCTTTTGCACCTTTAATTATTTTTTTAGCATTATCCACTAATACAATTTGAGAAGAAACTACCATCCAAACCACAAAAATAAAAGCCGCTAAAATAAGCAAACACATCGAGATAAATAAAAAGCCGACAAAAGGGCTCTCTCGAAAAATAGTAAGTAACCAGGAAAAAATTTGCCCATGAAAAATACCATCAACCACAAATGTTTGCCAACCGCTAAACCAATTTAAAATTGAATTGCGATCCATGGAACGCATTAATATTTTATATTCTGCTCCAATACTTAAAAAGGAAGCAAACATACCAAAAAACCACAAATATTTATTTTTCCAAGCGATAGAGAAAGACCGTCGCAAAATTTGGCGATAAGAGATCATAATTTTAAAAAATTAATAATTTAATTCTTGCTTTTATTATAACATAATTTCTAATTTTGACCAAGAAAAAAGCCTAACATTATTTTATGTTAGGCTTCTAAAATTTATTAGTCTGTTACAACAAAACTTCGACACGTTCTGATACTTTTTCAGTGACAAATTCAAAATTATGATCGACTTTAGCAACGCCAGGCATTAATTGAATTTTTAAATCACTATTGTACACAACGAAAGTTTCCCAAGAAAGACAGTCTTCGGTAGTCTCTTCATAAAACCAATCGATTTTACGATCTTGATTTTTGTAAATAGTGGCGTTCACGATTAATTGCATAATGCCTTTTTCTGAAGTTCTTTTCACAATTCTGACACTAGCAATAACTAGCGGTAGAGCAGCCAGTTCTTCAATTGAGGCGAATGGTTTTCCATTAGCATTTTTTTCGATGAAGAAGTTTAAAGGAATTATACATTTTCCCTTAGCTTGTTTGCGGCCATATCTCTCTCCAATTACTGCCACTGATTCGGTTTTAACAATGTATTCGTAATAAGAATCACGATGGCCCAAATTACCAACAGACGGAATAGCGATACAAACATTTTCGAAAGTCTCTAACTCTTCGTAAGTGTTAGTATTTTTTACAATCCACATCTCTTTACCGTTAACACTGATTTGCGCTTTATGTTCTTCATTTTGAAGAACTACTATACTTTCTACATTCATGGCTATTTAGTTTTTAATTTACGTTTTAATTTCTTAATTAGAATAATAGCATAATTACAAGAAATTGTCAATGATGTGCTAAAAAGGCCAATAAAAAAGGAGCTTTTTATTAAAAACTCCTTATAACTTAACTAATTAAAAACAAAGCTTGGGTACGATAAATTTAACAAACTTTAAGGTTGCAGTAGTTATTAAAATAATAACCATGGGCCAAAAATGGATATAAGCCACAAAAAACATTCCAACAACTGATCCAATTAAAATACCTAATGCTAAAAACAAACCTTCAACAAAAAAACCGATTAAAGTAGCTAACCCGAAAAATATTATCATAATCAAGCAACAAGCCATAATCGAAACGGAAATGCTTATTAGAGCGCAAAATAAACCAATTCCAACAGCACCAATTATATACGCCAAAAAAAACATTGATGATTTTTTAAGCTTATCTTTTTCATGATCATCTGGTACTGCATTTTCCACCTTTGGCTCTAAATGCTCCACCATCACTGCAATGGTGGCTGTAAAAATGAAAATAATTGGAATATTCCAAATCATCGAAATGCCACGAAAACTAACATTCATCGGCAAATTAAAAATAATAAAATTAGGATTTTCAAAAAATACCATTCTAGTGACTAGCGGTATTCCCCCTAAAAGCCAGAAGATAAATAAATAGAACAAACTAGCTATAACTGTAATTTGGAGTGGAAGTTTTAAGTAATTAAACTTATAAACTAAATTTTTTGCCTTTTTTCTCATTTTTATATTTTTTTAAGGTACAACACTAATTAAACTGATTTTTTATAGTACAATACAAACTTATTAATGTCAAATAAAAAAGCCGATAATATATATTATCGGCTTGAATTTTTTTTAGAAAGATTAGATTACGATATCACCTTTTATCGGTTTTTTTCGACCAGCTAGCCAATAAAATATTTTTGCTTCACCCTTATTAGGAGATAATAAAAATATCACAGTTATAATTATCATTGGCGCTAAAAAAGCAGCCACCCCAACAATAATCATAATTAAAGCAGCCATGGTCATTCCGAAGACGCCTGAATAGAAGAAAATTGTCGCGCCAGATAATCCAGTAACGAACATAACAATAAAGGCTATAACCAAAATGATAACAACACTTATCTTAATGGCAAGCGTTGGATTATCCGCCAAAGAAAAACAACTAATTCCCCCAGCAAGCAAACCGACAACTATAGCAATTACGGTAATGGTCGATTTTGGCAATTCCATATTAGAACTAACCGCCGAGCCATCTTCGCCGCAACGCCATTCATACTTAATCATCATGGCGAGTGTTGAAAATGCCGCCAAAAAAATTAACGGAACATTCCAAAACCAATTAAACGACAACTGGAGACTATAATCACTTATAATAACGTCATGAACCATGTCACTATACGGCTTTGGTAGATACAGATAGGCCACAAAATAAGGTAGGCTAGCGCACACGGTAATAAATAAGGGGATACGCCACAATTGCTTTCTCAAGCTGTCTCTTACTTCTTTTTCTTTCTTTTTCATCTTTATTTAGTTTTTAATTTACATTTATACTACATTTACTGATTTGGTATCATAATACAATATACGAATTAAGTCAAATTAAACAAAAACTCCAGACATTTTTAAGGTCTGGAGCTTTAAGAAATAAGTATTTTAGATATTTAAGCTTTAATTTTTTTCAAATACTTAAAGATGCTGCTCGCGGCGATCGCCCCCTCAGAGGCTGCGGTCACAATTTGATGGATTCGATTTGAGCCACCAGTAATATCACCAGCCGCATAAACGCCAGGAATATTCGTTGCCTGATCGGGATTAACTGTAATATATTTCTCTGGATCAATATCAATTTGTAAAGCATCAAAAAACTCGGTTTGTGGACTAGAACCAATTTCCACAAATAAACCATCAACAGCCACTTGCTCGCTGCCGTTGTACTCCTTATCTAATTTAATAGCTTCTAATTTAGCTTCGCCCATCATTTCTACAACATTAGCATTAAAAATTATTTCAATTTTAGGATTTTTTTCAGCCTGCTCGATCCAAGTTGGTTCACCTCTAAAGTTATCTTTACGCACAATCAAATATACTTTGCTAGCAATTTCGCCTAAATGGATTGCGGCTGTTAGGGCACTATTGCCACCACCAATCACTGCCACCACCTTATTGCGAAAGAACATAGCATCACAGGTAGCACAATATGATAAGCCATGACCCAAGTACTTACCCTCGTTGGTAATACCTAGATTGTGATGAATAGTGCCTGTAGCCAATAAAATACTCAGAGCATTATATTCAACATCACCAACAGTTACTACAAAACCAGTCTCTGTTTTTTTAATTTGTGAAACCTTAGACTCAATAATATTAACATCATACGAAAGGGCATGTTCTTTCATTTTAACAGTTAAATCAAAACCGCTAATTTCTTTTTCACCCGGCCAATTGCAAATCTTATGTGCCTGCATCATCATCCCGCCCGGAGCCTGACCAATGACCAAGTGATTTATTTTATAGCGCGAAGCATAAACCGACGCAGTTAACGCGGCTGGACCAGCACCAATAATAATTAAATCGTAATTGTTCATATTAAGCTTTTAAAGCGGCTTCAATTTCTTTTTTCAAAGAATCTTTGTCGCGTAGACCAATAAATTCGCCAATAACCTCACCATTTTTGAATAATTTCATATTTGGGATGCTTTGGATTTGATATTCAACCGCTAAATCTTGATTAGCTTCTTCTTCAGTGTTAACTTTAGTAATTTTCAAAGTTCCGACAGTTTCTGCCGCTAATTCATCCAAAATTGGGGCCATCATTTTACATGGACCACACCAAGGCGCCCAAAAGTCCACCAAAACAGGGACTTCCGACTTTAAAACTTCAAGTTCGAAACTATCTTTATTTACTTCTAAAGCATTGGACATAAATTTGTATTATTAATTATAAGTGTATATCAATTTTATCGTAGTGCCGCGGGAGTGTCAATTGAAGAAATAAAAAAGGCTTCATTCGTTTTAACGAACAAAGCCTTCTAACAAGTCTTATTTTTTGGAAATGCTTTTTGAGTAGACCATTTTTGTAAAAATACCATTAGAACATTTAACAGTCACAGGGTCATTAGTTTTTGCAGTTTGGTGAAATTTTTTATCAACATCAACTTTTATTACACCATCTTCAGTTGTAACATTAACAGAATAGGTTTCTTCACTAAATAACGACATCGGCATTATAATAATCATCGTCGGAGTTATTAATGGCGAAAACATCGTATTAGAACTACTTGATTCATGAGCACGATCAATAATTACACCATCAATATAATAAGTTTTACCTAGCCCATCTAAAAATATAAAAATCAAAGAACTTAAAAAAATAATACTAATTGCCACAAGAGCAATAACCATGACACTAATCACCTTTATAAATAAGTCGACATCACCCCTAAAAAGATTATCCCAAAACTCACCTATAAAACAGTAGTATATATTACTTATAGTTTCCATTATATAAATTTTTAAATAACATTTTTTGCAAACCGAACAAAAACGGACAACAATCCCAGGATTATTATAAGTGTAATTATATCACGTTTTTAGTAAAAAGTCAACATATAAAAAATATTGACTTATATTTCAATACTTTGTATAATTAAATCAGAGTTAAGGATCTTTAAAAATAAAGCAATAGCGATTTTATAGTTAAACAGGACAAACCAAGCCGGGCTTCCGATAAAATTAACAAGTAATATGCTCTAGTCGCATATTAACTCCCGTTAATAAAGAACAAAAACTTGGGGTTGTAGGACTCCTTCGGAAAGAGTATCCTGAGTAAGATGAGTTCAAAAACGACTTGTCTGAAACAACGTGGTGGCCACACGTAATCCTAAATAATTGATCTTTTCTCATGCTCACTCTTGTAGTGAGCTTTTTTCTTGTTCAAAAAATTATGCTATAATTAGCTTATAACAATTAACCCCCAAAACCATGGACATGCGCGACTTATTAAAAAATATTAAAACCATGACCAGCGAAGAAATTGAACGCAAGTTCTACGAAATGGTTCATGATAATTATCATTATAAAAATTTAAGCCAAGAGAATCGTGATTTGGTCATGGAATTTATCATGCAATATAAAGACATTCTAAAAAATGGACGCGAAATAACATCCATTAGAATCCGTGAAGATATGGACCGTTTACATGAAAGAAGATTGGCGCTGCATTTAACTGAGGAGGATTTTAAAGACATCAAAGAAGTGCTCGAAGCTTTCCGCTCTTAGTCTTTGCGCAAAATTAAATAGTAGTTAAATTTATCTTTATACAATTTAACAATTCTTAAATTAGCTTTCCGGCTAATTTTTTTTAGGCCACGCATGGTAAAGGCATGATAATAACGTTTGCTATTGCTATGAAATCCAGTAAAAACCATATCGCCAAAATCATCATGATTCAAACCAATTAATTTTCTAAACGTCGCTTTAAGTAAAGCCGCGCGATACTTTGGTTTGGCCCAAAAATTTTGCACACTAACAATCATTGTGCCGCCCAGATTTAATTTATCCGCTAAAATATTTAGAGTTTCAATCTGCAAATCTTTACCTGGTAAATGATGCAACATAGCAATCGCAAAAACATAATCAAATTGACCAATTTCTATTTTATCCAAACCTAAAACATCGGCGACTAAAAAATTATGATTAGGATAATTCTTTTTCGCTAGCGCAATTAAATTCACACTTAAATCCACACCCAAATAATTTTCCGCTCTTACTGGCAAAGAGTTAAGTAAGCGACCATTACCGCAACCAATATCCAAAACACTCATGTATGGCGCCACTACACCAGCCAAGCGATCCAACTCTGGCCACACCAAGCCTTGGCGACTACGGTCAAATTCATCAGCTGCTTCCTCGTAATTAGTTTTAACAATGTTTAGTAATTTTTCTTGATTGTCTTTTTGCATATAATATAGTTACAAAATAATAAATCTAACTAATTTAATTATATCACAGAAAAAATTTAAAAAAAATTTAAGCGCCGTATTATATGCTCGGAGTATGAAATTGCAGCGCCGCCATAAAATCATAATTATAATTGGCACCTTATTATTTTTGAGTGCCACGGCGGCGCTAATTTCTTACTATCATTACGAAGAACCAAATTTAAAAATGTTTTTTCTCAACGTTGGCCAAGGCGATGCTATTTTAATTGAAACGCCAAACGGCAAAACTATTTTAATTGATGGCGGCCCAGATAATTCAGTCTTACCAAAACTCGCTCATTACCTCCCCTGGTTTAGTCATCAAATTGATTTTGTAATCTTAACCCATCCGCACGCTGACCACCTCACAGGACTAGTGGAAGTTTTAAAGCGCTATGATGTCGGCCAAGTTATCGGCACTAATTTAGAATATCGCGATGGCGCTTACACCACATTTTTAAATATTATTACCGCTAAAAAGATTCCGATTAATATGGTTCATTACGGCCAGAGTTTAAATTTTTCCCCGGATTGTTTTTTTAAAATTTTACATCCGCTTAACTCCGATCAATTCAATAAGTACACAAATTTAAATAACACATCGGTTGTTGGGCAACTTAACTGTGAACAAAGAAAAATTTTATTCACGGGCGATATCGAAAATAACGAGGCCAAAAAAATTTATGATGCCGGAATTGATTTAAAATCTGATATTTTAAAAGTTAGCCACCACGGATCACAGCAAAGTAACGACTTAAACTTTTTAAGCCAAATAAAATCTAAAATTGCCATAATTTCAGTGGGAGCGAAGAATAAATACGGTCACCCCAATAACGCCACTTTAAATAATCTTCAAAAATTAGCCATGAAAATTTTACGCACAGATCAATGTGGCGACATTACAATAATTATCAAAAATGGCTTAATTTTGACAAAAAATTGAAATAATAGCCCTGTGGACAAACTGGGGATTGACAATTCTTTTATTACGTGATATACTTCTTTTACAATTAGTTAAGCAAGGTCAGTTGAAACGGGCCAGGCACGACAAGCATGGGGATCCTTCTAACGTTTTTTTCGGCTACGGCTCAAAAATCCGTTGAAAGGACTTTCTTGCCTATCCCGTTTTAGTTGATCTTTTTTATTACAAAAAAAAATCCCGCATCTTAAATGATGTGGGATTTTTTGTTTTTATCGTGATATTGTTTTTTTTATCTTGTTGCTGTAGTACTAGTTGAAACAACAATTACAGCTTCTGCGGTTGGCACAATACTAGAAACAGCTGTCGAAGAAACATTGGCTGATAAAGTTTTTACGCCAACAAGACAAACCTCTTGCCATGGCACGTAATGTGAAGAAAATCTTTTTTGCTTAACAGCTTGAGTGTCGCTACCAGGATTGTAAGTTACCTTATAATCAAACCAGGCATCGGCACCATTGTGAGCATGCTCAGTACACTTCTTAGTGCCCACAGGAATATCAGTTGATTCTAAAAGTTTAGTTGGTGCTGGTTTTACAATATTATAAATTGTTGGGGCGCCAACTTCAATCTTACGACCATCTTTTACTCCCCAAAAATCAAAATACAAATCATTACCAAGTGTGCGAGTTTGAATCAAGATATAATTTCCCGTATCATTAATAAATTTAACATCTGGATTTGGCAAATAAACCGCTGCATCAGTTCCGGCTGGTTCATAATAAGAAACACGATAAGAGTGATTGCTGCGCGCTGTGATCGGTAGGCCAGATTGTAAAGCTGCGCGAAACAAAGTAGTTGCTACCTGACACAAGCCGCCACCAAACTCTGGAATAGTTTTATTTTCCTTAATAACTAGTTCTGGCAAATAACCATCTTCTTTTTCCACACTACCCAAAGCACTAACCAAAGAAAATTCGCTACCAGGTGCAATCATTAAACCATTAATTTTTGCTGATCCAACTGCAATATTGCGACGACGATTTACTGGTGAGCCTTTAAAATTAGAATGCCCCGTGCCAACAATTTCCTTAATCATTAAAGTGTTATCCGCCACCTTCACACCCTTATTAGGCACAACATCAACAACTAAATTTATATTTTTATTACTAGGATTATTAAAATAATTTTTAATACTTTCGGAGGTGTTTGTGGAATTTAAAGCTAGGCCATCAGTGCCAACTTGAAAAGTTGATACTCTATTATTAGCAATAGCAAAGCGAGCTTCTTTAATATCCTGATTAACTAATGGCGCAATTTTTTTATTTAAATATTTTCCAATACTTTCCGAACTCAAGGCAACATGACCATTGTCATCAAGTTGAAGCCAGGAAACTAAATCATTTTTAGCCACAGCAACATTAACTTTTGCTGCCGATGAAGTATTATTATAAGCCAAATTAAACGGTGCTTGATCGGTAAAATTTTTAATTTCCGCATCAACATTTGTTATTTGATTTTTACTAACACTCGGCTTAGTGCTAACGGCTGATAAAATAATCTCCGGAGAATTAATCTTTTTCAAGTTATTTTCCAGCTCATTAGTGGCCGCCACATAATTCAAGCTTAATCCAGGAGTCTCATTACTAATTTCATATTTTGGATTTCCCGCAGAGTCTAATGAAACTTTTATTTTCGGATTGGACATCATCGTTTCCATATCAGCAAACTTGGTGTGTAATTCATTTTGTAAAGCTTCTTTATCTAAAACTAAATTAAAATCCATTTTTTTACCAAAGACAGCAACGCGAAACTGCTCTTCTCCGGCTAACAAATAGTTATCCTGACGACCAACAGCATAGGCGCTATCCAATAATTGATTATAATTTATCGTCACCAAATTTTGTTTAGCATTATCTTTAAAATTGGTTAACACCGATGGAATTAAAACTGAACGATTATTATAGGTAAATTTAAAATCATTTTGTAAAACACTATTAACCTTAGCCTGGATTAAAGTCTCGGCCTCGGTTTTGGTTTTATTGCTCAAATCAATACTATCAATTGAGACACCTGGATAAATTTTACCATCATAATGTTCAATATAAAACCAATAAAAAGACAATAAAAAAATCGCCAAACAACATACGCTAGCGACACTAATATAAAAATATTTTTTTAATTTTGTTTTCATATCACTCCGAGACTTTTAAAATCTCATTTAAAATTTCTTTGGCTAAATTCTGATTATTTTTAACTAAATCTTTTTGGGCAAAAACAGAGAAACTAACAACAGCCCCAACGCTAACATCAACTGGCATTTTATCTTTTGGCCAAGAAAGCTCGCGCCCATTATCGTCAGATAAAATTACACTATCACCTCCATCCCTTAAATAAGTAAAAGTTGCCAACATAATTAATTTTTTAACGACACATTAATATTTTGTTCGGATCGTTTTACTTTATTTAAAATAATTGTTAACACACCATTTTCCAAAAAAGCTTCAATTTTTTTAGAATCTACCTCTTCCGGTAAAACAATAGAACGGGAAAATGAGCCCCAATAACATTCCTTATATACATACTTACCTTTTTTCTCGTCAAAATTAGCCTCACGCTGTCCACGAACCGTTAACAATCCATTACTCAAAGAAACATTCAAATCCTCCATGCGCACTCCAGCCATGGCTGATTTAATAATGATGTTTTTATCAGTCGAGAATACATCCAATAAAAGTTGACCGCCAACCGCATCATCGTTAAACCATTTTTCCGCGACATCAGAATCAACCGTTTTAAAAACAGCTAAATTTTTTTTATCACTTTTTAAGAAGTCTAATAACATAAATTTGTGGGCCCGCCCCGACTCGAACGGGGGACCTTTACAATGTCAATGTAACGCTCTAACCAACTGAGCTACGAGCCCGCACAAAAAATAAAAAAACTAAATCTTATTACCTTTCATTATATTGGTAAGTGAAATAAAAATCAACCACGCATAACCCCATGTCGCAAAGCGACTATACGGGACGCGTGACAAGACTACATAAAAACACTAAAATATCCAATATTCGCCAACTTTACAAAGGAAAAAATGTGTGATAGGATAAGTTTGTATTAATAAATAATAATGGATTTGAATTGGGGGGACTTCCGGTTGTAAATGACACAAAATTTTAAAAATAATTTCTCTTAAAATATTCCAACTTAATAAATAAAACGTAAGCTCAGCTTGCATTTTTATTGTTAAAACACTCCCAAAAAACAATCCAATAAAAACCTATGACATATCTATCTTATGTTATTTTAGCGGCCATTGGGGCAGCAGCTGGTTATTTCTTTCACAAACAACAAAGCGGTATTAAAATCGGTGGTGCCGAAAAAAGGGCAGAGAAAATTTTAGATGAAGCGCGAGCTAAACAAAAAAAGGCTGAACTTGAAGCGCAAGAACGAGCCATTAAAATTATCGAAGATGCTAAAAAAGAAGAAGCGGAACGACGCAAAGAAATTAGCAGCTTACAAAATCGTCTAGAACAACGCGAAAGTGCCTTTTCTCAAAAACTTTTAGAACTACAAGAAAAACAACAGAAGCTTTATGACAAAGTTACTGAAGTTCAAGAAATTAAAGAAAAGATTAAAGAAGTTAAAGAGGAGCAATTTGCCAAATTGGAAAAAATTGCCAATTTAACTAAGGACGAAGCAAAAAGCATCTTATTAAAAAATATTGAAGATCAATTTGCTGCCGATTTAGTTGCGCGCATTAACAAATTACAAAATAATGCTAATGACGATATCGATGAACAAGCTAAGAACTTGATTGCTAATGCAATGCAACGTATGGCATCATCTTATGCTCCAGAACTTTCTACTACTACTATCGATCTACCAAGCGATGAAATGAAGGGACGCATCATCGGCCGTGAAGGTCGTAACATTAAGGCAATCGAACAAATGACCGGCGTGGAAATCATCGTTGATGACACACCAAACGCTATCACCGTTTCTGGTTTTTCTTTAATTCGTCGTCACATTGCTAAAAAAGCCTTGGACTACTTAATTAAAGATGGTCGTATCCACCCAACCAAAAT
The DNA here is from genome assembly GCA_037137655.1 of Candidatus Falkowiibacteriota bacterium. Taxonomy (GTDB): domain Bacteria; phylum Patescibacteriota; class Patescibacteriia; order Patescibacteriales; family UBA12465; genus JBAXJX01. Next base: position 38,155 of record JBAXJX010000002.1, read on the forward strand.
TGAAGATGCTGTGGAAAATGCTAAAAAAGAAATCTCACTTGATATTAAAAAGGCTGGTGAAGAAGCGATGTATGAAGTTGGTGTTACTGGGTTTGATCCAAAATTAGTTCAAATTTTAGGTCGTCTAAAATATCGTACCAGTTATGGTCAAAATGCTTTACGCCACTCCATTGAAGTTGCTCATTTTGCAGCCATGATCGCCGAGGAATTAAATCTTGACGTTACTCTTGCAAAAAAAGCTGGCTTATTACATGACATCGGTAAAGCTGTGGATCATGAAATTCAAGGTAATCACACTGAAATTGGTCGTGATATCGCCAAGAAATTCAACTTATCAGCTGATATTATCGCCCCAATTGAAAGTCATCATGAAGATATGCCAACAACTTTAATGTCAATTATTGTTAAAGTGGCTGATGCTATCTCCGCTGCTCGTCCAGGTGCTCGAAATGATAATCGTGAAAACTATCTACAACGTTTAGAGGAACTAGAAAAAATTGCTAACTCCTTTGATGGCGTAGAAAGAACTTATGCGATTCAAGCTGGTCGTGAAGTTCGTATCTTCGTTGAACCAAATCAAATCGATGATCTAAAAGCACACAACTTAGCTGCCGCAATTGCACGTAAAGTTGAGGAGGAATTAAAATATCCAGGTGAAATCAAAGTCAATGTGATCCGCGAAATGCGCGCCATTGAATATGCTCGCTAAAAACAATTTACCTAATCTAAACAATCTATGAATAAAGCAAAATTAATCGAAGTCCTAACTGAAAAAATTAACACTCAAGCCAAGAAAGACGAAGAAAAAACTAATAAAAAGCAAATGGAGAAAATCATTGATGCTTTTGAAGATACTGTAATTAGTGAATTAAAAAACGATCAAGAAGTAACTCTAGCTGGCTTTGGAACATTCACTTCTATGACTCGTTATGAACGTGGTGGTGTTAACCCAAGAAACCCAAAAGAACGCATTACTATCCCAGCCGTGAAAGTTGCCAAGTTCCGCACTGGTAAAAAATTAAAAGATTCGTTAAAATCATAAATATCCTTCAAGGCCAATTGGTCTTGGAAAAGCACCTATAGCTCAACTGGATAGAGCGCTTGGCTTCGGACCAAGAGGTTGTGGGTTCAAATCCTGCTGGGTGCACTAAGTCTTTGACAAAATAAATAAATTGGTTTATCTTAAATATGTCGATTTATGTTATTATGGCTGGGTAGCTCAGTTGGTTAGAGCGTAGCACTCATAACGCTAAGGTCGAGAGTTCGAGCCTCTCTTCAGCCACATATAACTTTTACAGCTTTTCGAGCTGCAACAGTTAAATACAATTAAATAGCGCGCTGTTAGCTCAGCGGTAGAGCAGATCCCTCTTAAGGATAAGGTCGAAGGTTCGAATCCTTCACGGCGCACACACAAAAAACAGGTTAAAAGCCTGTTTTTTATTATGATATTGACTTTTTAGAGGTATTATGATAATCTAATTAATCAATGCAATTTAACAACATAAACCATAAATACTTCAGTCATGAAAAAGTTTATTCTAATTACAATATTGGCCTCATTCTTGACGCCAAGCTTTGCTCAAAACCAAAGCAATATTGATGATCGATTATCAATAGTTATTCTAAACACAATTTATGGACCAGCCGAATCCTTACAAAAAATAATTAGCAATACTGCAAAATTATTAAAGTGTCGGGAGCTTGCCATACAAAAAAAAGACTTAAGAACAATTAAAAGCATCGACTCTAATTTAAGAATTAGTATTCCAATCTTCTTAAAACAAATGGATTCTTATCTTATTAGTCTTCAAGCTAACAACATGGCTCCATTTTATCAGTATTTAAGTCCAGATGACTCAATATCAATTGATAAAATCAGACAGACAATAAGTTGCGCCAAGCAAGAATATCAACTTACGCTGACCGACTTAAAATAGATCGAGTATTTAAAATTCTAAGCCCTGAAAAAATATTATTCAGGGCTTTTTTATTTAGCAAAACATATTTGACATTATAAAAATAAACTTATAAACTATCTAAAGTTCATTAATAAATATTACTAGCTAGTTCAATTCACGGAGTTATAAACCTTTAAAATTAAGTTGATGAAAAGACGTTCTGATCACAACAAAGGATCTACTATTATTTCCTAAAAAAATTAAAACAAAACTACCGGACATTTGTCCAATTTCTCAATTAACTTATTGTTTTATTTAAATTTTTTTACAATGAAAAAGCACCTTATAATTCGACTGTGTAGCTTAAGCAGCACAACCAACAAAAAAAGCGAAATGATTATGGCAAAAACGTAAATTGGTGAAAAATGAAGCTTCGAAGTGAGCTAAATAAAGGATCTCCATTTTGGAATCTAAGCTCAAAAAACAAAAAGTAATAAAAAAACAATCTAAATGGTAAAATTTTACCAAAAAATACTCTCCACCCCTAATTTTATAAAAAATTAGGGGTTTTTTATTTACCTAAAATTAGCTTATTTTAGTCATTACTACCCCTTGACGGCTTTATTCAGATGTGTTATTATCACTACCTATAGTTACTTAAAAATTAAATACACATGGAAAAGAAAAAAAGACGAATGGACCTTATGGGGCGTTTGGCTAAATTTTTACTAGAAAAAGATTTAGAGCCTCACAGTAAAAAATTTGAAATTAGCGTGTTAACAACCTTAAAATTAGTAATCGAAGACACACCGGAATTCGGTCGAATTCTGGTTTCTCTTACCTTTTATGATCGAAAGGCGAAAAACATGAACACTAACACTGATTGCGCCAATCTATTGTCAATCGTTAAAGACGGTATGTTTTCTTCTGGTAATATCCATATTCATGGACACCGTCAATTAAAGGATAAAGTCTTTGACATTATCAATAAGACCGTTAGATATAATGGTCGAGATTATGGACACGAAGAAGATGTTATTGCTTTATGGAAAATGGTTGGTGAAAAAATTGCCAAGACAATCTTAGATGAGACTACAAACAAAAAAATGGGTCACAAAAAAAATGACGACACCATTGAGCTTGTAGAGATTAAACAAAAACAACTAGCTACAGCACCAAGCCATAGCTAAAAACAAACAAAAAGGGATTCAAACGAATCCCTTTTTTTATTTATCTATTTTTTTATTATGCCACTTTTACATCAGGCATATTAATTTTATCCATAATCATCTTTCTAACACGAGCCATCAATTTAGCGTCATCTTTCAAGAACTGTTTAGCAGTTTCCCGTCCAACTCCAAGTTTTAAATCACCCATAGTGTAGGAAGCGCCAGACTTTTTAACAATGCCGTGTTCAACAGCAAGATCTAATAAATCACCGGCAATGGAAATACCCTCATTATACATGATATCAAATTCAGCTGTTTTAAACGGCGCCGCTACCTTGTTTTTGACAATCTTAGCTTTCACCCGATTACCAATAATCTTTTCGCCTTGTTTAAGTTGAGCGGCTCGACGAACTTCCACGCGCACTGAACAGTAAAACTTCAAAGCATTACCGCCAGTGGTTGTTTCAGGACTACCAAAGAACACCCCAATTTTATTTCTAATCTGATTAATAAAAATAACAATCGTATTGGTCTTGGAAACGATACCGGTTAATTTACGTAGAGCTTGACTCATCAAACGAGCTTGCAAGCCCATGTGCTGATCGCCCATATCGCCCTCAATTTCCTTCTGTGGCACTAAAGCGGCCACGGAATCGATAACTACCACATCAACCGCATTAGAACGCACCAGCGTCTCTACAATCTCTAAGGCTTGTTCACCTGTGTCAGGCTGTGAAATTAATAAATCCTTAATATTCACACCGATCTTTTGAGCATAATCTGGATCCAAAGCATGCTCCGCATCCACGAAGGCGGCAATACCACCCAATTTTTGTACTTCAGCCACAATATGTTGAGCTAAAGTTGTTTTACCAGATGATTCTGGTCCAAAAATCTCAATAATGCGACCCCGAGGTACACCGCCAATACCAAAAGCAAGGTCTAATGATAAACATCCAGTGGAAACCGCATCGACATCAGTCTTGCGAGCATCACCAAATTTCATAATTGAACCTTCACCAAATTTACTTCTAATTTGACTCATAGCTTCGGAAGCCGCCTCTTGTTTCTTGGCCGACTCCTTGTCCTTAGCGATAGTGTCCTTGTCTTTAACAACAAGCTCTTTAACACTCTCTGGAATCACTTTTTTCTCCTTCTCCATATCTTTTAAAAGCGCCGTCAAACCGTACAAATATGATAGGCACTTTATTGTTAATTAATTAATCTTGCTTATAAATTATAATAACAAAACTAATTAAAAATTATTTAAAAAAATAATTATCAAAAAATAAACCCTTTATTTACAGTTTCCATCACTACCTAGGGTAGAAGTAGCAACTCCATTACAACAAGATGGGTTATTGTTTTTATCCACACCACAATTAGCGGCAGCCGAAGTTGGGCCAGCTGATGGTTTAAAACAATTTTGGTAAATATCATTAACACCTGATCCGACTTGAGCCTCATATTTAAGACCTTCACCGAAAGCGGAATGTTTAATAAAACTAATTGTCACACTTGGCGTAGTTGGATGATCGGTCGAGGTCGCATTATTACTTTCAATCCAATAACCGATCGGGTTGGCGCCAACAAAATTAACTAAGTGATGATTAGCAATAGTATTACCATTATCAACTGGGGCAATACCACTTTTCAAAGTATCGGCGGATATCAATTTGTTGAAACGAATGGCCACTGGTGCACTCGTATTAGTTGAAGCGTCACTTTGACTAATATATTCTATCACAGGTGACGTAATATCCATAACATCACTGGTATAAAAAGAAAATCCGTAATTATCACCAGTTGGATTTTTCCAATAATCTACACCATGATTAGTACTAGGATCATAAATAATCCTAGGATCACATTTACTAATATTGATTGCATTTTTAAAGATTGGAATAACTGAACCACCAAAACTGTTCATATAAACAGCATCAACGCCGCAATAATAACCACCATAGAATTCACCATCATTCTCGTCTAATATCCAAGAGGCACCAGTATGATCATCAAAAATTGCACCAGAAAGATTTAACGCCTTAGCAATATAGCCCTCGCGATTTGTACATGCAGAAATAGAACTACAACCACAAGAAGAACAATAGCTTCCAGTAATCTCACCTAAAGTACTATTGGTCGAAATTCTTTTAGTAACCGCATTTTCTAAAAACTGATTATAAGCATCATTAAAAATCTTATCATTTTCACTGTACGTATCATTTGCAGAACCAGAATAAAGCCACGGACCATCAGCCCCACCATCACGATTACCATCAAGTGAATTCATCGCCAAATCCATTACGCCGCGAGCAATGCCATAAAATGGATCACTTAAATTAGCAGTTGGATAATTATTACCACTACCATCTTGGCAAAAAGCTAGATCAGATGGTATGCCACCACGATTCGGTCGACCATAACCACATTTAGAAAATGGGGCTTTTGTAGCGCAATCAGAATCAGTGTTACACGTATTAAGTGGCGCAGCATCAACCTCAACTGTGACATGACTATTACCAGGCAAACAATAAATTACACCGCCACAAGCATTAACGCCGCACTGAGCGTTAGAAGAAAACTCAACCGTCTTATATCCATTAGACAATGTAAACTTACCTGGAATAATATTTCCAGACGAATCCAAAACCTTAATTGTTTTAGCAATATTAGAAGCCGCACCAGTAATCGTTCCAGCTACAGTCATTGGATTAATCGGTTCGGAAAAATTAATTTGAATTTTAGAGTTACGTGGGACATCAAGCACGCCGCTTGCTGAAGTTCTGGTGCTGCCACCATCAACACCACCATGCATAACACCAACAGAAATAGCCCCTAAATCGCTTGAGGCCAAAACTAAACTATTAGCATTAAGACCTAAGGCCACAGAAGTAATACTAACAGTGTTACCACTAAGGCTTGTTAAAATATCATTGCGATGACCTAAAACATTTTCAATTTCACTAGCTTGCGCAGCTGCGCCAGATTTTAACTGAATTTTGTAACCCACCGATGGCTCAGTGCTAAAAGTATAAGTATCTGAACCAACAGAAATTGAATCAGGTAATATTTGATCACTAGCACTAATAGTCCATCTATTGCCAGCCGAGAAAGTAGTGCTGGTTTTTAAATTTATATATCCTGGAAAATCAACTTCATCACCACTCACATCAACCACGGCCAAAGAATTATTAGCATTATCTGATAATTGCGCCTTAGTTCCAAGTGCTACAATATTAACTACAAAACTAGTCACCGATCCAGAATAGCTCGGATCAATTGTTGCTGTCGCAGCCGGAGAACTAACCGCATTAATTGCAGTGATCTTTGCCGGTGCGTAAGCATTTAAATTAGCACCGGTAACAGTGAACGATCCGGTAGCTGGAGTTGATACGACCGTCTTAACGCTATCCTGATCGTTGTCTGGTCCAGGAAAAATACTAACGATCGTTGGCGGTGTTAAATCTAATTTGGTACTAACCTCAAATTGCCATTTTAAATATTGTGGCGCACATGTTGCAAACATCGAAGTTTTGCCATCAGCTTTTTTAACGCCATCAGAAAAATTAATTGTATAACTAGTATTGGATGTAGGGTTGCCTAAATATTCTTTTGGAGTAAATAATAGGGTTGTTGTGGCTGCGTCAGCCACGGTTACTTTAACATCAGTAATATTAGTAGCGGCTTTATCGCCCACACTACTTTCATATAAAGCAACGTTTGGATTAAGTTTAGTACAGGCCGGAGCGTCAGTACAGATTGTATTAATATCTACCGGTTCTTTAAATGTTACAATTAAAGAAGTATTGCGTGGAACATCAGTTTGGTTGGGAGTTGGATAAACACTTTGCACCGTACAAGAACCAATAGCGCCAAAACCACCACCCGCCTCAAAACCACTTTTATTAACTCCACCTTGACTAGTGCCGCCAGTCGCCGCCAAAAAACGACTAAGAATAAAAGAGACAATTCCCCAGGCCGCCAAAATAATCGCCAAGCCAATTGCCGCATTTTTTAAAATATTTTTAGCTTCAACAATTTTATCCTCATTGCCCTCCGAAGTCATCCATTTAAAACCACCTAATAAAATTAGCCCAACAGCAATCGTTGCCAATAGACCTAAGAAGATATTTATAATAAGTGTTGCAACCGTAATCGGATTAGTAGAGCTTAGTGCAATCGTATTACCAATAACATTAGCACCGGTATCAACTTGCGCTGAGGCCGCTTGAGCTCCAAATAAAAAAACTGCCATTAGTAAAAAGGCTAAAAAATTGTGGCTTAATCTTTTCTTCATAGCAATTAATAATTACTTTATATTATTTTTATTATATCACAAAAAGCGAAAATAAAGAAAGACTAATTTGTTTAAAAATTAGTCTTTCTTTTAGGGTTTTGCTTGATAAATTTTTTGCAAAGAGTTTAAATCGCTTCCAGCATTACTTTTAATGCTTTCCACTGTCTTTTGTGGATCAAATTTAAAACCCAGACCTTGTAATATTTCCACTGGACTTCGACTAATGTAATCCCAAATATCGAAACGATTATAAAAAATTTTTGTGGCCACGCTACCAACAACCGGGATTTTACTAAAATCACGATCAGTTATATTTTTTTGACCAAACCAATAAACACAAAATAATGTTAAGCCCAAAAACAAGGCAATTGTTAAAAATGATTTCATAAAATTACAAGTGTAACTTAGCGGCCAAGTCCGACTCCGCCAAACTATTAATTCCAATAGCTTCCGCGGCTGGAATTTCAAAACTACCAATACTTATACCGTCTTCCACGGCCATTTTAATCATGTCAGTTAAATAATATTCTTTTTGCACGTTTAAATTTTTTAATCGACCAATATTAGCTTTCACCCAATCGGAATTAAAAGAAAATATTGCCGGATTAACTTCTAAAACTTCTTTACTTTTATCGTCCGCATCTTTAAATTCAATAATTTCTGTAATTTTTTTAGCATCACGGATAACACGCCCCCAGTGATAAAAAATTTCTCTCCAATCCGAAAAGTCTGTGATTTTAACAGTCAACATCGCCACTTCATTATCAACCAAAGCCGCAATACCAGCAATTGTAGATGAGCTAATAAACGGATGATCCCCGTAAAGAACTATTAATCGTGTCGATTCGCTAATCTCGGGCAAAGCATAAGATAAAGCATGGCCTGTGCCTAATTGTTTTTCTTGAATAACATAATCACAATCAAATTCAGACAAAGCTGCTTTAATAATATTAATGTTTTCCGGGGAGACAACGAGCAGTGGGCACTCATCAACACCTGATTCTTTAATACTATTAAGTAAGCGACAAATCATCGGACGGCCGCCAAAATTATGCAACACCTTCGGCAAATCTGATTGCATGCGTGTGCCTTTTCCGGCCGCCAAAATTACAATTCTGTTTTTCATAAATATTCCAAAAAAGAGGTTGCCCTCTTTTTTTAAAAAAAATATAATTTAGTTTCCAACTGCTGGATCATTTAAAGCTAATTCAGCTGTTTCACGAGTGATCAATTCTGCATCATAAAGTTCTTTGATACTACGTGATAAAGTTCTCATGCCATCTTTATAGCTAGTTTCAATTACACTCTTAAGTTGGGAAGTTTTTTGCTCTCGAATCAAATTGGCTACAGCCGAATTTCTAATCATAATTTCACGAGCAGCTACGCGGCCACCACCAGCTTTTGGTAATAAGCGTTGGGAAATTACCGCTGCTAAAATCATTGATAATTGAGAACGAATTTGGCCTTGTTGGTGGGGCGGAAAAATATCGATCATACGATCCACAGTTTGAGCGGCACTATAAGTATGTAATGTTGCCAAAACCAAGTGACCAGTTTCTGCCAAAGTAATTGCGGTAGCAATAGTTTCTAAATCGCGCATTTCTCCCACCATCACCACATCAGGATCTTGACGCAAAATATGTTTCAAGCCATCACCAAAAGTTAACATATCAAAACCTAATTGACGTTGAGCAATAACACTCTTGTCAGATTTAAATAAGTATTCAATTGGATCTTCTAAAGTGATAATATTATAATTAAAATTCTTGTTTAAATATTCTACCATTGAAGCTAATGTTGTTGATTTACCACAACCAGTTGGACCAGTTAATAAAACTAAGCCTTGGTTCATTGATAACAAATTATAAATAACATCAGGCATGTTAATATTGTCCAGAGTCGGAATAATATCAGAAATAACACGAGCTGATAGACGGAAGCTATCACGTTCATGTGACAAGTTAACACGATAACGACGATCTTCAACGCTATAACCAAAATCTAAATCTTTCTCGGCCAAGAATCGAGTTTTTTGTTCCTTAGTTAACATATCGTTAACCATTTTTTCCAAAGCATTATCGGTTACAAGCTTAGCATCAGAATAATCAGCATAAGAAATATCTTTTAAAAATTTTCCATCAGCCAATAATGATTTAATATTAGCACTGATTTTTTCGGCACCATCCTCTCCTAATAAATCACCTCCAGCCACCATATCCAAAGGCAATAGCTCACCATCAATTCTAACGATTGGTGGCATACCTTTTACGATATGCAAATCAGAAGCACCACACAAAGTCGCAGTCTTTAAAAGTTTATTGATATTCATAATTTAAAAATTAATTCCAATTTTTATTTATTAACCCAGCTTGCGCCGCTGCAATTTGCGCCTCTTGTTTTGACAAGCCTTCGCCCGAAGAAATTAATTCTTCGCCCAAATATAAACCAACAGTAAATTTTTTTTCATGATCTGGACCTTCCTCGCTCAGAGTTTTATAAACCGGAGTGATACCAACTTTCTCTTGGGCAATTTCTTGAAATTTTGACTTTGGATCAACATAAGATTCGCTGCGCAAAATATCTTCCAACTTAACCGCAATATTTTCTAGAATAAATTGACGAGCACTTTCAATCCCCTGATCAAGATAAATTGCCCCGATAATCGCTTCAATTGAATTAGCTAAAATATATTGGCGGGCCTTAGAATTTTTATCTTTCGATTCACCGCGAGATAAAAATAAATAATTTTCCACACCAAGTTCACTGGCAATTTGGTATAACATTTTAGCGTTAACCAGTGAAGCGCGCCAATTAGTTAAATCACCTTCCGGAGTGTTTGGATAATTTAAATACAAATGTTCGGTAATAACAATTTCCAAAACAGCATCACCTAAAAATTCCAAGCGTTCATTATGACCAACCGAAAAATCTGGATGCTCATTTAAATACGATCGGTGAACCAAGGCCTGACGCAGTAAATCTTTGTTTTTAAAAGTGACCTTAATTTTATTTTCAAAAACACTTAAGTTGTTCATATAATGATTATTATTCAGTCACTTCTTCAACGCCATCTTCAGCTGATTCATCACTAGTCTCACTAGTTTTATCAATCGCTAAAGCACGATCTTTTTCTTCTTGTTTTTTCTTTTCCCAAATCTCTTCGCGCCGCGCTTTCTCATCTTCCGGCATATTATTGTAAATCGCACCTAAAACACCATTAACAAATTTTCCTGAAGCATCACCGCCAAAAGCCTTACCAATTTCAATCGCCTCATTAATCGCCACGCGCGGTGGAATATTATCATTAAACATTAATTCGTAAATACCAATACGTAAAATATTACGGTCCACAATCACGATTTGTTCTAGTGGCCATTCAGTCGCATATTTACGAATACTATTATCAATTTCTTCTAAGTGCTCAATCACGCCATTAACAGTCTCTTTTACGAAACCATGGTCGTTAAAATGGGGAGCGAAGTTAGCAAAATTCTCATCAATTAATTCATTGATGCTTTCTTTTTTTTGACCATTGAAATCCCAGGCGAACAAAGTTTGCATGGCAATAGTTCTGGCAAGGTGTCTGTTGGACATATAAATTATTGGAGCTAAAGCATATAAAGCCATAAAGTCTATTTTCACAAATAGACTTTATATCCTTATAAACTTTTAAGCTTTCTTTTTAGCTGGAGTGGCTTTTTTAACTTTGATTGCAACAACAACGCGGCCTTTGTAAGAGCCACAAAATGAGCAAGCAGTGTGAGGTTTAACGGCCTTGCCACATTTTGGACAAACATTTAAAGTAACTGGCTTTAAAGCTAAATGAGAACGGTTTTTACCGACGGCACTTTTGGTACGTCTTTTCTTTGGATTTGCCATAAAAAATGGAAAAAATTAATAAATAAACTATGCTTCTAATTTATACTAAAGCCGGGAAATAGTCAAGAAAAATAAAAAACCCGTCTCAAATTAATGAAACGGGTTGCAAGTGTTGGCGATATCACTTTAAATACCTTTTAAAAATTGACTTTCCGGCATAATAAATTGATAATATTCGCGATCCATCCAAAGGTGCGGATCATCTAATTCTAAGGTATAAACCGCAAATTCTGATTTTTCCCTAACTGTGTGTCCTTGCACCAAAACGACAAATAAATTAGCACTCAAATTATTAATATCAATCATTTGATACTCATCTTTCTTGCAAAGAAAGAAGCTAAAATTGCCTTTTAAACATTCACCGTAAACGGTACAAAATTCCACCACTTGATTTTGGGTTAAAACTCTCTCGTCCCATGTCTTATGATAAACGGAAAAAATATCAGCTAAGGTAAATTCAGTGCCCTCAATCTTATACATTCTAAGATAATGGGAACGACTAGGAATCTTAGATCTTTGCGAGAAAAATGAGTTAATAAAATCTGAGCTAATAAATAATTTAAAAATGAAGTTGGCTGACCCAATAAGCTTGGAGCCATCAAGAGCTTTAATTGGCATACTAACGCCAGCTAAACTTAATTTTTCAGGTTTAGTTTCCATGATCTAATGTAATTATGATTTGGTTTATACTTTTGTTCAAGAACGATGTTGATATAAAAATTTACCATATTTGGGAAATTTGTCAAATAAAAAATCCTGCTTCATTTGCGAAACAGGATTTAAGTCTTAAGATTTATCTTAAGCTGGGAGACACCAAAAATCATTTCTTACTGGAGATTCAATGGGAAAACTAATTTTATAAATTCCTAACTCTGGATCAACCACTGTTAACATTGGAATAATATAAAGATTATCTTTACCTTGCCAAACGACACTGGCCATTAAAAGTGGGAACAAAGCTTTATTATCAACATATTCTAATGCTAATAAAAACAATGTTGGAAAATCAAGAAATTTAAGATCTTCTTCCTCGGCTGTATCAACGATAACATCAAAATTAATATTAGGGCGTAAATCTCTGTAAATTGGAGTGATATCATCTAGTCCAACTTTTTTATCCTGATATTTTTGTAAATCAGTAAGTTGAATGATAATCTCTGAAACATTTTTAGTTCCAGTGCTTAAAGAATTTCTATTTTCAGCATTATACTTAATTATTTCAATAAGTTCACGAACACTAAATCTATTTATTCCGGCAATTGCAAATAAATTCTGTAGTTCAGCCACGGTAATTATAATCTTTTCCATATATGCGGTTTTTAGTGAATATTAAATTTTTAAATAACTAAAAACATTGTATCATAATGGCTTATTTTTGTCAATATTAACAAAAAGACCAATCCTGATTTTAACAAGATTGGTCTAGGTTTTAATAAGCTTATTTTAATTGCGAATACAGCGAATTGGGAAGCCATTGCCTTCTGGGGCTGAGGCTGAATAAATATATGCATTACTATAGGTAACCCTATTATAATCTGCCCTAAAGTCAGAACCTCCATAAGTACTTGCGCCATTTGCTATCCATAAATAAGCGTCGATATTTCTACTGTAAAAAGCACCGTCAGCGGCGCGTTCACCGGAAAGCAAAAGATTAAATCCACTCATACCACAAATACCATCATTTGGATTAACGCAACCATTATTGCCAGAAACAGGATTGTTAAGCGCTTTTTTAAAACTATCACCAGCCGGAGCACATGTCCAAGACATACCGTTACCGCAAGCGCCTGTAGCTAATGCTGTTTTTATACCTAAATATTCGGTCTTACTTGGAAGGTGCCAGCCACTTGGACAAATACCTTGACGTGAAGTACTGTCTGGATCAGCAAAATTACAATCACTATACCCAGTCACACTCGCCACACAAGTAGTACCATCACAAACATGGGAAGTGGCCTGACAATGATTAGGCAAACCCATAGCCATGGTCCACTCATATAAACCACCATCCGTAGCACAATTAGCCGCATCATTATTATAGCAATATTTTTCTGGATTATTTACGGGACTAGTACTGGTCTGACAAGACCAATATCCGTTATTATTGTAGCCAACGCAGCCACTCTGAGTTGATGAAGCACTATTAACCATGGTTCCAATATTTAAATTCTTGGCAAGTAAAATTTTACCATTAATAGTAACAGTTGGGTAATTTTCACCGCCATAAGAACAAGATGATTCACCTAAAGTACTAGCTGAACATGGAGCTGCTGGTGGGCTCTGGCAAACGCCAGCACTACAAACCTGACCGCCCGTACAAGCTGGGCGACAAGAAACACCAGCCACATAGAATCCACCATCTTTAATCCAACCACAATCACCTGGCATATTAATTCCAGCCGGTGAAGCACAATGTCCACCAGCAGGCATACCACCAACCGGACCACCAAGACAATAAGAAATAGTGTAAGATGTGCCATCGCCACTTGGCGAATAGAAATATTTATTATTATCCGAACTAGAACAACCGTTATCCGCTGGAGTTGGCGGAGTTGGAATTATCGCCATATAAGTTGTAGTACCGTTAGTGGAAGTAGAATAAATCGAACCAGCGGCAAGCTCGCTTGCAGTTGGATATCTATTTTGATCGTTAAAAAATAATTCGAGTGCCGTTTGCATTTGTTTCACATCAGCCACACGGCGCGCATCACGAGACTTAGCTCGCGCGCTTTGCAATGCTATCGTAGCCATCGTAGCCAAAATACCAATAATGGCTATAACAACAAGAAGCTCGATCAAAGTAAAAGCGCGTAATTTTCTACGAGTCATAAAGTTAAAATTTTATTTTTTTGGGCCAACAATTGCTTCAAAAGCATCTTTCTCAATCGTCTCTTTAAGCATTAATTCGTTAGCAATCTTATCTAAAAACTCTTTTTTCTCAGCAATTATTTTCTCAGCCAAAACGCTAGCCTGAGTTATGAATTCAGCAATTTCCTCATCAATTTTTTCGGCAATTTTTTCACTATAATCCCGTTGTTCGTGAATCTCGCGACCCAAGAAAATCATCTCTTCCTTCTCACCAAAAGTGCGAATACCTAAATGATTACTCATACCATAATCCGTTACCAAGTGGCGCGCCAAAGCAGTAGCGCGACGCAAATCAGAAGTAGCACCAGTCGTCACTTCACCAAAAATATGTTTTTCAGTTAACTGTCCGGCCACTAATACCGCCAATTCGTTCACAAATTCACTCTTCGAATGTAAATGACGATCTTCGGTTGGTAATTTTAAAGTATATCCGCCAGCTTGACCGCGAGCAATAATTGAAATCTTATGTACTGCGTCCGTGCCCGGCAAAAAGTGGGCCACAATTGCATGACCAGCTTCATGATAAGCGGTAATCTTTTTTTCACGCTCCGTAATAACGCGACTCTTACGTTCTGGGCCCATCATAACTTTTTCAATCGCTTCTAATAATTCAGCGGAATCAATACTTTTTTTATTTTGGCGAGCAGTTAAAATCGCGCCCTCATTTAAAACATTTTCTAAATCAGCTCCAGAAAATCCTGGAGTACGTTCTGCGACTAATTTCAAATCTACGTCTTTGGATAATGGTTTTTTGCGCGCATGAACTTTTAATATTTCAATACGATCTGCAATGTCTGGTAAATCAATTGTTACTTGACGATCAAAACGACCCGGACGAAGCAAAGCTGGATCTAAAACATCAGGACGGTTAGTAGCAGCAATCACAATCACACTGACATTTGGTTCAAAGCCATCCATCTCAACTAAGATTTGATTTAAAGTTTGTTCCCGCTCATCATGAGAACCACCCATACCAGAACCACGCTTGCGACCGACAGCATCAATTTCATCAATAAAAATTATACAAGGAGAATTCTTCTTAGCCTTTTGAAAAAGAGAGCGAACTCGAGAAGCACCAACACCCACAAACATTTCTACAAACTCGGAACCGGAAATACTGAAAAAAGGTACACCAGCTTCACCGGCCACGCTGCGGGCCATTAAAGTTTTACCAACACCAGGATTACCTAAAAGCAAAACACCCTTTGGAATGCGTGCGCCAAGATCATGAAATTTTTTCGGTGCTTTTAAGAACTCCACAATTTCGTGTAATTCTTCCTTAGCTTCTTTAGCTCCAGCAACATCATCAAAAGTAACTTTATTTTTTTGGTCTTTATCAAACTCGCGTGCTTGGCTTTGGCCAAACATCATCGCTTTAGAATTAGAATTAGCCACACCGCGCATCATAAAAAATAAGAACACACCAATCAAGATGAATGGTAAAATAAATGGCAAAAGACTGGTAAGCCAGAATTCAAAACCAGTATCTTGTTTTACGGAAATTTTAACATTACTTAATTTAGTCTCATCAATATTATAATTTTTTATGATAGTCGAAAAAGAATCATTCGGCTCTTTTTGTGTAATTTTTTTAGAACCGTCGTGTAGAGTAATATTTAAATTATCACCCGAAACAACAATCTCTGAAACATTAGCATTGTTAATTTGGGTAATCATGTATTGCAAATCGACTTGCTCTGGTTTAACAGTTTTGTCGGTCCACATACTAAAAATAGCCGCAATTATCAAAAAAGCAACAAAATAGACAAGAAAATTCTTTAATAAGTTTTTCATAAAATATAGAAATTAAGGTGTTTTATTATAGATTTAGTATATAATAGCTTTTGTCTTTTGGCAAACAAAAAAGCCCCACCAACGGCGGGGCTTTTTATATGTTTTAAAAACTATTCAGCTTTCGCTTTTTTAGTTTTCTTTTCAGTTTTTACTTCTTCAGATTCTTCTTCAGATTCTTCGCTTTCCGCTTTTTCAGCTTTAGCTTTTTTAGCTTTGGCTGGTTTAGCTTCATCGCTAACTTCTTCACTTGAACTAGCGCCATCTTTAACTAATTTTAAAGCTAAACGATGTTCTTGTGGGGAAATAGATAGAATTTCAAAGCTCTTTTCTTCACCAATCTTAAACAATTCATTAATCTTTTGTTGTTTGTTTAAGTTAAGTTGCATCAAGTGAGCTAAACCATGAATATCGTCATCCAATTTTACAAATAAACCAAATGGATTAATCTTCAAGATTGAACCTTTAACAACTTGGCCGATTTGATATTTGTTAGCTGCTTCGATCCATGGATCTTTCATGATTTTTTTAGCACTTAAGAAAATCTTATTGCCATCAATAGTCACGATTTCAGCTTTAATCTTATCACCAACTTTGTACAAACTTGATGGAGAATCAATTCTCTGCCAAGCTAATTCAGAAATATGAATCAAACCTTCCATGTTTTCATCAAAAGAGATGAACACACCAAAGTTTGTAACTGCAGTGATTTTACCGTCAACAACTTGACCAACTTGGTATTTATCCAAAATATGTTTTTGTTTTTTGTTCCAAACATCTTTCTCACTGAAAATAATTTTGCCATCATTTTCATCAATAGTAATAACATTAACTTCAAATTCTTGGCCAACAAATGATTTCAATTTTTCCAAGATCTTGCTCTTGTCACCACCGGAAACACGAGGGTAATTATCTGGAGCTAATTGTGATACTGGTAAGAAACCGTTGATTTGGTAATAACGAGAAAGCAAACCGCCTTTGTTAGCGTCAATAATTTTAACCAAAACAGTCGCTTTATTTTTGTGAGCTTCACGCAATTTTTCCCAAGCTTTTTCTTGACCAACTTGGCGGAATGATAATTCCAAATTGCCATGTTCGTTTTCTTCTTCCACGACCATAGCTTCAACTTCGTCACCTGGTTTTAAATTCGCATATTCCTCAGCCTCATCATAAAGCTCTGGACCACGCACAATACCAGTAGATACACCATCGATATCCAAACGAACCTCAGCTTTAGAAGCGGCCAAAACGATACCTTTAACGATGTCGCCGGCTTGAGGGATTTTTAACTCTTCTTTTTCCAATAACTCGGAAAAAGTATTATTATCTGACATATTTTATAAAAGCGTTTCTATTCCTTAAAATAAAAAAACACTTTTAACCTTCTTATTCAGAAAGTCCCGCGTCCACCTCGGCTAAGTGCCTAAAAACGGGGGTTTAATTAAAGGTGTTTTATTCTTTTGTTAATTAAAATTATCTTAACCTAAATATGAAAAAAAGGCAATAGTCACAAAAAAACGCCCCAAGTGGGGCGTTTTTTACTATATTAAATTTTATTTGTTCAACTCCTCGGCACTCATAGATGAATAAATACTTTCTTTCATTTTAGAGCCGCCACCAGAACCAATGCTACCGCCCATGGAAACATTTTTATTACTTGTAGCTTTATTACCTTGTTTAGCAACAATCTCTTCCATGTTTGCAAGTTCTTCTTGTTGTTCACTTGATAATAATTCTGAACTTAAATCTTTTTGAAAATTCTCAAAACCAGCTTTAGAATTAAAGAAGCTTGTTTTATAACCAGCCTTCTTAAAAATATCACTTAAGCCGCTGTATACACTAGTTCCAGTGGGTGTATTTAAAATCTTCATCATTGTTGGATAATCTTTTAACGCTTTTTTAGGCGCCTCAGCATTAATTTCATTTACTTGAAGTTGAACGCTATTCATAAGACGAGTTAACTGCGTTTGTTGTTTTGGATCCAAATCTCCTTTTATATTTTTCATGAAATCAACTGTTCGTTGCAAAGTAATAACTTGAGTTTTATTATACAAATTGCCGCCAGTTAAACCAGAAAAGGACTCTTTATCTTTAGCTAAAGATTCAGCGCTATAACCAATGTTATCGAATAAACGTTTTTGCTCCGCAGTTTGTGGTAGAGATTCAAGCTTACCCGCCATTGGTTTTAAATCAGCTGATGTACTGATTTGCTCGCGCACAGAACTAATTGCTTCGCCGGCAATTTTTTGATCATTAGCTTTTTGAGTTGCAATTTCCTCCACAGAGGCAACTGGTGCAACAGCATCAATATTATTTTCACTTGAAGTTTTTTCTTTTTCTAAAGTCGCGACGTTTTCGTTAGAGTTAATTTCTTCTAATTTTGGCATACACTTAAAATTATTAAATTATTATAAACTAATAATACCACAGGAATGGTGAAAAGTCAATAAAAAAAGCTCGCCGGATGGTGAGCTTTTCAATTATAGCAAATCAAATTTTTGTCGGCCAGTTGATTTTGTTTGGCAATAATTTTAGCCAAAACATAATCCTTGTCTGGAATATTGTCCATAAATAATCCATTTATTGGAATATTGTAGGTGGGCAAATGTCTAGAATCTTTTGGTGGCGGAACAAAGTTTGATTTTGGCGAACGGCTAGAAATTTTTTTCCAGCGCTCCAAAATTATTTGTAACATAATACACCTCCTTGTCTGTATTTTTTTTACTTAGTATTTATGTTAATTATAATCTACCATATTTTAAAACTAATGTCAAATTTTAGTCATGAAGACAGCGAACGGAATAAGCAGAAGTTCTAAGGCCGGAACCGCGCACAACAGAATTAGCATAGTTAGCCCATGGCCAATTATTAAGAAAACGACCAATGGAATTAGCACTATCAAATTGAGTTGATGACCAAAAATACATAAAGTTTCCACGACCAGAATACGAAGTGCCAGCGCCAGCGCCAGAATACAAAGCATTTAAATAGCCTGGGGTAGTATTTATAAAAGCTGAAAATGAATTTCCACAAGCGCCGATGTAACGTCCTGCTGGACAATTAGTTTCAGTGTCATAATTAAGTTCTAAGGTGTGCCAATCCGCATCACTTGGTACGTGCCAATTTGTTGGACAAATACCTTGACGTGGAGAGGTAATATCGCAAGGAGAAAGACTGTTATGATTATCACAAGCTGCCGGCAAAGC
This sequence comes from Candidatus Falkowiibacteriota bacterium, assembly GCA_037137655.1. Lineage (GTDB taxonomy): Bacteria > Patescibacteriota > Patescibacteriia > Patescibacteriales > UBA12465 > JBAXJX01. Next base: position 57,266 of record JBAXJX010000002.1, read on the forward strand.
CATGGCGGTGTGCCATTGGTACAAAGCACCATCAGTGGTACATGAATCTGATACATCACCATAACAATATTTCTGAAAAGAACTTGCACTAGTCGATGTAGAAAAATCTGCCTGATTAGTTCCACCAGCAATCATTGTGCCGACATTCAAATTCTGGGTAAACCAACATTGAGTTCCAATTTGAACAGTATTGTAGTTTTGTCCACCGTAAGAAACTTGGTCGCCACAAGAATTAAAACTGGCTGATCCGCTGCCACCAACCATGTTGGTTGAAGTTGCCGCTCCAGCACAAGCTAGATTAAACACGCCGTCAGGAGTGGCACATTTATAGCCAGCGGCCATTGATCCGGCTGGACCACCAAGACAGTAACCAATGTTGTAAGCCTTACCTTCACTATCAACGGCGTAAGAATAAGTATTAGCGGCTACGTTACATGAACCATCAGTTGGAGTTGGAGCATGTGGAACGATTTGCATGTAAGTTGTTGTACCGGTAACCGTGGAAGTTGTGAATATGGTGCCAGAGGCAAAAATATTATTTAGTGGATAATGACCGGCGTCATTGTAATATAGATCGAGAGCGGTTTGGATTTGTTTCACATCCGCTACGCGGCGCGCGTCGCGCGCTTTCGACCGAGCATTGTTTAGTGCGACAATTGCAATAGTTGCCAAGAGACCAATGATGGCGATAACAACGAGAAGTTCGATGAGTGTAAAAGCTTTTTTGTTTTTCATATATTTTATTTAATTTTTATTTTATTGATTTTTTATACAACGCACCGAAACACCAACTCCATTTCTCTCATGACATTCATATCCAACATAACCGCCAGAGTAAAAATAATAAGCACAGGTACTTGGATCACCAGTATTCGCCACTGTTGATGTCCACATAATAAAATACGCCCCCTTCAAAACAAACGCACTGCCATTCCAATTGGCGGCACCAGCGGCCACAGCATGAAACTGATTTGTATTCCAAATATAACCATTGTAGCTATTGTAAACGTTACCCCACTCCGACTGACTTGGTACGTGCCAACCAGTAGGACAAATACCCTGACCACTTTCAGTCATGGAATATTGTGCCATCTCATTCCATTGATACAAGGCGCCATCACTCTGACAAATAGCACTATCATTATTATAACAATACTTCTCTAATAATGAATTATTAGTTTGACTAGTAGCGCCAGTCACAATAGTACCAACATTTAAACTTTGTCTCATCCAACATTGACTACCAATCAGCATAGTATCATAAGTACAAGTATCATAATCTGGGGCACCAGTATTGCAAGTGTGGCCAGCGACAGTACTTATAGTAGTTGGAGAGCCACAAGCCCAGGCAGTACAAGTTCCGCCAATACAACTACCACCATTACAATTAGCATCACGTGCACAATATGTACCACCAGCACAAACCGCATCAACCGGGTCACAATTATCACAACAAGCTACCGCCGCATCAGTACATGAACAGCTTGGCGCCGCAGCCACAACCCCAGCAGATCCAATAGATCCGGGACTAACATAAGCAATGCCAGTTGGTGAAGCATTATTCACACCAGAACGTAAAGATCCGGACGGACCACCGAGACAAAAATTCAAAGAATAATCTGCGCCACCGAAAGAAGAGTATTTATAAACATTATCTGTTGTTGAGCAGTTATTATCATTTGGAGTTGGTGCAGTTGGAATTTTTACCATATAGCTCGTTGTACCATTAGTGGTGGTAGAATAAATTGATCCAATGCCAAATTCAGCGGTAGTTGGATATCTACCTTGATCATTAAAAAATAATTCGAGCGCCGTTTGGATTTGTTTCACATCAGCGATGCGGCGCGCGTCACGTGCCTTGGCGCGAGCGTTTTGTAAGGCGACTACCGCAATCGTTGCCAAGATACCGATAATAGCAATAACAACTAGAAGTTCGATAAGAGTAAAGGCGGATTTTCTGTTTTTATTTAACATAAAAATAAATAATTTATTATGAATAAATTATAGCAAAATTTTGTTTTTATTCCAAACAAAAACTCCCCCATTTTATTGGAGGAGTTTTTTATATTTGTGAGATTAAACTTTAATTACTACTGGAAGCACCATCGGGCGACGCTTAGTTTGAGTAAATAAGAATTGACCAACGTCGTTACGAATTTTATTTTTAATAAAATCTTCATCGAGTGGTAATTTACCAGCTTGATCTTTCACGATTTTTTTAGCAATCATTCTAGTCTTCTCAATCAAATCTTTATTTTCTTTCATATAAACAAAGCCCCGAGAAATTAAATCTGGATTACCAATGATATCATTAGTCTTACTGTCAATCGTAGCAATAACCACAATCATACCATCTTCCGCCATCATTTGACGATCACGTAACACGATATCAGAAACATCGCCCACACCTAAACCATCAACCATGACGTAATCAGTTGGAACTTTTTCCATAGTCAACTTACCATCAATCGCCCCACTGGCCGATTTACGGAATTCAACTACTTGGCCATTGTCAGCCACAAAGATTTTTTCTCGTGGGATACCAACTTGTTCAGCTAACTCAGCATGAGCACGTAACATATAGTGACTAGCTTCAATCGGCATAAAATATTCCGGTTGCAATAAACGCATGATCAATTTTAAATCTTCTTGTTTCGCATGTCCACCGGCATGTACGTCCATCATTCGATAGTTAATAACTTTCACACCTTGGCGAACCATCTTATCCATTAAGGCTTGAATAGTTCTTTCGTTACCCGGCACAACCGAGGAAGAAAAAATTACTGTATCACCTTGCTTAAAATGCACAATACGATGTTCACCAGAAACTACGCGATTTAAAAACGCACCATTAGTTTCACCTTGAGCACCAGTACCAATTATCAATAATTTATTATCAGGAATTTTATGAAAATCACGGTCTTCCACCAAAATAGCTGGATTAAATTTTAGATAACCAATTTGGTGTGCCACTTCAACGTTACTGTTAATACTGCGTCCTTGTAAAGAAACACGGCGACCGTAACGAGCAGCTAAATCTAAAATCTTTTGCATACGAGAAAGTTGAGAGGCAAAAGTACCAACAATAATACGACCAGTAATTTTTTCAAATAAATGTCCCATCTCATCACCAATCGCTGATTCAGAAATCTGGTAACCAGCATGAGTCGCATCAGTAGAATCAGACATCAACATTAAAACATCTTCCGCGCCAATTTGCGCAATTCGATTTAAATCAGCTGGCTTATCATTAACGGGAGTGAAATCGATTTTAAAATCACCAGTGTGAATAATTTTTCCAAGCGGAGTATTAACAATAATTGCAAAACAATCTGGAATGGAATGGTTTACACGTAAAAATTCAATATCAAAACCAGCGCCTAATTTAATACGATTAGTTTCATCAATTTCTTTAATATTTAAAACTGGGGCCAAGTTAAATTCCACATTTCTCTTACGCACTAGTCCAGCTGTAAGTTTTCCCATGAACATCGGTGGATTACCGATTTTACCCATGATGTGTGGAATACCACCAATGTGGTCCATGTGGCCATGAGTAATAATTACACCTTTAATCCAATCTTTTTTATCTTCTAAATAAGAAATATTTGGAATGATATAATCGATACCATACATATCCTCTTCCGGAAACTGAAGACCCATATCAATAATAATAATTTCCTTATTGAATTCAATCAAAGTCATGTTGCGACCAACTTCTTCTAAGCCACCCAAAACCATCACGCGTAATTGTCCAAGTTTATCAACTTTTTCAAATTTCACATCGTTTTGTGTTGGGCGATGAGTTGAACTCGATCCGCCGCGATATGGTGGACGAGAATTATTTGTATTATTAAAACGACGTGGGCCATTGCTCGCCGGACGAGGCGTAGCACTACTCATTGGTCGAGGTGCTGTGCCAGTGCTCATTGGTTGAGCAGTTGGAGCAGAATTACTCATTGTTGGGCGAGACATTCTGTCACCAGAATATGTCGCACTACTAACCGTATCAGTATTAGTACGCAAACTACGCACATCATTACTTATCGGTCGCACACTTGTTGTTGTCGGTCGTTTAGCCGACGGAGCTAGCACAGGATCTGTGCCAGTCGGTTTGTACTTTCTAATCATAATTTTAAGTTTTAAGAGTCCTTACCAAGTTAATTTTTTCTTGGTGTTAATATACCATTGTGAAATATTAGAGAAACGATCATTAAAGTTAACAATAGTTTCAGATTTTAGACCATTAATTTTTTTATTTTGTAAATATAAATAACGTGGAGAATATAAAAATATCATCGGTATTTCGTTTGTAATAATCTCTTGGAATTTTTGATATTTGGCGATACGCACATCAGTAGAGGTTGCTAGACGACCAGCCTCAAGTAAGGTATCAACATCTTTATTTTTGTATTCGGAAATATTTAAACCACCATTTCCAATTTGGGACGAATGCCAAAAGGCATATTGGTCAGGATCATTTCCAATTGCTTGACCAAAAATGAAAGCTTCAAAATTTCTTGTCGCAATAATATTAGATTGCAAATCTTCAACTGCCACTGGATTAATTTTGACTTTTACACCTAAGGCTTCCCAGGAATTTTTAACAGCATTTGCCAATTTTAATCCATCTTCAGAATTAATCGCTGTCAGTGTTACTGATAAAAATGGTGTTTGAACACCTTTTTTGGTTGACTTAAAAAGCCAGGTTCCTGCCAAAGAAATTTGGCTCGAACTAGCATAATCAAACAATTCTTTTTTTAATGACAAATTTTCATCTTTCTTAGTTTGCTCTGGGGTCAGAGCACCAATCTCGGAAACTTCCGATTCATTAATCGTAATTTTTTTCCAGCCGGAATCAGACAAGATTTTTTCCGCGGCGGCAAAATTATATTCGTATTTGTTTATTTTATCATTAAAAAAAGGACTGCTTGTTAATATCGGACCATTAGCCACAACAGCACTATCACCAAAAGTATCGGTCACGATTTTGTTTTTATCTAAGGCCACGGCCAAAGCTTGGCGCACTGCCTTATCACTTAAGTTTGGATTATTTTTTTGGTTAATAAAAATTCCATAAACTTTATCAAAGTTTAAACGTTGGACGTTAAAAGAATTTTTAGCCAAAACATCTTTCTCGCTGCCATGAGGAATATTTCCTAAAGCATCAATACTATTATCATTTAAAGCTGCAACAGCTCCAACGATATCAGAATAAAATTTGAAAAATATTGTTTGAATATATGGGCCATCTTCATAATAATTTTGATTAGCCACTAAAGAATATTCTTTTATTTCTCCATTTTTATTCTTAGTCAAAGAATCAAATTTATATGGACCTGAACCAATCGGTTTAAGATTCAAATCAGCTAAATTAGCTGTTGTTGGATCAATGTTTTGCCACAAATTATGTGGTAAAATACCGAATGTCAACATCTCCGGGAAAGCCGCATAAGCCTCTGACAAAGTTAATTTTATAGTTTGATCATCAACTCGCTCCACATCAACGCCAGAAAATACTGAGTGCCAAGGTGAACTATAGTTTGGATCAGCCATCGCATTGATTGTAAAGATAACATCATCAACCGTTAATTTATCACCATTGCTAAAATAAGCGTCATTTCGAAGAGTTATTGTATACACTTTACCGTCATCAGACAATGACCATGATTTTGCCAAGTCATTTATTAGAGCGCCTTTAGCGTCTCGCTTAAACAATGAAGAAAAAATTAAAGAACTTAAATCACTATCAACATCGCGTTTATAATTATATAAGGGATTAATATACTTTGGTGCTCCAACTAAACCTTCAATATACTGACCACCAAAAGCTGGGGAAATCTTTAAATGACTACGAAAAAAACCAACTCCAAAAAATATTAAACAAACAAAAATAAGGGAAAAAGAAATCTTTAACCACATATTTTCCTGTTTGCTAACAATTTTGGGCAAATACTTTAATTGCTTAAAGTTAGGAATGATTTTTGGCGACAAAGAATAAACTAAATTACGGTCTGCTTGGGTATGCGGATCGCTTTTTTTAAATAGTTTATTGATTAGTTTATTTTGAAGTAGGCTCACAGTAAGATTATAACATTAAAACAGAAAACTGCCAAAGAGGATGATTATCGACCTAAAACTGGTCCAAGTAAAGCTAAAGCTAGAAACAAAACTGCTAGAACTATAGTTGCGATAAAAAGCTTTTTTTCTAAACCACGTTTAGTTAAGTAAACCGCATTAGAACCGCCAAAAGAATCACCTAAACCAGAACCCTGGCTTTGTAGAAGGATTGATAATATCAATAAGATAGCAACAATTAATTGAGAAACTTTTATCCAGTTCATAAGAATTATTTTTTAACTTCAGTGATGATTTTTTCCAAAACTTTAGGATTGTTTTCAGCTAAGTCAGCTAAAATCTTACGATCAATAGAAACGTTAGCAACCTTCAAAGCATTGATAAATCGAGAGTAAGAAATTCCAAATTCCTTAACCATAGCACTGATTTTAATCTGCCATAAAGCACGAGTAGTTCTCTTTTTCTTACGTCTATCAACATAAGCATGAACACCAGCTTTAGTGCGGGCAGTTTTTGCAACTCTGATTAAATTCTTTCGACCCCATTTAAAACCTTTAACGGCAGCACGGAGTGATCTTCGTTTTTTTACATGGCTAGTGCCTCTTTTTACTCTTGGCATATATTTTTTTAGTTATAAGGGGTTAATTGTTTGATAGTTCTGTCTAAAGTAGTAGTAGTCGCAATATCACGACGTTTACTTCTGGTTTCATTACCAGTATCTCTGGCATTAAAATGGTTTTGACCGCTCTTACGTTGGGTTAACTTATTTTTTCCAGTAACTTTAAAACGTTTTACGGTAGCTTTGTGGGTCTTAATCTTTGGCATATAGATAATAAAAAACAGGTTAAACCCTGATTTTTAACATAATTACTTTTTATTAACTAGTATAATACTAAAGCCTGACGGCGATTTTGTCAAGGGCTGATCTTCTTCTAAGTTCAGATCTGGTTGATTCTTAAGAAAATTAACGAATTCCAACATAATTTCACGTGCTCTGTCAAAATGTTGGCGCTCGCGACCACGTAAAAACATTTCTACTTTCAAGCGATCGTCAGCTTTTAGAAATTTAACGCCCTGTTGAGCGCGAATATCAATATCATGCTGTCCGATTCTAAAAGTAAGCTTAATGCTCTTTGTGTCAACTTTCTTTTGCAACACCTTTTGTTTATGCATCTTTTTCTCATGCTCATACTTCAATTGACCCAAATTAGTGATTTTAGCCACTGGCGGATTCGCCTTTGGATTAACTTCCACCAAATCTAAATCAGCCTCGCGGGCGCGGGCTACAGCTTCAGCAGTCGTCATAATACCAAGACGTTCACCGTCTTCGTCAATTAAAAACACCATGTCTGACTTAATTTTCTCATTAGCTGAGAAAATCTTAGTCTCTACTTTTGGTTTAGCTTTCTGATAATTTCGTCGCATGATTCTTGAAAGATTAATGCTTAATAAAAGTGAGCGGGTAGGGGGAATCGAACCCCCATCCTCAGCTTGGAAGGCTGATATAAAAAACCATTATACGATACCCGCAACGTATAAAAACAAACAAATGTACCGCGAGAGGGAATCGAACCCTCAAGATATCGCTATCACCGGATTTTAAGTCCGGCGCGTCTACCAATTCCGCCATCGCGGCAAATAAAAAATACTAACGTGGAGATGATGGGAGTCGAACCCATGTCTAACAAGTTTTTCAAAATAGTTCTACAAGAATAGTCTGATTTAAGGTCTTATCTAGATTATCAAAACCTGACAAAAGTAATCTAAACCAGCTAACAAATGGTTCGGCTTAAAAGTGCTAGCACCCGATAAGCCTATCTTCAGCGAATTACACCAGAGGTCGATTATGAAGAGTCCTCGTTCTGATGGTTGTCGGTTTTATTAAGCGACAACAGGAGCAAAAGCTGGAACTTTCCATGAGAAAGCGGCTTTAGCAGTGTTTTTTACACTTATGTTTTAAGCGGGATTAACGTGGGCGCTAGACCACGGCTTGCGTATAATGAAAAAATATCTTGCTATCGATGCCTGACATCCCCCAATATTTTATCTGCGTTCTTTTGTTAAAGTTCTTAAATGGCGCGCGACATCTTTTTTCTTGATGTCTTCTCGTTTATCATACTTTTTCTTACCTTGACCCACGCCAAACTCTAGCTTGATAAAACTGTTTTTAGTATATAGTTTTATTGGGACTAATGTCAAGCCTGCTTGCTTCTTTTTTCCGATTAAATGAGCAATTTCTTTTTGGTGTAATAAAATCTGACGCGGACGAGTCGGATTATAGTCCGTTAATTCTCCGGCCGGACCATATTTGGAAACATGAGCTTTTAATAAAAATAGCTTAGTATCGCCTGAACTGTCAGTACGGACATCAATATAGGCCTCCTTTAAACTAATGTGCCCGGCTTTAATTGATTTTACTTCATAACCAAGCAAAACTAAGCCGGCTTCATAAGTTTCCAGAATCTTATAATCAAAATTAGCTTTTTTATTAACAACTAAAACACTGTCCATAAAATAAATTATTATTAGTCTCAGTGTATAGTATTTTTTGAAGATTGGCAAAAAACTCATTGACATCTACAAGATCAATTACACCTCTTTTTGCGTATACATTAGAAGAAGAAACTGGAAAGCTAACTTTAACAGCCAAAAACGGTTATTACATGAGTAGCGAAAAAAACAAAATGTTAATATTTAAAGGTAAAGACCTGGAAAAAACTACTCAAAATTTCTTCAACTATTTTATTTCTGGTGGTGAAGCTAAAATCAACAAAGATGTTAGTGGAGAACAATTTTACACTCATTTTATCTACGAAAAAGATCACTGGCTAGTAAAAAGAGCGGAAATTAGTTGGCAATCATATGGTGAATATGATGACGACTAAACCAATATTCAAGTATCAAAAACGACCCTCTCGCGAAGGTCGTTTTTTATTTATACTAATCAAATACTTATTAAGCAATATTCCACTCACGCAATTTTTTGATCACTTTTTGATTCGCTAAAATATTAGCTAAGTAATGACGGTAACCGTGTTCTTGAACCATGGCTTGAATTTTTTCATCGCCATGATATTGATGTTTTAATTCTTCAATCTTAGCTTCAATGTCTTCTGGGGTAATTACTAATTTTTCCACTTCCGCAATTTCCCGTAATAACAATGAACCTTTCACGCGTTTAATCGCTTGAGGTAAAAAGTCCATCACTAATTGTTCACGAGTTTTTTTAATGCTGGATAAATAATCTTCAAATTTACCACCTTGTTGTTCTAAATTTTGTTTTAACTCACTCATCATTAATTCACTTTCATTTTGAATTAACATTTCTGGTAAGTCACCAAAAGTAGAGTTTGCCAAAATTTTATCCAACATTTTAATTTCAGATTTTTGTTCCATTTTTTCTTGTTCTTGTTTTACCAAAGTATCACGCATGAACTTTTCCATATCACCCATATCTTTAAAACCAAATTCTTTCGCAATTGTATCATCTAACACGGGAATTTCACGGCTATAAACTTCTTTCACTTTTACCTTAAAATCCACCATTTTACCGGCTAACATGGCATGATGATGTTCGGCTGGATAAGGTAAGGCAAAAACTAATTCCGCATCTTTTTTGGCGCCAATAATGTGTTTATCAAAGCCTGGAACTAAATAATCTTTGCCGAGTAAAATTGTCGCTTCTGGAATTTGACCATTTTCTACTGGCACGCCATCCAAAAACATTTCAATACTTAAAATCGCTTTATCACCATCTTTAGCGGCCTCGGCGGAAATAGTTTCTTTGGCACGCATTTCAGAAATAGAGTCCATGCCTTTTTTCATTTCCTTTTCATCGATTACTACCTCATCTTGTTTAATACCTAAATTTTTATATTCGCCCAAAGTCATGGTTGGTAAAAATGTTAAATGCATTTTAAATTCCATTGGATTATTTGGGGCTAATTTGGAAACTTCAATAGTTGGTTGACCAATAACATGACGATCGGAAATATCTTCTTCAATAATTTTATCAATCAATTTGTGAATAGCAATATGAGCCGCTTCTTCTAGAATTGCCATCTCACCGACATTTTGTTTTAAAATATCCATTGGTACATGGCCGGGACGAAAGCCTTCAATCTTTACAGTTTCAGAAACTTTTTTGGCAGCTTTTTCAATATAGGGCGCCATTTCTTCCACGCTAAGTTCAACTACAACTTCAGCCTCGGAATTTTTTAAATCTTTACGGTCAATTTTCATAAGTTTATTTTTAGATTGTTATAAATTTAATTACTCATTCATTCTAACATTATAAGGCAAAAAATCAAATGTTAATAAAAAAGCCCTATCAATGATAAGGCTTTGGAGGGTGGTAATACTTTTTTAAGCATTAACAGAGGTTTCTTGTAACTGCTGGTATTTTTTAAATTCCAAGGTTTCAGCGAGATATCTACAGGCCTCAATACGATTGTAAACCAAAGAACATCCAGCTAAACGTAAGCTTTCACTATAATTAGAACATTCGGATATTCCAATTATTTTTTCAGGTTCAGAATGAGCAAAACGGGCAATTGATACAAATTTAAGGATTTCCGCAACATTACTTTCAGTGGATATTGCACAAAAAATTAAATCGATACCTTCATCGTATTGTAAAATACGATGAACTCTTTCTGTGTCAGTACTGGTAGCGCTAATAATGCTTATTCTTTCATCAGCTAATGCTCCCTCGAACACCGCTTCGATAATTTTCTTGACAATGAGGTTCTCGTCCTCAATAATCAAAATTTTTAATTTTTTTCCCATAATTTATTCAGCTTTAAAGGTACATATTATTTTCTCTTTTTAAATTATACCATATTTTGGAGATTGTGTCATTAATAAAAATCTTTTATAAAAAATGTTTTCTTGCTATACTATCAATATGATAAAAAACTTTCTCCAAAATGTCGGTCTAAACGATAAAGAAATAAAAGTATATTTAGAATTATTACGAGTGGAAAACGACTCTGTTTTAGATTTGTCCAAAAAGACCAAAATCTTACGTACTTCTATTTATCCAATTTTAGATTCCCTAAAAAGTAAGGGCTTAATTGTTGAAGTGAAAGTTGGGGCTAAAATTCGTTTTCAAGCTGAAGCGCCGGAAAAAATTGAAACTTACATTGAAACTCAAAAAATAAAGCTAGATGAACAAGCTCAATTAGCCAACGAATATATTCCTCAATTAAAAAGCATGTCCCGCCAAACCGGCGAAAAACCGATCGTTAAAGTGTATGAAGGGCGAGAGGGAATATTCAAAGCCAATGAAGAGTCTTTTGGTTATGGAAATATATCGGATGATGACACTGCCTACTACATTTACCCGTTTGATCTATTAGAAAATCTTTTCTCAAATGAAGAATTGAAAAAAGGCACTAAGCAAAGAACTGCTAGAAAAATAAAATCAGAAACTTTATACACATATTCTAAAGGGGAAAGGACTCCAAGTGAAAATTCTAAAAGAATAAAGATTAATGAAAAAAAATATCCCCTCACTTGTGACATCAGCATTCATAAAGATAAAGTTAGAATTAACACCTTAGGAAAATCATTATCATCACTAGTAATAAAAAGTCAGGATATCGCCGACACTCTAAAATCTCTCTTCAAAATAGCTTTCGACAATTATAAAGATTAAAAAATAAGGGACTGTATTGCTACAGTCCCAGTTTTGATTTTTTGAGGCAACACATGAGGCCTCGTCTACAAAATGACATAAAAAACAATTTTTTTTGTTTTTTACCGTCTGATCACTTTTGTGATCTTTCATTTTTGTTAATCACCCATTACTTTAAAATTTAAGGGTTGAACAACTACTTAGATATTTATTGTCAATTAATATTAACTAAAAATCTCGATCATGAACTAATATTTTTAAATTCACGGAGGGGTATCCTTGATACCCCGACCGTAAAATATATTAGTCGTTCATGGCTAAAACTTTATGGTTAAATACTAAGTTAACAAAAAGTATTGTATCACACAAAACAATAAGTGTCAATAGTTAATAAAAAAATGTCAAAAATAAATATCATTTTTTTAACAATATAAAAAATTAATCCTGTGGATAAGTCAGAATATAGTCAATAATTTAAAACATTTAATTGAACAAAAAGCCTAAATAATTTGGGCTTTTTTTAATATTTTAATAAAAACTGACAAAAGGTATTGACATTTATGTTTTTGCATGCTATTGTTTGTTTACAATTCATTAAAAACATGGTCCATTAATTTTCTGATTTATGTTTATAAGCTACTGAGCTTTAAATAGCCAGAAGCGCAAAACACATTTTTTATAATCACGCTTGTCTTTATGCCTTATCGGCATAAACCAGAAAATTTTTGGACACCGGTTTATAGATCCCACGTAAAGGCGTGGAAAACTGATAAAAGTCAGTCCGGGATATACGATATGAATTACAGAAAACTTACCGCCGCCGACCAACTGTTACTAGCTAACGGTTTCAACCTTAATGGAAGTCCAAAAGGTGAAAAGTCACAAAGCTTACGAGCTGTGATTAATACTCCAATGGGAAACCGGAGGTAAAGAATGTAGGCCACCGTTCCGGTTAAAACGGCCTAGCGATTTTTGGCGAAACCAATTTCTACGCTAGTTCTCTGTCTTTCTTTTGATTAATTCTCATTATGGGGCCAGCAGCCACATAATGAGATTATCAAAATCGAGGCTTTTCCCATGTGCACGTGGGTAATTAGATTTGTATGTTTTACTATTACTCGAGGATAAAACAAGCCTTAAGTGATCACAAAGATACAAAATCTGGGGAAACAATTTTTACTGGCCCGATCAACCGTAAAAAAGAAATTGGCAAAAAAACGGGCAATCGCATTAATTTTTCCAAAGTGAAAATTTAGTGTCGATTGCCCTCATTATTCAATTCATAATTTTTAAATTGTGAATTGATAGTGAGAAATAGTTCTTTAAACTTAAAAAAATATAACCATGGAAACGATCATTTTTATTATGGCGATTATAATAATTATTGAAACTACAATTATTATAAACTGGAAACTAAAGAAAAAAATGTCAAAAACACAAAAATCACGAAACGAGGAGTTTTTTCAAAGTATAAAAGAAACTAACCAATATCTTAAAAGGCTCGAAGAAGAACTACCAGATTTAAATAATCGCAAATAAATAAAATATTTAAAATTATAGGTCGCCGTTCCGGGTAAAACGGTCTAGCTATTTGGCGCAACCAATTTCTTAGCTAGTTCTCTGTCTTTATTTTGATGGTGTCACATTATGGAGCCAAAGGATACATAGATGTTGATAATTAAAATTAAGGCTATTACTCATGTGCACGTGAGCAATTAGATGATTTTTTTACTCTTGCAAGAGGATGATCCAGTTGGACGAACCTTAAGTAATTGTAAAATCTATCTTCTGGAGAAAAAATTTTATTGGTCTGATCAGCCGTAAAAAAGAAATTGGCAAAAAAACGGGCAAGCACATTATTTTTTCCAAAGTGAAAATTTAGTGTGGCTTGCCCTCATTATTCAATTCATAATTTTCAATTGTGAATTGATAGTGAAAAAATGTTATTTAAAAATTTAAACTTCAAAATCATACTGACATGGAAAGACATCTGATCAACACCGAACTAGTTTTAGATTTAATCAACGCTTTTTCTAAAGCTTTAATTAAAAATAAACGCAGCCGAAAAAACGCGGAGATACTAATTTACTACCACACAGAGAAAATTAATTACACTATCGCGAACCTACTAAACCGTCCTGGTAAAGCTTATAATTTTTATGAAAATAAATTATTTGCCAGACGAGCAGGAAGTGATTATTTTAATCTCGAGTATGTTAACAACATTCCTTTAGAAGAAATCATGACCAGCGAACAAGTGGTTGAGATTATAAATCTATTCACCAATGTTTTTAAAACTAACTTTTTCAACAAAGCGGTGGCCGAAGCATTATTATCAGATCTAGAGGCAATTAATGAGGCGGTTGATGGTCTATTTGAGATGGATCCGGCCTTCAATTTATTTGAATACATGATGTTTACTAGAAACCTACCACTTAATGATTTCAAAGAATACCCACTTAGTGGCGGCAAGATTATTATTTGCACCAACCATAAACTATGCGAATCTTATGGCGTTAAAATTGGCAGTAAAGTTCAAATTAATTCAATGACTAATACTAGAGATGTAATTATTGGCGTTGCCCCAAGTCCGCATTCTAATAACAATGAAATAGTTATCTGGCTTAAAAATGATTCCAACGAAATTAACAGAGTTGGTTATTTAACATTAAGCGGATTACAACCCCTCGTTATTATCAATGAATAATATGTAAAAATAGTTTCTTAACCTTTAAAATTATACCGTTATGATAACCGGAGAAATTACCAACAGAGAATTAATTCATGCAGAATTAATTTTAAACGAGAAAAACAAATGTTCTATCACTGTCGTGCCGAGCATTTATTTTGAAGATAAAAAAAATGGCGCTGTCGAAGAAGACAGGCACCCCCGATGCGAAGTTTTTGGCGGAGTTGGTCCAAGTCATATTTTCAGAATATTTTGCCTGCCGAGTATTAGGGCTAAAATAGTTTTAGAAGATTTGGCCATTGCAATAAACGAGTTGCCAAACAATGAAGTTTTATATTTCATTATTGACAAGAATATGATGGACGAAGAGTTGAAAAAACTTTTAAACGACGATGAGCGAAAATTCATAATCGTGGTAAGGTAAAAAATAAAGCCCCATTCTTTTGAAAGGGGCTTTTTAATTTTTGTTTAAAGATTGCTTAGCAACAAACTGCTTCTAGCTTTTCTTCTTTTTGAAAGTCTAATGTTTCTTTTAAGTATCGGCAAGCGTTCATTTGATTGTAAACATTTGTACAACCAGCCAACATTAAACTTTTAATATTATCAGCGTAATTTGCAATTCCAATTATTTTTTCTGGTTCTGGGTGAGCAAAACGAGCAATTGATACAAATCTAACAGTGTCTTTAATATTGTTCTTACTAGAAACAGCAATAAAGATTAAATTAACATTTTGTTCGTATTGCAAAGCGCGGTGAACTTTTTGACTGTCACTACTAGGAACACTAACAATTTTTATTTTTTTATCCGCAATTGCACTTTCAAACATTGTGGCAATAATTTGACTGACAAGAAGACTATCATCTTCAATGATTAAAACTTTTAAACTGTTCATGGCTATATAATTTTAAGGTACATATATTCAAATTAACTATGAATAGATTATATCATAAAAATAGTATTTTGTCAATACAATAACAAAAGAGCCCCGAATTGAGGCTCTTTTTATTTTTGCGAAACTTAAAACTATTTAATCAAGAAACCAATGATCAACAAAGCTACGATGTTTAAAATTTTAATCATCGGGTTAATTGCTGGACCAGCAGTATCTTTGTAAGGATCACCCACAGTGTCACCAGTCACAGCTGCTTTGTGCGCATCTGAACCTTTACCACCGAAATGACCTAACTCAATATATTTCTTAGCATTATCCCAAGCACCTCCACCGGAAGTCATAGAGATAGCCACGAAGATACCAGTGATAATTGAACCAACTAATAATCCACCTAAAGCTTCGATACCTAAACCGAAACCAACGATGATTGGCACAACAACCGGAATTAAAGCTGGCAAAATCATTTCTTTAATTGCCGCTTTAGTTACGATATCAACAGTGCGACCGTAATCTGGTTTTTGAGTATAATCCATGATACCTGGTTTTTCTTTAAATTGAGCGCGAACATCTTCTACTACTTTACCCGCTGTTTTACCAACAGCTTGCATCGCCAAAGCACCGAAGTAATAAGGCAACAAACCACCGATAAATAATCCAACTAACACACGTGGACTATCAATCAAGAAAGGAATTGAAGCACCTTTAGCGGCTAATGTGTGAGTGAAGTCAGCGAACAATACTAGAGCAGCTAGAGCAGCTGAACCAATAGCATAACCTTTAGTCACAGCTTTTGTAGTATTACCAACAGCATCTAGTGGATCAGTGATGTTACGAACATCATCTCCCAATTCAGCCATCTCCGCGATACCACCAGCATTATCAGTGATTGGACCGTAAGCATCAATTGTAACAATGATACCGGCCATTGATAACATAGCCATAGCAGCTAAAGCGACACCGTATAAACCAGCTAATTCGTAAGCACCTAAAATCGCTGCGGCAATAACCAACACTGGCATCATAGTTGATTTCATCGAAACTGCTAAACCAGCAATCACGTTAGTACCATGACCAGTCTTAGAAGCTTCAGCAATAGATTTCACTGGAGCAAAAGCAGTGGAAGTAAAGTATTCAGTAATGAACACTAACAAACCGGTTACAGCTAAACCAATTAAAGTGGCGAAGTATAAATTCCAAACACCGTAAGTACCATTATCTTCCATTAACCATTTTGTAATTGGGTAAAAAGCAATCGCGCTTAAAACACCAGCAGCAATTAAACCTTTATATAAAGCTTGCATGATATTTTGATTTTTTCCTAAACGGATAAAGAAAATACCAATAATAGAAGCTACGATTGAAACAGCACCCAAAACTAATGGGAATAAAACTGCAGTTGAAGAAACACCGAAAAATAGTGAACCCAAAACCATAGTCGCAATCGAAGTAACAGAATAAGTTTCAAATAAATCAGCAGCCATACCAGCACAATCACCCACGTTATCACCAACGTTATCAGCAATAACAGCTGGGTTACGTGGATCGTCCTCTGGAATGTTAGCTTCAACTTTACCAACTAAATCAGCTCCAACATCGGCTGCTTTAGTGTAAATACCACCGCCCAAACGAGCAAAGATAGAAATAAGTGAACCACCAAAACCAAGACCGATCAAAGCTGATAGATCTTTAGTGATCATGTAGAAACCAGCCGTACCGATAAGCGCTAAACCAACCACCAACATGCCAGTGATTGAACCGCCTTTAACAGCCACGTTTAAGGCTTTAGACATACCACCACGAGCCGCTTCAGTTGTTTTAACATTGGCACGCACTGAAATGAACATACCGATGTAACCAGTTAAAGCGGAAAGACCAGCACCGATTAAAAAAGCGATAGCTGTTGTCCAGTTTAAAAGTGAACCAAGCAAACAAAAAACTACTACAGCTACCATAGCCACAGTTTTGTATTGACGATTTAAGAAAGCGTTAGCACCTTCTTGAATCGCTTTAGCAATTTCTTGCATTTTTTCGTTACCATTTGGCAATTTTAAAATCGCTAAACTGGCAACCGCACCATAGACGATAGCGGCTAATGCGCCACCGATAATAATTAGGTTTATTATCATATGTGATTTGGTCGTTAATTCATATTTGCCACCAAGCGGACAAATTATGTTTCAACGCTTAAATTAAATTTATTTTTTAGCCGCTTTTTTAGTAGCAACTTTTTTAACTTTTTTTTCTTCAACTGGAGTTTCAGTTGTAGCTTCTTCGGCCGCAATTTCTTTCTCAATTTCAGCTTCAAGCTCTGCTGGAATTTCTCCCACGATTTCACCGCTAGCATCAGCCTCAACTAAAATTTCTTCACTGCCTTCACCAGGAACGATATCAATTTTCCAACCAGTCAACTTCGCCGCTAAGCGCACGTTTTGACCGTTTTTACCAATCGCCAGTGATAATTTATCCGAAGCCACTTTGGCAATCGCGCGACGAGTTACCTCATCAATCTTCATGCTAATAATTTTAGCTGGAGACAAGGCGTTGGCAATATATTTTCCTGGATCTTCATCAAATTGAATGATATCCACTTTCTCACCACCAAGTTCAGTGATAATAGTTTGGATACGAGAACCACGTTGACCAACACATGAGCCAACTGGATCAATATTTTCTGAGTCAGTGGAAATAGCTACTTTCGAACGAGAACCAGCTTCACGAGCCACGCTCTCAATCTTAATTAAACCGTTAGCAATTTCTGGAATTTCTAGATAGAAAACTTTTTTCAAAATTTCATCTGACTTACGTGATAAAATAACTTCCGCGCCTTTTTGACCAGAACGAACTTCTTTCACATAAATCTTTAGACGAGCCCCAATCGGATATTGCTCACCCATGATTTGTTCTTCGGCTGGTAAAATACCAATCGCTTTACCCAAATCAACAAAAACCAAACGGCCTTCTTGGCGCTGCACAATACCATTAATAACTTCATGTTCGCGATCCTTAAACTCAGTAAACACCATGTCGCGTTCCACTTCACGTAATTTTTGAATAATAACTTGTTTTGCGGTTTGTGCTGCCATGCGACCGTAATCTGATGGTTCTGGTAATTCCACAATCACTTCTTCACCCAAAATAACATCGGGTTTAATCATGACCGCGTCTTTTATTTGTAATTCTGTTTTTGGATTAAAACGATGTTTTTCCTCTTCACCTTCCACATACTCATGTTCTGGTAATGGTTCCCCGGCTAACATCGCCGCTTCTTCTTCAGCTGGCAAATCATCAACCACCATTTTCACATCGAAAATTTTAGAATGTCCGGTTTCCGGATTAAACTTAACTTTTATATTTTGATTTTTTTGACCAAAGTCTTTGCGATAAGCCGCTGCAAGAGCTAACTCAATCGTGCTAACCACGGCGTCAAAATCCAATTTCTTCTCTTCACATATCTGCTTGATAGCATTTGATATTTCTGACATATTTTTTTATCCGTCATTCCGGACTTAATCCGAAATCTGGGATTTTTTTATTAAAAAGGCTAATTGTAAATTAACAATTAGCCTATAGTTATAATAGCATGGGGCAGAAAAGATGTCAAAATGAACCAGAACAATAAAAAAGCCGACTATTTGCGTAGTCGGCTTTTTTATATTAACTCTAGATTATTTATTTAATAATCCCAACCAAAAAATGGTGCTAAGAATGTAAAGATTAACCCCAAAACACTAAGAAGCGTCATTATACCGAATATAACAACAACAGCCTTTTCGCCACCACTATAGGATTTTTTATTTCCAATGTTTGGATTTATTTTTTCATTATTAAAATTTATAGCTTTTTGAACTTCAATTAGAGGCAATAAGTATAAAAAACCAAGCACATACAGTGTTAACGGAATAAAACTGTTTAGCGTGTTAATACTAATCTGGCCGTTTTTAACAGCATCCTCAAAAAGACTTGAAACGCCTGAGAATAAACCACCAATAATTAAAAATAGCCAAGCATAATAATAGCCGCTTTTTTTACTATTATATCCATGTTTATTAGCTTGAATAATAATTATTTTAAAAAGACCAAAAGAAAACCATGGAGCAAAAACAGTTCTCCAGAAAACTATACCTTTTCTATTTATAGCCGAAGACACTGCTTTCCAATTTTTATAAAACCAATAGATAAAATAAAGACCATTAGTTAATATTGTTAAAATTACAAACTTTTTTGGCGCCACATAGAAAAACTCAATTTTATCAAGATCACTAGCTTCTGCCACAATCTTTTTTTCTTTCTTTTGATCTAAAACGAAACTTTTTGTTTTTTGGTCATTTTTTTCTTCCATAAAATAATTTTTAATTTATTATACCTATATCTTACTCTTTCTTATCAATCTTCCCAATTTCCAAGGCGCTGGTTAATTGGGTTAATAAATCTGAAGTTTTGTTAACGCTCGTGTCCATGAAAATTACTTTACTATTATCATTTAAGCCAATAGTTTTTAAAGTGTCCAAATATTGAGTTAGGGTTAATAATGATAATATTTCAGCTGAGCTTTGGTTGGTTGTGCCGCGGACAATTTCCACGGATTCTTTCAAACCTTTAGCAATCGCTTCGCGCTCCATAGCAATACCTTCACCTTGCAAACGCTTGCGTTCTCTTTCGCCTTCCGCCTCTTTCACGGCTTGAATTTTAGAAGCTTCACCTTTATTTTCGGCGGCTTTTTTTAATTGCTCCGAAGCCACGACTTCCGACATGGCCTGGGTAATTGTTTCCGGGAAACTCACGCTCGTAATTTGAAAACTGTAAACAATCATACCCCATTCGGCAAATTGTTTTTCGACGTCGCCACGAATGTGGGCGGCCAATTCTTCTTTCTTTTCCAAAATTCCTTCGTGCGTTTCTTTGGCAATATAGGTACGTAAAGAATTTTCAATGATCGCGCCAATTGATTCATCGCGATTAGTTAAAGTATAAGTATAAAGTTTAATACCGTCTAAAGCAGTTTGGACTGAGTAGATTAAATTGGTAGTAATATCCACGATCACTTTATCTTTCGATGGATAAAATCCTTTTAACGCAAAATTTTGTTGACGCAAAGTCACACGCGCCGCCACTCGTTCCAAAACTGGGATTTTCCAATTTAAACCAGCACTCATCACCCGTTTAAATTTACCCAAAAATTCAATTACTAAAACGGTGTTTTGTCCGACCACGCGGATAGAAGAAATAGCAATGAAAAATAAAATGACTAAAGCAATGATGTAAAATTACATATTTATTTATTAATTATAAGTAGCTACATTGTAACATAAAAATAGAAAAAAGTAAATAGATGATATAAAAAAGCCGACTATTTTGGTAGTCGGCTTTTTAAGAGATAATCTTATTTTGTGATTGGAATTTTGCGAATATTAGTATTGGCAATTCCTAATGATAAATAGCGCATTACTTGATAAGCGGCGTCGCCATTACCCAAATAATACCGTTTACCATCAGCTGGATTTATATACCAAGATTCACCATGACTTTGAGTTTGAAGAACTATGCGACCCTTTAATTTATTATCTAAAGCGGTAGAATAAGTCATTTTACCGGCGCCAAGTGGATTATATCCGCCCTTAACTTCAGTGCCATCACTAAAGCCATCGCCATCAGTATCAGCCTTAGTCGGGTCAGTTCCGAGTGCCACCTCAACAGCATCTGGCAAACCGTCGCCATCAGTATCAGTCATACTAATACGTGAATCAATGCCCACTGGAATTTTAGTAATATCCACATTTTTAACACCAAGGCCAAATTTACGCAAAGCCGTGTAAGCGCTTTGACCATCAGCCAAATAATAACGAGTCAAAGAAACTGGATCGACATACCAAGCCTGGCCATTAGTTTCGGTCTGTAAAATAATTCGACCAAGTAAGCGTTTAACCAATTTTGGATCTGGTTTTGCTAAAAATTTCTTTTCCTCGGCAATTACTTTTAAGATTTTTTCTACTGGGACTTTTACAATATTTATTAAAGTAGTGTCACTAGAGCTATCGCTAGAGTCAACTGCAGTTGTTGTTGCTACCACATCGTCAATCACAATATCAGTCGTAGTTGCGCCGCAATATTTTGTTTGAGCCGCTAACTGTGTAGCATCAGGAATACAAGTTGTTGGAGCTTGGTTAATAATAGTACGGACTTGCTTACCATTAGCGCAAGAACCCCAATCAGAATAAGTTATAGCCACACAATTAGAGGAAACCGTTGGGGCTCCGCCTCCACCACCCCCGCCTCCACCGGAACTTTGAGCTACACAGACAGCGCTCGCACCACTACCAGAAACGGTGTAACCAGAAGCACAAGCGGCCGCACCACAAGCTGAATTATAAGAACTTGAATTGGATAAATTAATATTGGACGGCTCAACTGAATAAGTACTGGCGGTAGTTGGTAAGGATACGTAACTCGTGCCAGGATTAGCATTCTTCACGCAAGCCACAACCGTCGAAGACGAATTCAAAACCCGAATAGCTTTTACCAAGGAATCACCAGAACCAACTTTAAAAATATTAATAGCATCAGGATTAATTACGGTAAAAGCTCCACTATTATAACTATAGCTTTCCGCACTAGAGCTAGCCATAATTAATAAATCGGCTGTACTGGAACCAAAAGTAACACTAGACACTGTAATGTTGTTGCTAGATAAAAAATCATTACTAGCGGCTAAAGCTGGCAAAGAAAAAATTAACAAAGCTCCCAAAATAAAACTTAAAGATTTTATTTTTGTCATATTATTTATTCGCAAGAAGTCTGTGAACAAGTCAAAGATCCATTTAATACTGTGCAATAAGTCCAGCCAGCACCATCGCTATCGCGCAATTTAAGACAAGAGCCTTTTGTAGAATGATCGCTTCCGCCAACTTCCACAGTACTTGTACCATAATCAGTATAAAAACTATTATCAACTGTCAACTTGCCACCACTAATAATCGCGCCCCCCTTTAAGTTAGACATATCGCCAACAGACATATTACCACCATCAACCCAAAATTGATTATTTGCATCACTACCAATTGTTAATTGATGTGCCGGTGTAGTTGTGCCGATACCAACATTACCTTCAGGAAAACTAACGCTTGAGATTCCTAAGATTCCATTTCTTCTAACCTCTAACCAAGAATGGTCACCATTCGCCCAACCATCTTCGGCTGCAGCACCTCTAAGCACACTATTATTCGCATATAATATCCAATTTTTATTATCAGTCGAAGCTACAGATTCAGAAAGCTCAAGTGCTGGATTTCTACCCTCAATTCTAAATGTAGCATTGCCGAACACAGCATTATTAAGATCGCCAAATAAATGTAATTGGGTTTGTGGCGTGGTAGTACCAATGCCAACATTACCAGAACTTATATATGAATCACCATCAGAATTTATTCTAAAAGAAGATGTGGCTGTACCATATGCATGAATATCTTTATTACTTATTTCAACTTGATGAAAACCATCATTATATTTTCTGACTTGAAGAGCATTTGCAGAATTTCCCAATATAATAGATGGGTACATCACACCGCTAAACAAAATGTTTCCACCATCTATTTGAAGACTATCAGTCGGCGTCGTTGTTCCGATACCAATATAACCACTCGTAGTAATATTATTACCGATCACAGTGGCCGCTTTTACTGAAGCCACGACACATAAAAGTCCGGCAATTGTAAAAAGAAAAACTTTCGCTTTTTTATTCATAAATAAAAAATTATTTTATAAAATTAGCTAAAAAATTATAGCTATTTTAATTATACCCCCCCCCTGTAAAAAAACAAGTATTACACAATAAAAAAGCCGACTATTTGCGTAGTCGGCTTCGAGGATTTTGTGGTTTTATTATTTTGTTACGGTTAAACCAATTAACATGCGGTCTTGCCAAGTAGATTTCTTAATATTATCATCAGTGATTTTGCGTAAATAAGTTATTTTTACATCCATTTCTTCTGGATAATAATAAGTATTCCACTCCCTTGCTTTATTTTCAGCTAATTCAACAATATACTCATAAATATCCGTAAAATTTTCGAACATATTGGTTTTAGCCACATCCATAAAACTAAAAGTTATTTTTTCCACTGGAACATGCACAACCGGTTTCTTCTCTGGCTTTTTAATGCCAATCGAATTATAACGGATTAATTTAGAAATGTTATACCTTTCATTAGCTAGCGCCATTTCATCTCTAATTTTCTCCGGCTTAATGAATTCAATTTCCATAATTGAAACACTGGATAACAATTCATTAACAAGTTCTTTTATTTGCGTAACTCTTTCTTGTCGTTCTTTCTGCAAATCAACCGCCACTTGCTCTGATTTTAGAATAACTTGTGGTTTTTTATTTTTATACACCGTCTTATATTCACTCAAGGCGATAGATTCAATCATTATTTTATAAAAATAAGCTGTTGCCGGATTAATACCTGCTGTCGGTTTTGAAACTGCTGTTTCCATGGTTATATATTTTAGTTAAAGAACTAGTACCTCTCTAAAATTAAACTACCCTAGAATATAATTTTTGTCAACTATATCCCCAAATCTTCCTTTAATTGAGTTATCAAATTATTTATTCTAATTAATTTTCCCTCATCGCGATTAATAACGCCACTAAACAACAAGTAGCTAATCGTACGCATCAAAGTCCAGTTATAATAATTATCAATTCGATCCTGAAGAGAGGCATCTAACTTCTCATCCGAGTTTTTAAAATAAGTGTCCAAAAATAATTGTTTCATCTTCGAAATAAAATCATGATCCAATCCAGTGCGAACAGCCATATATTCAAACTGTTGCAAAAAACAACCTAGGTCACGAGCAAAATCAGCCGGTGACATATCCGTAAAATCGATTGCCGCAATTTCAATATCATTTATTTTAATAATATTGCCTGGATGAGCATCACCATGAATTAGCCAGCGCTTTTCCGTTGAGGCCAAAAAATCTTCTTCTTTTTTTAAAAAGATAGCATAGGCATGTTTATAAAATTCAGAATAATGCGGATATTTGCGAGCAATATCTTTAAATAAACGATTAACCCCCGGTAAGACACTGCGAATTCGACTATTTTCTGTACTAAAATTAAACTTTTTAATATTATCTAGTGAATGTAATTTAGCAAACCACTTAGCACTTTGTTCCACCACTCGTGTAATTTCTACCTGGTCCTCTTTTTTAATAAAGTAGCGCAAATCCTTACCGTTTACTCCACGATAAAAAGTAGCGTTTAAATATTCCGAGTAGAATAGTGGACGTGGAATTGATAAATGTTGACTATTAAAACCATTGTCCCACAAAAATTTTAGAGCATCATAAACGTTGCGGCGTGGTTCGTCACTATGAGCCGAATAATAAATCGGGATAGTAATTTCTCGGCCAGAAAAAGTTAAAATTCTAGTTTTAATTTGAGTGACCACATGATAAGTGTCAATCCAAATATGTTTTTTGATCGGAATAATTTCAATATCCAAAATTTCTTTTAGGCGTGGATAAAGTGGTGGTAATTTACGCCACAATAAATCGGTTAAATATTTTTTATCAAATAATTCTTCAACTCGGCTCATATAATTTATTTCTTCCAATGATTTTTCCAGTGTTGCTGCCAAATCATAGCTTTAATTTTAATATAAACTTTCTCAGCTTTAATTTTTGTCGATCTAGTTGTCACATCATGCAAGGATCTAATAGCGCGAATAAATTCGCTTAGTCCTCTCTCAATATCATCCGGACTCCAAGCATTCGGTCCAAAGTTGTGAGTAAAGTCATGACCACTCGCCCACCAAAAAGTACAACTAGCTAGTCCGCGCACTAAATGCCATCTAGCCCAAACATAATTATCATCAGCCTTATTGTCGGCAATAACTTTTTGAGTAAAATTGGCAAAATCCCAAAGCGCAATTTGAATTTTATTTTTTTTATTCCACCACAAAATATAAGGCTCATTTTTTCTTAAATCACTTTCATTTGACTCCCATGAACAAGCCACTGGTTTAGCTTTTACAAGTTCGGCTTTAGCTACAAATTCGGAAAACAATTCGGTACTAAAACTTTTAACTTTTAAAACTTTTTCTAATTCGGCTGTTGGGTCTTCATGGCGCAAACCGTAAAGCTCGGCGTCTGTGCCAGTAATAATTAAATTCTCTCCATCAAAAAAATCAATCAACTTATCTGGAATATAAGAATTGGAAAAAGCGCGAGAGCGGAAAACAATTTTTAAACCACTATTCTCATCTAGATAAACTTTAGAAAAATCCACTTGATTTAATTTTCCATTAAAGGCAATTTCATCTAGCACAATCCACTCATAACCGAGTTGTTTAATAATTTTAGCCGCCGTCACGCCATAAGCCATTTCTGGCATAAAAAATCCGCGTGGCTTAAAATCAGCGCCAAAATATTTACGCAAAATATCTTCGTTCTCTTTAATTTGAGCAATAATTTCTTCTTCTGGCAATAAGGGTAAAAGTCCGTGGTAAGCGGCCGTGCCAGTAATTTCAATTTGCCCTTTGTCTAATAATTTTTTTAAACGCTCAATCAGGTCAGTATAACCCAACTCCTCAAAGCGCAAAAATAAACACCCCGTAATATTTAGCGTAAACTTTATTTCTGGATGTTCTTCTAGGGCACGCACTAAGCGCAAGTAACTTTTTTCAGTTGCCTCTTTAACATGGTAAGCATCAGTATTAGCTGGTTGATATAAATGTAA
Organism: Candidatus Falkowiibacteriota bacterium; assembly: GCA_037137655.1. GTDB lineage: Bacteria > Patescibacteriota > Patescibacteriia > Patescibacteriales > UBA12465 > JBAXJX01. The sequence continues at coordinate 83,302 of JBAXJX010000002.1, forward strand.
AAAATTAATCCAACGCATAATTATAAATTTAAGGCCTTACGGTATAGTTTAATATATTTTTTAGCTGGAATCTCCCAGGAGCTAGACACTTCCATGGCGCGAACCACTAATTCTTGCCAATCATCATGGCGTTTATAATTTTCAATCGCCCGAATAATAGCGCCATAAAAATTAAACTCATCATTTTGTTTAAAGGTGAAACCAGTACCTTGATTAGTGCTTGGATTATAATTACTGACTGTGTCATATAAACCACCCACCTCATGCACAATCGGGATACAACCATAACGCATCGCGATCAATTGGTTAATACCACATGGTTCATAATGTGATGGTAGAATAAAAAAATCACTCCCAGCATAAATTGAGGTTTCCAATTTTTGGTTAAACGGTAACAAAGCCACTTTCTTCGGATATTTTTTGGCAATCTTTTTTAAAGCTGAAGTATATTCCTTGGCACCATCACCCATAAAAATAAATTGAATATCCAAATGAACCAATTGATCCAAAATTTTTACAATTAAATCATAACCCTTTTGCCAACTAATCCGAGAGGTTGAACAAAATATTGGTACCTGTGCTTCAACTGGTAAGCCAACTCTTTTCTGGAGCCATTTTTTATTTTCCGCCATGTTTTTTATTTCCTCATGACTATAATTCTTATAAATATTTTCATCTTTCTCTGGGTTGTAAGTGTTGTAATCAATACCATTGATAATACCAAAAAGGCGATCCTCGCGATTTTTTAAAATTCTATTTAAATCTTGACCAAAACGAGCGGTCATAATTTCAGTACGATATTTTTCAGATACGGTGTTAATAATATCGGCGGAAAAAATCGCGCGTTTGGCAAAGTTAATATTTTCTATTTGTGGGTTATTAAGATGGGGGATACGACTATGTCCGTAGTCACGCTCTTTAACTGGAATTTCCCACCAATTATGCCCCAATTGAAAAACTAGATTATGAATTGTAAAAATTGATTTGGCATTTTCCAAAGTTTTAGAATAACGAAAACCTTTTTTCAAATAAAATGGAATGAGCCCAGTTTGCCAATCATGACAGTGAATGATATCGGCCTTGTATTTTAACAAAGACAATAAGCGTAAAGCAGCAACATCAAAAACCATGAAGCGCACATTTTCATGCGAAGAACCATAAATAACTTTGGAGCGGGAAAAATATTTGGCATTCTCCACAAAATAAACTGGTAAGCCTTCCATAGCATAACCCTTCCAATAATTAACTGTAACTGTATCAACGGAATTTAAATTTATTTCGACATTAGAAAAAACTAATTTTAAATTATACTCTTTTTTATTTATAACTTGACCGTAGAGTGGTGTGATAACCATCACATCATGCCCTAGACGTTTAATCGCCTTCGGCAAAGAACGGGCCACATCACCAAGACCACCAGTTTTAGAAAATGGTCCAACCTCCGCTGCAATGTGTACGATTTTTAGTTTCTTCATAAGTTATTTAATTTTATTTTCTTGCAATCTAAAGTCACAATAGCCACCAGCGCAAATAGCAATTGCCAGCGCATCAGCCGCATCATCCGGCTTAGGAATTTCTTTTAAATTCAAAAGCAGTTTTACCATTTTCTGCATTTGTTTTTTATCGGCTCCACCATAAGCAGTTGTTGCCTGTTTAACTTGATTAGGCGTAAACTCGTTAAACCTTATACTATTCTGTTTTAAAGTCAACAAAATCACGCCGCGCGCCTGCCCCACAGCCATAGCCGTTTTAACATTTTTAGAAAAAAACAAATCCTCCACAGCCGCTAATTCTGGTTTATACTTTTTTATAATTTTAGTGAGTTCTTGGTGTAGCGTATCTAAACGATCCGCCAAATCAGTTTTAGCTGGCGTTTTGATTGAACCATAAGTCAAACAAACAAACTTCCCATTAGGTAGTTTGTCGATAAGACCGTAACCGGCATCGGCAATTCCCGGATCAATCCCCAAAATAATCATAATGAGTTTTGGTTTTAAGCGATGTTAGTATAATAGTCATTAACATCCTCATCATCCTCCAAAGCTTCAAAGATTTTATCCATCTTCAAAGTATCCTCTTCATTTAATTCTTGTTTTGTTTTGGCTACATACTCGAGTTCAGCTGATTCAATTTTAATACCTCGAGATTCTAATTCCTCTTTCATCTTATTTAAATCTTCCATTTTTACATAAATCACAAGGCCATCATCACTTTTATCCATATCCAAAATTCCGGCATCAATTAATTCTAATTCTAAATCATCAGCATTTATTTTTTTAGCCTCAACTTCCGCAGCCGCAATCATGATTACGCCTTTTTGTTCAAAATTCCAAATAACCGGACCAAAAGATCCACCTAATTTAGAAAATATATGACGCACATTAGCAGAGCTACGATTTTTATTATCAGTAATAACTTTAATTACAAATTGAGTGTTATGTGGGCCAACTGCTTCATAATATAATTCCTCCACTTGGTCACCGCCCAACTCACCAGTACCTTTTTTAATCGCTCTTTCAATGTTATCTTTTGGCATTGAGGCAGCACGAGCCCGATCAATCGCCGAGCGTAAACTTGGATTAGCATCCGGATCGCCACCACGACGAGCCGCAATTGAAATAACATTACCCATTTTAGTAAAAATTGCGCCACGTTTAGCGTCAACTAGTTCTTTTTGGCGATGGGTTGTCGCCCACTTGGAATGTCCTGACATAAAATATAAAACTTAATTATTTAAGATGCTTAATGCTTTAAAATTGTATAGTAATTATAAGAAAAAATCAACAAAAGACAATAGCGCCGACAACAGCATTAATTATAAGGACAAAAATTATTTTATTTGATATAATATGAATATAAAATAAACATATGAAAATACAAAATTTAAACAACATTGTTAATGAGTCTTTGGTTTTTTTTAGCAAAAATTATCCAAGCAAATTAGATTTAAAAAAGTTTTCTTTTCCACTGGTAATTGGTAGTGGCAACGCTTACAACACCGGTTTAATATTGTTTAATGATCAACCAGCACTATTTGCCAATGAAAGTAATTTGAAAGAAACTTTAAATAATTATAATGAATTATTTAAGAAAAAAATTATTAAGGACGCCATAATTATTTCCGCTTCCGGCGCCAAGGATTCAGTCTGGGAAATAAAAGCCGCAAAAAAATTAAAACTAAATACGACGCTTTTAACTTGTGAAGTTGGTTCCGAGGCCGCTAAAACTGCCAATAAAGTTATTGTTTACAAAAAACTGCCCGAACCATATTCTTATAACGTTTCCACTTATCTGGGCATGATTCTGTCTAAGAGTCAGGAAGATCCAAAAAAAATTATTAGTTTCATAAAAAATACCCACCCAGCAAGAAATTTTAAAAAATATACCGCTATCGCCTTTATTGTGCCTGATGAATATGCAGCGATTTGTCATTTCATTCTCGCCAAAGCAGATGAGATTTTTGGACCACATGTTGCCATACGCGCTTTTACAGCTGGTGATGCCTGCCATGCCAAATTCATTAACCGTAGCACCAAAGAACTTGTTATCAGTTTTGGCAAAACTAATAACTTTTTTGGTGAACCCGACCATCGCCTAGATATTGAATTACCAAAATATGCCGGGCCAGCCCTGATGTTTTGCTTGGTTTATGCCTTACTCGGTAAAGTTCAAGAGTTAAAACCAGCTTATTTCAAGAAAAATATTAAAAACTATTGTACTGACTATGGTCCTAAAGCCTATGGCCATGATAAGCCCTTCACTGTAATCGTTCCAGGAAACTAGTAAATCTTATTATTAAAAATAGCCGCTAATATTAGCAGCTATTTTTTTAAATTAAGCCCAAAATAGCGCTTTATAAATTGACTAAATCAAGATAAAAATGATACGATACCTCCATATAAACAAATAAATGAAAAATAATTTTTCCCTTAAACAACTTTTCCTAAATTTTCTAATAATCGTCGTCAAAATATTAATCCTGATAAAAAAAATCATTCTGGCTATTATTGTTTATATTATTTATAAACCATTACGCCTTATCCTTTTATTTATTTTCAAGCGGCCAGTTATTCGTCTTTACAGCTGGTATATCCTGGGTTTAAAAAGATTGCGCGAATTCAATCAACGTCACAAAAATCAATACGCCATTTTTAATCGTTTATTTTCAGCACTCCTCATAGGTTCAATAACTATAATCGTTTTAATAAATAATTTTGCCAGTCGCTCTCATCCCGAAAGCCTTATTAATACAGCTCAAGCGGCGCCAATTTCCGGTTTAGTTAAGAATGAATTTGATGGTCAAATTTCATCTGACGAATTAATTACCGAGAACGCTGCCAATACTAAGCTCTGTGAGGATTTAAGCTCTAGCTACTCCAGTGATGCGATTTTAGCGCAACCACTACCGATCGTTAACACCAACGTTGAACAAGTAATTCAAGATCAAAGCCAAACCTGTTTAAGTGGCGACCAGTCGGCGCTTGATAACTCTGGTGCTATAATCACAGGTGGCGTTATTGAAGGTGGTCAAAACACCCCAATCTCAACACCTGAAGTTGTTATAAAACGTGGTATCAGTAATTATACTGTAAAATCTGGTGAAACCATCAGCTCAATCGCTCGAAAATTCAGTGTTAGTGTGAATACAATTTTATGGGCCAACAACCTTGGTGCTTATAGTACTATTCACGAGGGTAGTGTCTTGCGCATTCCGCCAACCTCCGGCGTTTTATACAAAGTGGTTAAGGGCGACAATATCAAAACTATTGCCAAAAAATACAATGTTAGCACTGAAAGTATTATTAGTAGCAACAACCTCAACGATTCTGGAAAATTAATCATTGGCCAAGAATTAGTATTGTCTGGCGCTAAAAAAATTGTTGATACTGTTCCAGTTTATATTAGCAAACCAAAACCAAGCCAAACAATTAGCAATCCAAGTCAAAGTGAATTGGAGCCAGCCGCACCAAGTGGTACTAAATTATTATGGCCAACTCAAGGTTACCGTATTACTCAATATTATTCTTGGCGTCATACTGGTCTTGATATTGCTAATCACGTTGGTACTCCGCTTTATGCCGCTGAGGATGGTGTGGTTGAATTCTCCGGCTGGAACAATGGTGGCTATGGTTACATGGTCTTTATTAATCATGGCGGTGGCACCAAAACTCGTTATGGTCATGCTTCAAAATTATTAGTGTCTGTGGGCGACCATGTTAAACGTGGCCAGATTGTCGCTTTAATGGGATCAACTGGACACTCAACTGGCCCACACATTCACTTTGAAGTTTACATAAACAACCAACGTGTGAACCCACTAAACTATATTAGATAATAATTTATATTTTTTTAATTAACCCTTATGTTTGTAATTTACGGCTTATTATTAATTGGACTTGGCTTCTTAGTTGTCCTAAAATCCGAATGGCTCCTAATAAACTTTGGGCGCATTGCCTGGTTTGAAAAACAGTTTGGCGCTGAGGGTGGGTCACGCTTAGGCTACAAATTACTGGGATTATTGGTAATTTTCTTTGGCTTACTAGAAATGACTGGCTCCCTAAGTAGCTTTATGGGATTTGTCTTATCACCACTTATTCAACGCTAATGTTGACTTAATTTTTATGTTTGCTAACATGTAATAGTCAGTTATGATTTTGGGCCCTTAGCTCAGCTGGCTAGAGCATCTGCTTTGCAAGCAGAGGGTCATCGGTTCGAATCCGATAGGGTCCACAAAAAAACCATCTAAATTTATTTAGATGGTTTTTTTATTGACAAAATCACACTCAAAGCCTAACACGAAAACCAGATTTAAGTATCTGGTTTTTTTATTTAGACTTAATAAACTGTTTAGCTCCCAACCAGGCCAATTCAAAAACGTTTCTTTGAGCATCGGCAATTTCTTGGCTCTCAATAATTACGGCAAATTTTTCCTTCCAAGAGATGGTAAGAATTTTATTATTATAAATATTAGTTTCTGTAGAAAAATAAAATTTATTGCGAGGAACAACTAAAGATTCTCTTAATTCTTCTTTGTCTTTAGCGATTACTTTTAAGCTATCAAGATCATCTGGCGCAATTAACCTAATTTTAATACGGCGCTCAACTCTTTTTTTAAAATATTTTCTTAAATATTCTTCTCCAACAGCCTCAAAAGCGTCAGCACCAACAGCATAACCCAATATTTCATTTTGGGCCGTTAAGGTATCCTCGTAAGCCTCTTTAACTCTTTCAAGCCCCTCATAAAACTTAACTTTCGGTTTCTCTTTAATATTATAAACGGATAGTAACTCGGGTAATAATAAATAGGCTTGTTTTAATTTTTCTTGGCTCTGTCTAATTCTATTCTCCAAAAAGGAAATTACCTTTTCTGGATTTTCGGCCACAAATTTTTGCACTTTAGTTTCGCCAATCGGATTAATCAAACCCTCACTGACCAATGACTCTAAAATATCATAACCAGTGGTCCGATTTATTTTAGCGTTGCGCGAGATCTCTGTCGTGGTGGCTGGCCCTAACTCTAAGAGGGCCAAATAAACTCCAGCTTCTTTGTCGCTAAATCCTAGTTCAATTAATTGATTTTTATTTACCATATATTTATATTATACACTAAATATAATTTGTGTCAATATATTTCCACAAATTTATTAAAATAATAACGTAGTTTTATCTCGATTAAAGCCATACTTGTGGATTACTATTGACAAAACTAGAATAGTTTGCTATAACTGTCAATACAAAAAGGTCATTAACAATTTAAAATAAAAATTATGAAAAAAATTGAAGTTTACAACTTTAAAGTTGATAGCACAAAAACATTTGAAGAAATGGTTAGTGCTGGTAATTATGATTGGAAAAATGTTGATGTTGAATCCGGAAATTTTCCATTACCAGAAGATTTTAAAACTACTGAACTGGTTGGAAAGTTTTTTGACTTCGGCGTTGACAACAGAGACCCCGTTAAAAACGTTGAAGAAAAAATCAAAGTTGATGGTTTTAGACCGGCGACATCGACAGAGCTCCTTGCTTTTGGGGCAACTCACCCAGAAGTTCAAAAAACTTTTCCAATAATAGCACTTGGAACGAGACATACTGCATATTATGAAAATGCCACCTGCTTATGCCTATATCCTTGCTCGACAAAACGAGTGCCTGGTCAACGCGGCCTTGGTGTTCATTATTATGCTTTTGGAGGTCGAGAAAAGAATCTTCACGCCCTAGGCGTCAAAGAAGTCGGAGTTAATTCAGATCTTCATCAATCACCAAAGAAATTCCCATTTTTAAATTTAGTTATCGGATTGTTTAGAAAAAAATCTAAATAATAGCTATTAATAAAAAAGTCTCGTTATCACAACGAGACTTTTGTTTTTTTAAAAATGTTTTATTTTACGGCTTCGTATTTATTAATAGTTCTAAGCTCAGATTCTCCGATATTTAGATTAATAAATTTTACCGCCAAGGAAATCCGATTTTCACCATGTAATGATTTCCAGATGTTTTGGGCAACAGTATCAATATCACCTTCCAGCGGCAACAAATATGGATCACCGCTAAACGACGGCAGTGGATCACCATCACCATCATAAGTGGTCATACAATAACCAAGCCCAGGAGAATTAACCGCCAAATCATACAAATAGCTATCGCAATCTTCGCTAAATGGTGACTTTTTTAAAATCAGCATTTTAGCCATCATGCCGCCATTAACTTTTTTATCAAAATCAAATAAAGCGGTAATGCGTGGTGTGTAGTTTGGGGCGTCTGGCTCATACTGCCAAGTTTCCATCAAATCTTCCATGCCGTTGGTAGCTAAGGCTGGTATGGTTTGATGTCCATTACTGACAGCATATTTAGTTAAAGTTTCAGACATGGCCGTATAAATTATCAAGCTCGGATCTTTAACTTTGCCTGGATCAGCTGGGGCAGTTTTTAAAACACCACCAGACCCTTGCACAAAAATCCGATTACGACTATTTTCACTTCGTCCCATAATCCAATAAACCTGAATTAAGTACTGACCGCTTTCATCAAGACCAACAATAATTCCGCGCCCTGGGTAAGAATTCGCTTTTAAGGCTAAAAGATTTTCTTTAGCTTCATCTTTTGGTTGTAATTTTAAATTCATCTGTAAACCTCCTAAAATTTAATTGTTAATTTACTAAAATTGCATTTTGCAATTCAAAATAAGTTATCAAGATTATTTATATTTGTCAAATAAAAAACCCGACATTTTTGCCGGGTTAAGGTTTTTTAAATAGTTATGAAATCCATCTCATTAGTAAAGACTGGGAAGACGAAAATATCAATGGGCATCAAAGTTTTGATGAAATTCAAATTTACCTTTTTACTATCCTTATTAAAAATAGCGGCAAAACTTTTCACATCAACATCAGTCATTATGGAAATTATAGTTAAGGTTTGAACCTTATTTAAACCGCTATCTATAAATCCATTATAAACCACATCCAAATAACTTCGCATTTTTTTATGTTCCTCTGTTTCATTTAAAGCTAAATAAACATTGTCGAACATGAAATCACGAATCGCGGCAAATATTTCAGCAACCTCTGACTTGGCAAAAGAAACATATCCAAGCTTAGCCGATTCTTCAATTAAAGCATATTCACAGGCCATAACTCGTTCTCGTTGATTTTTGCCCAAAAGTTTAATTTCTTTAATTAAAGTTTTTTCGTTCAACAAGCCAACTGCCACTGCATCATTAATATCGGAAAAAGTATAACCGATTTTATCACAATACATTACCAATGTCTCTTCCTGCGGCGCGTTGCCAGCTATTAATAACTGGCCTTTATCCCGTGTTCGAGAATGATGAGCAATTGCTTGTTCGGTTTGCAAACAAAGATTAAGACCGCGACCACTTCGTTCAATTTTTCGACAAACAATTACACTGTAAATGGCGTGTAAAAATTCCAAACTTAGTTTTTCTGACATAAAACTTTCACCCAGATGACCAAATGGTACCTGACCTAAATCATGGCCAAAACTACCGGCCTGCACCAAACCAATATTTAATCCCGTGATACTAGCTAAACGTGTACCACTGGAAACCACCTCTCCAGTATGAAACCCACGATTGCGGATATAAACACTGTCCGGAAAAGGAAAAACTTGGGTCTTAAAAAACAAGCGACGATATGCTTTACTATTTCTAATTTTCTCCACATCCAACAGAAATGGATCCATTACCGAATAATAGGCATGGTCGTCGTCACGTGAACCAAGAGCTGCCCTAGTTGCATTACCAGAATCAAAAGCCTTGTCACGCAGACAATCTTTATACCGACTAAAATCAAATTTCTTTATCATTTTTCCTCCTATTTATTTTAATTGTGAATGACCTATTTAATTAATAAGTTATCATACCATTTTACTAGCTTTTGTCAACAAAAAAAGAGCTCTAAATCAGAGCTCTTTTCAAACATTTTATTTTATTCGATGCAACAATCAATTGCCTTCTTCACTAACTCTCCCATTTTACCAAAGAAACCTTTTTTCTCGGTATCATGCTTATTAACTGCCTCATCATCAATCTTTTTCACCTCACCCAAATTAAGCAATTTCATATTTAAACCCCAGAACAAAGAATATAAGTTATAAGATTTGGAAAATAAATCATAAGCTTCTTTTTTGTGACCACGGCCAATTTCCTTAGTGCCAACCTCCATTAAACGCATCGAAGCGGCTAATAAATGCTTAGAAATACACCAAGTTTCGCCATCAGTCTCTTTAATTAATTGATGCATTAATTCTTTACGCATTTCACGCACATCCTTAATTAAGTCATAGTATTCGGTTTTTCCAGTTTTAGCACCGCTAAAAAAGAAGTGTTCCTCAATACTCACCAAATTCATCACCGCGATACTTAAATCTTGATCAGATGACAAATCTAATTTGTTATCCTTCTTCATAGTATCAATCTTATCGATATAATCTTGTAGTTTTTGTGTGTCCATATTTTTAAGCCTTAGTTACAAAATAAAAAATAATATTTAGGATTACTAGAAATGACACTGGAATCGCTACCTTTTCAAAAGGAAAATGAGCGCGGTCATTATTTTTCTTCTTTAAAAATTTATACAAAATATTTCCCAAATATAAAGCTATAGTTCCAAGAAGAATACCGAAAATTAATTTATCCATTCCCCAAATTTTATTAAAAGGATGACCAATTATTTCACTATAAGACATCGGCACCACAACCATTAGGTAGTAAGCTAAAATTGTAACAATTTTATAAAATTTAAAATTCCATTTCTTAATAACCAACCAATCAATTGTCCAAAGTGAAATTGATAACAGTAAACCACCAATCCATATTCCAGTTAAAACATCATCCACACCTAAATAGCGCGACAAACCAACACCAGCGGCCACCGCCACCACGCAAACCGGGCAAATCGCTAAAGCCTTACCAGCAAATAAAAAACTGCTAGCTAACAAAAGCGAAATTATTGTAATTTTTTTTCTCATATATTATCTAATTGTAATCTTTATTTATATTGAGTTTTAAAGAAATCAACGATATCTTTATCTCCCACCAAACATTTTCCATCATTCCATAAAAACGGCACACCCAAATCATTTTGGGAAATATTACAGGTTACAGCTTTAGCTACCAACTCCTGAGCATTAGCCTTATCACCCGAAACCTCTTTCATAACAATGCCAGATTTAGCTTGAATTTTATTTTCATCCATATACTGCTCAACGATTTTGCAATGCGGACAGGTAGTGCTGTAATACAAAACCAATTTTGCATCACTCACCTTTGTGGCTGAAGCTGAATTATTAAGTTTACTATTCAAACTGCAAGCACTTAAACTAAAACCTAAAAATAACAACAAAGTAAAAACTATAAAGTTCTTTTTCATATTTTTTTAATAAATTTCTTTAATTATTATGATTATACCAAAGTTTTTTTCTTTTGCCTATTGCCAAATAAAGTGATAAAATGACTTTATGCCAAAAAAATCAGAAAAATTAATTATTATCGATGGAAATGCTTTAATTCACCGCAGTTTTCATGCTTTGCCACCAACAATGACCACTAAAAGTGGCCAAGTGGTTAATGCTGTTTACGGCTTTACGCTTTTTCTTTTAAAGGCGATTGAGGAGTTTAAACCTGAATATATCGCACTAACATTTGACCGTAAAGAGGCAACTTTTCGCCACCTGGAATACAAAGAATATAAAGCGACGCGCGTTAAAGCTCCCGATGAATTATACACCCAAATCCCACTCGCCAAAAAAATGGCCGAGGCTTTTGCTATTCCCATTTTTGAATTAGCCGGCTTCGAGGCCGATGATTTAATCGGCACGATTTGCCGCCGTGTTGACGGCAGTGTCGATAAATATATTATTACTGGTGATCTTGATGCTTTACAATTGGTTAACAACCACACTTTTGTTTACACTATGAGTCGTGGCTTATCTGATAGCGTTTTATATGACGACAAAAAAGTCAAAGAACGGTTTGATTTAAATCCTAACCAAATTATCGATTACAAGGCTTTGCGGGGTGATGTTAGTGACAACATTCCCGGTGTTAAAGGCATTGGCGAAAAAACAGCCGCCGAATTATTAAACAATTTTAAAACATTAGATGGTGTTTATGCGGCCGTAGCTAATAGTGACGCCAAAATTAAACCTCGCACCTTAGAATTATTAAAAACCGATAAAGATAAAGCTTATCTCAGTCAAAAACTAGCCACCATTGATGTTGATGTTCCATTTACTTTTGATTTAGCTGCCACCAAAGTTCATCAATTTAATAAAAGTAAAATTCTAGAAGTCTTTGGGGAAATGGAATTTCGTTCTTTAATTCCTCGTCTTAATAATATCGATAAATATCTGGGCGGAGAAACAAAAGCCGACGAGCTTGAAGAACAAAATAACTCCACAGATAATTTTCCTGATAAATTTACGCGCGATACCAAACTTTTTAAATACGAATTAATTGACTCAGAAGAAAAATTTGTTAAGTTCTACAAAAAACTAGCCGCCCAAACTATTTTTACTTTTGACACTGAAACCACCGGACTTAACCCGTTAACTTGTGATTTGCTTGGGATTAGTTTTTCCTGGGAAGAGGGTGAGGCTTATTATGTAAAAATTGAAACCGAAAAGAATGCTAATGCCAATAACAATCTTTTCGCCGCTTTTGAAAAACCAGCCAACAAACAAAACTGGCTCGAGCAATTAGCGCCAATTTTTGCTGATGCTAAAATTAAAAAATGTGGTCATAACATGAAATATGACATTCGCGTTCTACAGGCTCAAGGTTTAAAATTTGCCGGCGCTTATTTTGATACCATGATTGCTTCATACTTATTAAATCCAGAAAATCGCCAACATAATTTAGATGCTTTAACTTTTTCCGAACTAGCTTTTGAAAAAATTAATCACGATGAGCTACTTGGCATTGGTAAAGACAAAAAAGATTTTGGCCAAGTTGAAGTTGCGAAGATGGCAATTTATTCTTGTGAGGACGCTGATTTTACCAATCGCTTGGTACACATTTTGACAAAGAATATTGAAAAAGAAAAATTAGATAATTTATTTTTTGAAATTGAAATGCCGCTAATTCCAGTTTTAGCCAAAATGGAAAATACCGGCATCCTAATTGATCCACAAATTCTAGCTGACATGAAGAAAACACTGAATCATGAAATTGCGGCACTAGAGAAAAAAATTTATGAACTAGCCGGAACCGAATTTAATGTTAGCTCCCCTAAACAGCTAAAAGAAATTTTATTTGAAAAATTAGCCATTGCTAGTAAAGGTATCAAAAAAACCAAAACCGGTTTATCGACTGCGGCCGATGAATTAAATAAAATGAAAGATGCTCATCCGATTATTCCATTAATTCAAAACTACCGTGAATCTACAAAACTACTAACAACCTATGTTGATGCGTTACCGGAGATGATTAACAAAAATGATGGTCGGGTTCATACTAACTACAATCAAAGTATTACGGCCACCGGTCGCTTATCATCCAATGAACCAAATCTGCAAAACATTCCCACGCGCACTGAAATGGGTAAAAAAATTCGCACCGCTTTTATTGCTAAACCGGGTAGTAAATTATTAAGCCTGGATTATTCTCAAATTGAATTGCGCCTAGCTGCCCACATGTCTGGTGATAAAAAAATGCTCGCCGCCTTTAAAGCTAATGAAGATATTCACACCGCTACCGCCGCTGCTATCGCCGGCGTCAAATTAAGCGAGGTTACCAAAGATATGCGGCGCGAGGCCAAGGCAATTAATTTTGGTATTATTTACGGTCAAGGTCCACACGGCTTAAGCGAGGGGGCGGGAATTTCTTATGCTGCGGCGCGGGAATTTATTGATAAATATTTTAAAGTTTATTCTGGCGTCAAAAAATATATCGATAATAGTATTGCCACTGCTAAAAAAAATTCTTACGTTGAAACTTTATGTGGGCGTCGGCGTTATTTACCAGAAATAAACTCCACAATAGCTATGGTGCAAAAATCTGCCGAGCGTATGGCAATTAATATGCCGCTTCAAGGTACGGCCGCTGATATTATTAAATTGGCCATGATTAAAATCGATGAATTGCTTGATGATAAAAATGATATTAAAATGTTATTACAGGTTCATGATGAATTAATTTTTGAAATAGTGGAAGATAAAATAGAATTCTACACTAAAAAATTAAAGGACATTATGGAGCATGTTCTAGATTTAAATGTTCCAATTATTGTTGATGCTGGCGTGGCCAAAAACTGGGGTGAAATCAAATAAAAAAGATGACCCTGAAATAAATTCAAAATCATCTTAGCTTGGTTTTTTCCGGCGACGCCAAACAATCTTTAGCAGAAGCAAAACAGCCAAAAGAATCATACACACCTCCAATCATTTTTTTATTATTATTCAAAGAACTACTAACTAGATTAATAACATATTAAACTGTAAAAATATACCTATGTCAATTTTAAATTTAAGTACATTAAATCACAAAGACATCGCTATTCTTGGTCTAGGCGTGGAAAACCAAGCACTTTTAGATTATTTACTAAAACAAAAATTGGAAAGCACCTTCACAATTTGTGATAAACGCTCATTAAGCTCATTGGGTGAGCTTTATCAAAAATACAAAAAACATAAAAATATTTATTGGCGTCTAGAGGCCGACTTCAACACTGATTTACACAACTTTGATTATTTATTCCGTGCTCCCGGTTGGCCATTACACTGCTCTGGGATTATTGCTGCCCAAAAACTAAATAAAAAAATTGCTGTCACTAGTCCGATGAATTTTTTCTTTGCCCACTGCCCAACAAAAAATATTATTGGCGTCACCGGCACTAAAGGTAAAGGCACGACCTCAAGTTTAATTTTTAAAATTTTAAAAGAAGCACAAAAAAAAGTTTATCTTGGTGGTAACATTGGTATTGCTCCCATTAATTTTTTAAATAAAATTAAAAAAACTGATTTTGTGGTTTTAGAACTATCCAGTTTTCAATTAGAGGACTTAGCTTATAGTCCAAAAATTTCTGTTATTACCAATATTTATAAAGAACATTTATCCCCAGCCGATCCTAATAATCCAAATTATCACAAAAGCTACGCTGATTATATTAAAGCCAAGCTCAGCATCGCCATTTACCAAAAGGCAGGTAATTTTTTATTCCTAAACGAGAAATCCAAAAAAGTTTTAGATCAAAGAAAGTTTAATTTGGGCTATGGTCGAAAAATATATTTTACCGAATCAACCTTACCTAGTCGTCTTGTGGGAAATTATAATAAAGAAAATATTGCCGCCGCCGTTGCGGTCGCTAAACTTTTAAAGATAAAAAATTCTATTACAGAAAAAGCGGTGAAGAATTTTGTTGGTTTGGAGCACCGCTTAGAATTTGTCACTGAAATAAATGGAGTAAAATATTTTGATAATAGTTTTGCCACTACACCTGAAAGTTCCGCAATGGATTTAGACTCTTTCAGCACCGATATAATCCTACTGGCTGGTGGTGCTGATAAAGGTGCTAGCTTTAAAGCTTTCGCCAAAAACATCAAAGAGCGCGTTAAGTTTGTGCTACTGTTTGCCGGTACTGGTACTAAACACTTACTAGCCGAGCTCCGAAAAATTAATTACCCAGAAAAAAATATCCGCATTATGCATGACATGGAAAATGCTGTTAAAATTGCCCACACTAAAGCTGAGATTGGAGACACAGTATTACTATCCACTGGTTGTGCTAGCTTTGGTTTGTTTAAAAATTACAAGGAACGCGGCAACTTATTCCAAAAATACGTAAAGGAATTAAAATAATATGATTGGAGTTTTCGATTCAGGCCTCGGCGGCTTAACCGTCTTAAAACATTTTCTGAAAAGGCTGCCAGAATATGATTACATTTACCTCGGCGATAACGCCCGAGTGCCTTATGGTGAAAAATCACGGGAGACAATTTATGAATATGTAAAAGAGGCAGTCGATTTTCTCTTTAGTCAAAAATGCGAAATTATTATTTTAGCTTGCAACAGCGCTTCAGCCGAAGCTTTACGTAAAATTCAACAAGAATATTTACCAATAAAATATCCCGGTAAAAAAGTTTTAGGCGTGATCCGACCATTAGCGGAAAAATTTGCCAGCGACAAAAAATTTAAAAAAATTGGCGTTATCGGCACTAATGCCACTATTGCTTCCGGTGCTTACGCCACGGAAATTAAAAAATTAAATCCCAAGGCATCAGTTTATCAACAGGCCACACCGCTACTTGTGCCTTTAATTGAAAATGGCTATGCTCATGAAACGGAAACTAAAATTATTTTGGCCAAATATTTAAAAAGTTTCAAAACTAAAAAAGTTGACGCTTTAATTTTAGGTTGTACCCATTATCCATTTGTCCAAAAAGAAATAAAAAATATCATGGGCAAGACCTGTGCGATTCCCGACACTGGCGCCGTCATTGCCGCTAGCTTAAAAGATTATTTAAGTCGTCACAGCGAATTAAAAATAAAAAAATCAAAAACTCCGAAACGATTATTTTACACCACTGACGATCCAGCCAAATTTAAAAAACTCGGTGAAAAATTTCTCTCTCAAGAAATAAAAAATATCAAAAAAATTATCCTATGATTATATTTTTCTACGGTGAAAATTCCTTTCGTGCCAAGCAAAGGATCAATGAATTAAAAGCTAAGTTCTTTCGGGAAATCGACCCGAGCGGACAGAGTTTTAATATGATTGATGGCGCCAGTGCCGATCTTGCCGGAATTTCCGCAATTATCAACACCGGATCTTTATTTGTAAAAAAACGCCTAACTCTAATTGAAAACTTATTCGGCAACAAGAAAGATATTCTGCCTGGTTTTTTAGATTTTATCCAAAAAAATAAACTAGCCGAAGGCGAAGATATTTTAATTATTTATGAAAGCAAAATAAAAAGTGGCAAAAAAAATCAGATCGTAAAAATTGGCGCCGAGCGCGAAAATGCCCTAACCATTAAAGAGAAGAAACTTTTTACCTATTTAAGTGCTCAAAAATACGGCCAAGAGTTTAAAAGTTTTAGCGACAGCGAAACAATTGCCTGGATCAAGAAAGAAGTCGATGATCGCGGTGGTCTTATTAGCCCAGCTAACGCTGCCTTAATTTTCAATTTAGCTGGCAACGATTTATGGCAATTAAACAATGACATCTCCAAACTAGTTAACTATAAAAAATCCGGTACCACTAAAATCGAGATTAGCAGCGCCGACATTAAAGAACTGGTTAACGCCAATTTAGTGGAAAATATTTTTTCACTCACCGACGCTTTAAGTGCTAAAAATAAATCTCAAGTTTTAAAAATATTCGAAGAACAATTATCCCTCGACGTTAGCCCGGAATATATTCTAGCTATGGTACTACGTCATTTCAAAACTCTCCTGCAATTAAAGGACTGTTTAGAGGAGAAATTAAGCCCGAGTCAGATAAGTGTTAAGGTAAAAATGAACCCTTATATTTTCACTAAGTCACTAAGTCAAGCAAACGGTTTTACATTATCTACTTTAAAAAAAATAAGTAACGATTTAATTGAGCTCGATTTTCTTAATAAAAGCGGCCAAATGGACTTAAAAACTGGCCTAAGTTTATTTTTTGCCAAAATTTAGTTTACACTATTGCTTTTTTATTTTGATTATTATATTATAGCTCCAGAGACAAAAACTCTCTTATTTTTTGTTTACGAGCTAGGGCGATTAGCTCAGTTGGTTAGAGCGCAACACTGATAATGTTGAGGTCGGAGGTTCGAGTCCTCCATCGCCCACATCGTTTCTTAACGAAATTTATCGCGGGGTAGAGCAGTTGGCAGCTCGCCAGGCCCATAACCTGGAGGTCGTCGGTTCAAATCCGACCCCCGCAACATGTCAAGCCTCGGTAGCTCAGTGGTAGAGCAAAGGATTGAAAATCCTTGTGTCGTCAGTTCAATTCTGACCCGGGGCACAGTTAAAATTAAATCGGGGTATGGCCCAGTTGGTAGGGCGTCTGGTTTGGGACCAGAAGATCGTGAGTTCGAGTCTCGCTACCCCGACATTTTATATACAAACTTAATTAAAGGAATTTAAAAAACTATGCCAAATATTAAATCAGCTAAAAAAGAGTTGAGAAAAACCGTCAAACGTCACGAGGCTAATGTAGCCGTTAAAAAGAACGTTAACGAATTAATCAAAAAAAGTACTAAAGCTATTGTAGCCAAAGACAAAGATGCTAAAGAAACTGTAATCAAAACTATTAAAGCTATCGATAAAATGGCTAAAAAAGGTTTGATCAAGAAAAATACAGCTTCTCGTCGTAAATCAAGATTACAAAAAAAGGTTAACACTTTAAAATAATAATTAATTTACCTATTCTTGGATTTGGCCCGTTTTTGGGGGTCCTAATCTCGGATTCAGGAAAGAAAAACCATGTTAGACAAAAAAGCAAAGGATAAAATCATTAAGAAGTTCCGTACTCACGAAAGTGATACTGGATCCCCTCAAGTTCAAATCGCTATTTTAAGCGCTGAGATCGAAGAATTAGTTGGACACTTAAAAGAACACCGTCATGATTACTCTTCTCGCCGCGGTTTACTTAAAAAGGTTGCTGAACGCCGTCGTTTACTAAAATACTTACAAAAAGAAAATGAAGTTGCTTTCAAAGATTTAGCAGAAAAATTAAAATTAAAGATTGCTAAAAAATTACAAGAAGAAGAAGCAAAAAAAGCTGAAAAAGAAAAAGTATTTGATGACGCCCTAGTTGATGACGAAATTGAAGAAATTGAAAAAGGTACAAAATAGTCTCTTAAAATCCCTCCGGTCCACCGGAGGGATTTTTGATTAAAAGACAGAACTCTGCTAGACTGTTAGTATAAAAATTTATTACAAAATGTATGCCAAGTAAAATGACCACAAAAGATTTTTTAGATGATTTAGATAATACTTTTAAAGATTGTTTAGATATTGCCAAAAAGAAAAATGCGGATTATGCCGATACCGACAATCCTTTTAAAAACTTTGAGATGTCAGCTATAGTCGGAATTGATCCGGCACATGCTATATTGGTTCGTATCAGTGAAAAGTTAGCCCGCATTGGCGGCTTACTTGATCGCGCGGCTGTCGTAGAAGATGAAAAAATTGAAGACACTTTAGTGGATCTAATTAACTATTGTGCCATTCTAAAAGCATACTTAAAAAAATAATATGATAAAACACAAAGAACAGCGTGTTGGTATCTTGGTCGATGTTTCGAACATGTACCATTCCGCTAAAAATCTTTATAATCGCAAAGCGAATTTTAAAGAAATTCTAACTCAAGGTGTTGCTGGCCGAAAATTAATTCGAGCCACCGCCTATGTTGTTACGACTGAAAACAAAGACGAAATGAACTTTTTTGAAGCTCTTAGTCAACAAGGATTTGAAGTTAAAATGAAAGACTTACAAATTTTTGCTGGTGGCGCTAAAAAGGGTGATTGGGATGTCGGTATCACAATCGATGCCATGAAATTAGCTGATAAACTCGATGTTATCGTGCTTGTTTCTGGTGATGGCGATTACTTGCCAGCCGTTTCTTATCTCCAAAACAACAAAGGTTGCTTGGTGGAAATTATGGCCTTCCGTAAAACCACTTCATCAAAATTAATTGAAGAAGCTGATGATTTTATTGACCTTGGTAGTAATAAAAAATTCTTAATATAGAAACTGCATTTCAAAAACAAGCCTCACTTCGAGGCTTGTTTTTTTGTGCAAAAAAAATTTGCTCAAAACAAAAAAGCTTGTTATATTAAAAGCGCAAAAATTGATCTTTAAAAATAAATCTTTAAAATTTTAGGAAATGAGGAAAGTAATTGAATTTACCAGAATTTTTATTTTACCGCACTGGCGCCAAATAATAAAAGGAGCCAATAGAATTTATCATGAAACTGACAATAAACTGTTTAAAGTTACCACAAACAGTAAATGGACTGAGGAAATAATTATAATTGATCCTGGCACAGCCGATGATCACATTGGCCACCGAACTATAATGGTAAAGTTTAAAGTTTCTCCCCAAAAAGATATTTTAGAAGTAGTCGGTGGTTTACCACAAAAATATCTCGGCGTGCAATTTTTCAAACATGAAGCCGCTAAAAGAGAAACTAAAAAAGCTAAAAAATTAATTCCTTCTAAAACAGAGTTTTATTATTTATTACAAAGAGACCTACGCGCTATTGGCCAAATCGCTTTTTTTCTTCAATTAGAAAATACCAAAACGCCATATCTCAAAGCTCTCTGTCCACCAAATAATAAAGCACTGGTTATGACTAATGACAATTGTTTTGCCTCCAAAACCCAACGTTATCCCGGATTAAAATTTAAAATTTTTATTCCTAGTAAAGAAGATTGCGAGAGTTGGGGTAATGACAATTGGTTCTTGCCGGTAATTTGCTACAAAGAAAAAAGATCTTAAACCACGAAGTCCTGTTAAAAAACAGGACTTTTTTATTTCAAAAATTTCACCAAATAAAAAAGCCGTTTCTTTGTGAAACGGCTTATAATAAAATTTTAAATTTGTTTTGTTCTACCATAAGGTTTAAAAACTCGCGGATGATTTCCGGGTGAGCCAAAACCGTGATACTCAAGGAGTCTAAAAACCACGATACGCAAACCAGTACTATCAGCAGATGGACGATCGTAAACATGAATAGAAAAAACATTCTCCCTATAATTTTGTTCGTCCAAAATTAAATTTTCATCCTTTTTACAGAAAAACATAGTTGGCGTAATTCCCGGAGAAAAAAGATAAGAAAATGCTCGACATGCTTCTACAATTTGATGTTGTGATAAAATTTTATCATTCATATCACCTGGCAACGCATTAAAAATGTCGAGTAAACTACTGCGACTCAACACTTCATAAATTCCAACGCCAGTTTCTCGTGTCGCAACACCACAACTTGTTAAACCAAACTCTTTAAAACACATATCAATTTCTGGAAAAATTTTATGAGAATTAAAAATAATCGTTTGACCATCTAACGCTGGTAATTCTACATAAACATCTCGCCCCATTTCTCCATCACCATCATTAAATCTTCTCAAGACGCATTGCGCCTGATCACTAAGTGCTTTCATCTTCTTCTAATTTTACAGGTTTAAAACATTTTGTTTTTAATTGCTAAAAAATAATAACTAGTTTCCCAATCACCATTATACCAAGCTAAATCTAATGAGCGCCCTAAATAATTATTATTTATAAACGGCACACCAAAATGATTATTGCTACATTTAATAAGTGATCCTAGGGCCACAACTTCATGCGAGCTTTGTGGTGGAATCCCAACAACTTCATCAAAAGTTAATAATTCTAATAAAGTCGCTGGCCGATAACCAGCCGCCTTTATTTCCGCTAAAATTAAATCGCTACCCAACTCCACACTAAAGTGAAATAAGCGCGCCAAAACTTTAACATTATCTTTTTTTGTTTTGCCATCTTCACAACAGCTTCTAACAGCTAGCTCACTATCCACAAAATCATATTTTCCAAAAATAATTATGTCATTAACAGTTCGACTATAATTAATTGTAAAAATAATATTTTGCACTGTGAAAATTGTGCCACCATAGTTTTCGTCGGTTTTTTGGAAATCCGACTGAGCTCGAGTCATAAAACTCGCCCCCAATAATAACAACAAAGTTATTTTTCTCATATCTTATATATTTTTAATGAACGACTAAATTTCTTATCCCTCACCTTATAATTAGATAGGTGTTTTGTCAAATAAAAAACCCGCTTCATTATTGAAACGGGGATTTTTTGTTTTTGAAATTTTAAACTTTAATACCTATTCTATTTGGAACAACCACGTGATGCAAGTCAGTGGCAAACAAAACCACTTCATCAATAAAACGACGAACAAACACATAGAGACCACCGGAATCTACGCACACACCAACCACAAAATATTCATTATCTTTTTTGATTAGAAAAATTGTTGATTTTCCATCACCACCTTGACGTAAGCGATTTGGATATTTTTCACAAAAACAAATAATTTGGGCTTGGGTCATTACCAATTTATCCAAATCACTGTTTAAAGAATTAAACACTTCAACAAATTTAGCATCCACTGTTAATTCGAATTCGTAAACGAATGTTTCTTTCGTAGGTTGATTATTATTGTTTAATCTAAATTTTTTAAAATCCGGATCAATGCCACCTTTAAATATTTCACTGGAATCATAGATTTTACGTTTACCATCAGTGGCTTCAATTAGTGCTTTTTCAACCATAAATGCGGACAAAAAGATAAACAAGTTGTTTTTCTGATTTTCAACAGGAGCTAAAGCTTCATTTAAAACTTTTTTTAGAGCTTTCGGATTTTCAATCCAGCCTTGCATCACATCAGAACTAATTTCCGGTAAGCAAGTTGCCACGGTCGCGATAAATCTCGCGGTGTGCGCATCATAGGTATTCGCATTTTTAGTTTTCATGCGTTTTTTCCTTTCTTTTTTTTAAATAACATTTTTGCTAATTCAACCGAGCAAAGCGGATAATAATCCCGGGATTATTATGAATTATATTTATCATGTATTGGAGTAATTGTCAACACTTCATACCTTTACAAATCCAAAAAAACATTATATACTAGCCTTGTTTTACAATAAACTGTTTGACCGCCGGATACATAGCACTGTTAGAATGATCTACAGTCTTATAATCTGTCGGCCAAACTCAAAAATTATGCAAAATAACGAAAAAATCGTTAGCGGCGAGTGGTTAGGCCGAACTCTAACCTTTAAAACTGGTAAATTAGCTAAACAAGCTGATGCGGCCGTTTTAGTACAATATGGCGAAACTATCGTTCTAGCAACAGTAGTAGAAGCCAAAACTGAGCGTGATGGTGTAAATTTCTTCCCACTTATGGTGGAATTTGAAGAAAAATTATACGCCGCCGGCATTATTAAAGGCTCTCGTTGGGTTAAACGTGAAGGTCGTCCAACTGATCAATCTGTTTTGACTGGTCGTATGATTGACCGTTCAATTCGCCCACTTTTTGACCAAAAATCAAAGAAAGATGTCCAAGTTATCACTACTGTTTTATCAGTTGATGGTGTTAACGATTACGATGTTGTAGCTTTAGTAGCTGCTTCAGCTGTTTTAAGCATCTCTGGTATTAAATGGGATGGCCCAATTGGAGGCATCCGCGTTGGCTTAGTGAACGATGAGATGGTTTTTAATCCAACTTACGAACAACAAGCACTTAGCTCTTTAGATTTGATTGTAGCCGGTACTGATAAAAAGGTTATCATGATTGAAGCTGGTGCTAACGAAATTCCTGAAGATAAAGTTTTGGCCGCTATTATTGCCGGTCAACGCGAAGTTCAAGGTGCTATTAATTTAATCAAAGAATTACAAGCAACTGTTGGTGTTAAAACTAAAACAGCTACCGAAAAGTTAGTAAGCACAATCGAAGCTGAAGCTAAAGCTGTTAAAGATGAATTATTAGCTGTGGGTGAAAAATGGTTAAATGAAAATATTAAAACTCATTTATTCGATAAAACTTATTATACAAAAAACGAAAGAAAAGCAGCTGTTTATGTTATTAAACAAAATTTAGATGCTTATCTTTTCGCTCAAAATGTCGAAAAAGCTAATCGCGATTACGTTATTAAATCTTTGGCCGAAGATATGATCGAGGCTGAAGTGACTCGCGCGATTTTAGAAGAAGGTCGTCGTGTTGACGGTCGTGCTATGAATGAAATTCGTGATTTATCAGCTGATACCGGCTTTTTACCACGTAATCATGGTACTGGTTTATTCTCTCGTGGTGAAACTCAAGTTATGTCGATCGTCACTTTAGGTGCTCCAGGACTTGAACAAACATTAGAAGGCTTGGAAGGTGTTGTTAAAAAACGCTACATGCATCATTACAACTTCCCACCATACTCCGTAGGTGAAGCTAGTCCACTTCGTGGTACTGGTCGTCGTGAAATTGGCCATGGCGCTTTAGCTGAAAAAGCTTTAATTCCAGTATTACCATCAAAAGAAGAATTCCCTTACACAATTCGCGTGGTTTCTGAAACTTTAGGTTCTAATGGTTCATCTTCTATGGGTTCTACTTGTGGTTCAACTCTAGCTTTAATGGATGCTGGTGTTCCAATCAAAAAACACGTTGTTGGTATTGCCATGGGTCTAGCTTCAAACGCTGACATGTCAAAATGGCAAGTTTTAACCGATATTCAAGATTTAGAAGATGGTAACGGTGGTATGGATTTCAAAATCACTGGTACTGACGCCGGCTTAACCGCTATTCAATTGGATACTAAAACTACTGGTTTAACAGAAGAAATTATGAAAATAACTTTTTCTCAAGGCCGTGTTGCTTTAAACCAAATTTTAGAAGTACTTAAGGCTGATATTGCTGGTCCAAAACCAGAATTATCTAAATATGCTCCACGTATTTTAACTGTTAAAATTGATCCAGAAAAAATCGGAGCCGTTATTGGTTCTGGTGGTAAAACTATTAACAAGTTAGTAGACGAATTCGAAGTTACTATTGATATTGATGATGATGGTTTAGTGATGATTTGTGGTGTTGATGCTGCTAAATGTGCTTTAGCTAAAAAAGCCGTGGAAGATATCGTTCACGAATTTGTCGCTGGTGAAATTTACACTGGTAAAGTTACCAGATTAATGGATTTCGGTGCTTTTGTAGAATTAGTAGCTGGCAATGAAGGTTTAGTTCACGTTAGTGAAATGGCACCTTACCGTGTTAGTCGCCCAAGTGATTTCTTAACTGTCGGTGATAAAGTTACCGTTAGAATCAAAGAGATCGATGATCAACATCGCGTTAATCTAACCATGAAAGGTCAAGATGAAAATCAACATTTATGGAAAGATGAAAAAGGTAAGATGAGTGCTGAGGCTTCATCTGACGGCGGTCGTGGCGGATTTGGTGGTCGCAGCAACTTTAGTCGTGGCGGAAACGATTCTCGCCCAAGTCGTCCAAGATACTAATTACTATTGACTTTAAACGATGTTTAAGTTAATATTTTGATAAATTAAAATTAAGAAATTAAGAAAAACTATGTTAACAATCAGATTGTCACAAGTTGGAAAGAAAAACCGCAAGATGTATCGCCTAATTATCTCCGAAAAGAGCCGCGATCCATACGGAACTTCTTTGGAAATTTTAGGATCATATAACCCACATTCTAAAGAGTTACAGGTTAAAGGTGATCGCGTTAATTACTGGATTAGCCAAGGTGCTGGTATGTCCGACACTGCTAATAATTTATTAGTAGAAAAGAATATCATCAAAGGTGAAAAAGTTAAAAACTCTAGCATTTCCAAGAAACGTTTAGTAAAAATTGAAAAAGATAAAGAAGTAAAAGCGAAGGCTAAGTCTGACGCTGATGCTAAGGCGAAAGCTGCTGCTGAGGCTGCTGAACTTGCTGCTGCCGAAGCGAAAGCTGCTGCTGAGGCTCCAGTCGTTGAAGAGGTAAAAAGCGAAGAAACTCCAGCTGAAGTTGCATAATAACAATTGACTTAAAAAAGGGTTCTGTTATAATAGAAGCAAGTTTGTATTATAAATTACAAACGGAAAATTAATAAAATTTCTTGCAATTTTGATAGACATTTTAAATAATCCGTCAATTTGTTGGAAAAAAATCGTATGAAAGACATAGAATTTTTAGAAATGATTGTAAAAGCCATTGTCTCTAATCCAGAGGCTGTTTCCGTAGAAAGAGTAGTGGACGAAATGGGAGTTCTTTTGAACTTGAAGATCGATCCAACTGACATGGGTTATGTTATTGGCCGTCGTGGTCAAACTGCACAAGCTATCCGCACTCTATTAAAGATTGTTGGTGCTAAAAACAACTCACGTGTTAACTTAAAAATCTACGATCCTAATGCTGGCAACAGACCGATGCGAACTGAACAACGTCGTGATGACAGACATGATGACGCTAGACATGAAGTTAGACACGAAGTGAGACATGAAAATGTTATCCACGAAGACGTTGACACTTCAGCTATCGACGATTTAAAAATTTAATTTTTTAAAATCAAAATATATAATAAAAACCACATCACAAATGTGGTTTTTATTTTTTAGCAAAACTGTGTTATTATAAGTTTAAATTAAACTTTACAAACAATTATATGAAATTCAACATCATCACTATTTTTCCCAAGTTACTCGACTCTTATTTCTCAGAGGGGATGATGGCGCGGGCGCTAAAAAACAAAATTATCGAGTTAAAAACCACAAATTTACGTGATTTTACTGATGATAAACACCAAAGTGTAGATGATACGCCATATGGCGGTGGCGCCGGTATGCTTATGAAAGTAGAACCAATTTATAAGGCTCTTAAAAAAATCGCACCACGCCAAAATAAAAATCGCAAAATCATCCTACTATCAGCCCAGGGACAAAAATGGAATCAACAATTAGCTAAAAAATATTCCAAACTTGATGAGTTGATTTTTATTTGCGGTCGCTATGAAGGCGTAGATGAAAGAGTTAAAAAAATTATTGACGAAGAAATCTCCATTGGTGATTTTGTTCTAACTGGTGGCGAACTTGGCGCCGCCATTATTATTGATTCAGTAGCCCGATTATTACCAGAGGTTTTAGGCAATATTGAGAGTAGTGTGGACGAGTCTCATTCACAACCTGGCATCTTGGAATACCCCCAATATACCAAACCAGTTGAAATTACTTTAAATAAAAAGAAATATAAAGTACCAGAAGTTTTACTCTCCGGTCATCATAAAAACATTGCCGCTTGGCGCGAAAAACAGAAAAAAACCAATAAATAACTACAACCATCTCCACGCTATTGACTTTTTCCAATAAACGTGATATAATTATTCTTATTCATTAACAATTAAATATTCACTAGTACTCACCAATAAATCAGATATCATGAAAAATTATGTAAGTTTAATCAGTTTGGTATTTATTACCATGTTATTAGCGTTTAACTCTTGTAGAAAAGAAGATTTCGCTAAACCAATGAGTAAAAAAATTAATGTTGACAACAAGGTCGGCGCGGAAAAAACGTTTTCAATAAACTATGAATTTCCTGCTGGCAGTAATTTAAAGTCAATGATCACTGGAGTAATTGATAGTGGCAGCACTGTCAAATTAGGCACTACCGGAAACATTGCTCTTTGGACGTCACCATCAACAAAATGCGACTGGACTTTAGATGGTGTAAAAATCAACAACAATGTTGACCAAATTTTAGCCAACCTAACAACAGATCACAAAACCTATTGTGTGGTAGCAACAAAAACTGGCAGCACTGAAAAAGTTACTTTTTACCTTAATGTTAACACTGACTCAATTGTTAAAGTTATCACTCCTGTTATTACTGGAGCAAATACCTTAATAAGATTAGTTAGTGTTCAAAGCGTTAGTGGTAGTTGGTTATTAACTTGGAAAGCGGCAAAACAAATTAGCGCACCAAATTATGCTTATTATTCAAACTGGAGTGGTAATTATCAAAACATGAATAGTTTTGACAAACCAACTGTAGTTAGTAGTGATAGTGTAGAATTTGCCTTTTATCTTCCAAACAATGGCTCGTCTAGCACTAGAAGAACTTTTGCCGTAGCAACTGGAAGTGGCTCTTGGTTTTCAGCCAATAGCGTAAACTGTCCATTCTATGATCAAGCTTATTTTGGTTCTGGCAACAGCACACCCGACAATGTATTTACATTCTACTTTGACGGAACGACTGGTACGGTTACTAATGCCGCTAAAACAATCGTTGTTCCTGGACAAAAAACAGTTCCAATCGTTGAACAAACCCCTGGAACTCTTGGTGACACCACCAACGCTGTAAACACCGCTCAGATTATCAATGGAAACTTAGTAATTTATATTAAGTTACCAGCTGGCTCAACTGTAGTTTTCCAAAGCTCAGCCACCGCCGCAACTGCACCAACAGCCGCTTGGACTAGTTACATAATAACCAGTTCAGTACCCGGAAGTGCTTCATGGTCTAGCGCTACAATTCTAGCTTCTGATCTTAACAAGTACAATTGGTGGATTTATGGAACCGGTACTAGCAATGGATACAAAAGCGATCCCAACATGATTAAATCATTATTTTATTTAAAAACAGCTGGGGCTTGCTACTTGAGTACATTAGGTCGATAGATCTTTTAACTTCAATTCAGAGCCACATTTCTTTTAGAAATGTGGCTTTTTTATTTTTACCACCACCCAGCTCTTGACAATTATTAATATATAATGTATACTTAACTATTGCTTAAAAAAGAAAGCATAATTCTTTAACAATTAAAATCAGTATTTAATTTAAATCAGTAAACGATGAAAAAAGTAGTAAGAGCAGTCGCATTATTATGCGCAGTAGTAACATCAGTTTTTTTTACAAGCTGTAAAAAAGATGGAGATTTTGCCAAACCAATGAGTAAAAATATCGTAACACCCAACACTGACGGGTTTTCCGTTTTATACTCGTACAACCCAGGAGGCAGTTTAAAAGCTTTCGGTGACAGTATTTCTGGAATTATTATTGAAGGTGATACCGTAAAAATGGGTAGCACTGGAAATTTAATCTTAACAACCACTCCAGTTACAAAGTGTAATTGGGTGTTGGACGGAGACACAATTGCTAAAAATGTTGACCAAGCATTATTAAGTTTAAAAACTAAAAAGGTTTATTCCGTTTCGGTTATAAACGCTTCTAATGCAAAACAAAAGGTTAACTTTAAAGTAGATGTGGCTAGCGCTCCAGTAGTAATACCACCATTACCAGGAATAAGTAAATTGTTGCGCCTAATCAGTATTGAACAAGGCAGCACAACATCACTTTTAACTTGGCGAGCATCAAGACAAAAAACACTAAGCACAACTTACACCTATTTAAGCAATTGGACTTCATGGACCACCGGAACAGCTTTTTACAATAGTACAATTCTAAGCACCGATTCCATTGAATTTTCTTTTATGATTGATAATTCTGGTTTAGCCAGTGTTAGAAAATCGTTTATGCTTATGCAGAGTAATGGGACTTGGTTAGTTGCTGATAGCACTGCTTGTCCATTCTACGACCCATTGTTTGATAGTAATCATGATGGAACACCAGACAACGTGTTTAGTTTCTATTATGATGGAACCAATGCTCACGTCTACGACGCTAACAAATCACTAGTTGTTCCACAGGCCGCACCAATAGCTGCGCCCGGAAAATTAGGCGATGCCACTAATGCTGTAAACACCGCTGAAGTAACTGGAGGTAATTTAATTATTTATGTTAAAATGCCAGCTGGTTCAACTGTAGTTTTCCAAAGCTCAGCCACCGCCGCAACAGCACCAACAGCCGCTTGGACTAGTTACTTATCAACCACCGCTGTTCCCGGAACAACATTCTGGTCTAGCGTTACTGTTCTAGCCACCGATCTCAACAAATACAATTGGTGGATCTATGGTACCGGAACTGGAGTAACTTACAAAAGCGATGCCAACATGAGTCAATCAGCCTTCTGGATTCCAGCCGCTGGAGCTTGTGGTGTCTCACTGTTAAAATAAAAAATACTAAAAACAATAAAGCCCTACTTCTTAAATTGAAGTAGGGCTCTTTTATTTTAAAATTTTTATATTAATTTACAAAATCAAATTCCCAGCCAGAATTATTTTTATTAATTTTTCCGGAAATTAAAAAACCGCTAGCTTTAACATGTCCACCGCCACCAAAAATTTGGGCCAAGCTAGATAAATTAACATTATTACTGGAAGTGCGTAAATTTACTTTTAGTCTTTGCTCATCATCCTCACGTATAAGCACTACCGCCGAAACATCAACTAAGCCACTTAAAAAAGCTACAATTTCACCGAAGATTTCACTATTAATATCAAGTAAACTATTTACCCCAGTGGTCTTTAAAATTTCATCCTTTGTTAACACTGACACACCAATATTATATCTTTTATTAATTTTCAAATTATCCAAAGCCAAGCCCCATATTTTCAAAGAATTAATATCTTTATTTTCAGAAAAGCTCCGCATCATTTTTGGAAATTGAGCACCATGTTCCACTAACTCGGCCACGATTTTTATAGTTGTATCACTGGTTGAGGAATAAGCAAAATTTCCAGTGTCACACAAAATACCTGACATTAAACAATTCGCTAAATTTTTGGTAATTTTTATATTTTGACTTTTTATAAAATTAAAAATTACCTCTGTTGTTGATGATAGCTGCGCCAATCTAATTTCTAAATCAGCATAATCATCGGTCCTTGGGTGATGGTCAAGCTCAACTACAAATTGATCTTCTCTTCGATTTTTTATATAACTCTCCAATTGTGTTCGACTAAGCGACCCGCAATCCAACACCACTATTAAATCAAATTCGGAAAAATTAAAATTATCCGGCAAGCTTCCATGAATTAATTCTTCATGTGGTAAATAGTGCATTGCCAATTCTTCTTTTTGCGCGGCAAAAGCAAAAAAAGTTTTTTCTAAATTTTTTAGGACCTCAATAATTGCGCCAAGCGAAGAAATAGCGTCAACGTCCGGATGAACATGTGATACTATTAAAATATTTTTAGCACTTTTTATTTTCGAAAAAAGTAATTCAAATTTTATTAAAAATTCATTCATAACCACTATACACAAAATGCCCGACTTGGGCATTTTTGTTTATTTATCTTTTAGGATTTCTTTTAACTCTTCCTCCTCGGCGGCAATAGCCTTTTCTAAAATACTAGCCTTTACCTCTGTCGCATCAAAAGTGAAATTTAGTTTTGGTACTCGACCAAGCTTACTATTTTTACGTAGAGTTTGACTTAAAAATCCAGCCTTCTTACGCAAGACACTCAAAACGGTACCAGCATAAGACGCTGGCAACACTGAAATACCTACTGTTGCATAATTTAAATCCTCAGAACATTTAACAAAAACTAAGGTCACCAAAACATTTGGCACACCAATTTCTCGGTTAATAATTTCTGCTAACTTATGCAAAATCAATTCGTTAATTTTATCCAAACGGTCAGACATATTAAATTTTGTTAATAACTTCTTCTTCTTTATAAATGTTTAAAATATCACCTTCCACTACCACTGGCTTACCTTCATATTTCAAACCACATTCCTGATCTTTTTCAACCATGTTAACGTCTTGTTTGCCAGATTGAAGTTTTACTAATTTTCCCTTTTCCACAATTTCTTTATCACGAATAACTTCAATAAAAGAATTGTTTTCAATTACACCATCCAAAACCTTACCACCAATAATTTGAGCTCCAGTTTCTGTTCTAAAAATTGCCAAAACTTTTAAGCGACCCAAATCTTTTCGAACATATTCTGGAACAATCATGGCTTGCATTTCCGCTTTAACATATTTAATTAAATCGTAAATAACAGAAAACATTTTTACTTTAACATTTTTTTCTCTAATCAAGTTTTCAGTTTGTGGTTGAACTTTAACATTAAAACAAACAATCTGAGCGCCAGAATCTTCTGCTCTTTTTACATCACCCTCACCTACCATGCCCAAACTCTTGTTAATTATTTTAACTTTTATTTTATTACTATTAATTTTCAATAATGATTCTTCAATCGCCTCAATTGAACCTAATACATCACTCTTAATTATTAAGTTTAATTTTAAAATATTATCATCATTTTCCTCGGCTTTAGCGGCCGGTTTATTACTCATAAACAAGTTGGACACTTTTTTAACTTTTATTTTTTCACCTTCACCAACACTTAAAACATCACCAACCTCTGGTAACATTTTTAAACCTAAAATTCTAGCCGGTTCTGATGGTCCAGCCGAATCAACTACTTCGCCCTTGTAACTATACAAAGCTTTAACTTTGCCATAAAAAACATTGTTAAAACATAATTGGTCGCCCACACGAAGTGTACCATTTTGAATTAAGATAGTAGCAATTGGTCCCGCACCTTTATCAAGTCGGGCTTCAATAATTGTTCCAATTGCATCTGCTTTTGGATTAGCCTTTAAGTTATCCGCCTCAGTTTCAGCTAACAATAAAACCATATCTAATAATTCATCAATACCTTTTTCATCTTTAGCAGAAATTGGCACACAAATAGTTTTTCCACCCCAATCCTCTGGTGTAATTTTTAGCATGGTTGATAATTCTTGTTTGGTGCGATTAACATCAGAGTCTAATTTATCAATTTTATTAATTGCCACAATATATGGAATTTTAGCAGCTTCAATAATTCTAAAGGCTTCCACTGTTTGTGGTTTTACACCGTCATCAGCTGCCACCACCAAGATAGCAATATCCGCCACTTTTGCACCACGACTACGCATAGCCGTAAAAGCTTCGTGACCAGGAGTATCAATAAAGGTCATTTTTTTATCCTTTCTTGTTACTTGATAAGCACCGATATGTTGAGTGATGCCACCAGCTTCACCGGCAATAACATTAGTTTTTCTAATAGCATCGAGTAATCTAGTCTTACCGTGATCAACGTGCCCCATCACAACAATAACCGGAAAACGATTTTCTAAATTTTCTGGCTTTTCATCGCTCAGCGCTTTTTCAATCTTATCATTTTCCGAGCTCTTACTCTCATCCTCTGAATTTTCAATTAAACTAACTTCTAAATTTAATTCTTCACCAATAATTGAAGCCGTATCAAAATCAATTCTTTCGTTCATAGAGGCGAAAATACCATTCTTCATCAACTCAGAAATAACTTTGTTGATTGGCAGTGTCGCTAGGGCAGCAAAATCACGAATAGAAATAAAATTAGGAATAGCAACTTTTTTCTTTTCTACTGGAATATCTAAAGCAGTGTCATTAACCTTATTTTTTTCTGCTTCCTTTTTTAATTTAATTTGTTTTAATAGAACAGGCCACTCTTTTATAATACGACGAGTTGTAAAATTATCAACCTTGATCGCTCTTTGCCCAATATTAAAACCCATCTGTGGTAACAAATCTCGTAGTTCCTGCGGATTAACTTTTAAAATTCTAGCTAATTCTGTTATATTCATAAAATTGTTTTATTTTAAAGTGTTTT
The DNA here is from genome assembly GCA_037137655.1 of Candidatus Falkowiibacteriota bacterium. GTDB lineage: Bacteria > Patescibacteriota > Patescibacteriia > Patescibacteriales > UBA12465 > JBAXJX01. Next base: position 115,835 of record JBAXJX010000002.1, read on the forward strand.
ATTAATTATACACTGTAAGATAAAGCCTTTTCCACACCTTATCCACTGTTTTTTATTGTTTAATATTAGCCAAATTAGTAATTTCTGTCTACAAAAACGTAGACTTATCCAGTAGCGATGCTAAAGCCAGCTTTTTGGCTGGCTTTTTAAACTTTTGGATATAAAAAGTGGACCATAAGGGACTTGAACCCTTGACCTCTTCCATGCCATGGAAGCACTCTAGCCAACTGAGCTAATGGCCCAACAGGTAATTAACCTATTCCATTAACTTTATTAAATAGAGTTATAATATAAAGAATTGTTTCCCAGCACAAAAAGAATGAAAGCAAAAAACCAAAAACAAAACTAATAAAAACTATCATGAAATGTCTGTCCACAATTTTCATGAAATTACTCTGACGATGAAATAAATTTTTTAACATAGAAAGTATTTTTATTATATTATAATATTACTTATATAGTATAATAAAAATAAAAATATTACAATATTTGTGCCCCCACCACGAATCGAACGTGGATCTAGGACTTAGGAGATCCTTGTTTTATCCATTAAACTACAGGAGCAAATATTCAACCACTTCATTATATACGTTTTTAGCATTTTGACAAATTGCAAATATTAGCTTAAAATAAAAATGAAAAATATAATAACAAACTAATAAAAAACTATGTTTAAAAAAGGAAATCAAAATGAAGTTTTCAGTGATGTTGAAACTATTATTGGTGAATCTATAAAGGTTAAGGGCGATTTTAACGGTAATGGCAATATCGTTATAGATGGCATCCTAGAAGGATCATTAAAAACTAAAAGTAATATCTTTGTTGGCGAAAAGGCCAAAATCTCTGGCAGCCTAGAGGCTAGTGAAATAATTATTAATGGCGACATTAATGGTAATTTATTAGTTAAGACTTATTTATCCGTTGGCAGCACAGCTACAATTACCGGTGACATTGAATGTGCTCAAATTTCAGTTGAAAAGGGGGCTAAAATAAATGGTAAAATTAAAATGTTAAATAATTTGACTAATGTTAGCAAAAAATTAGAAACAACTAATGACTCCGAAGAGAAATCAGAATAGCCTTTATTCACATTTTAAATATGAACCTATTTATATACGACGACTATTTAAATAAATACAAAAAATCCATTACTAACTTAGAGGTTGAGTTGCATAAACTAAATCTAAATGGCAAAATTGTTTATTTGGAAAATATAAAAAACATCAACAACCTCATAAACGATGAGATTAATAATGGTGCCAAAACAATTATAGCCGTTGGAAACAACTCAACTATACACAAAATCGTAAATGCAATTAGCGATGTTGATAATGAATCTTTAAAGAATATTGCTTTTGGTATTATTCCCCTCGGTGATAATAATTCCATTGCTGAAGCTTGCGGTATAAAAAATGATAGAATTGCTCCAGAAATAATTTTAGCTCGTCGTATAGAAAGCATTAACATTGCTAAGGCCAATGACCACTATTTTGTCTCCGAAGCCTATATTAATGCCAAGGGCACCGTTTTAAATATCGATGATTTTTCAATTGATCCAATAAAGGGTGGTGATATTCGAATAATCAACCTGCTTAGTGAAAAATGTTCTACGAAGAACATTAATTATAGTCCTAAAGATAATATTTTAAATATTTACATTAAAAGCAGAAGTCGGGCAGAAAGCTTTTTACCAACCAAATCAGTTACTATTACCAATTCTTCTGGCGAAAAAGTTTTAATTGATAATAGTGTTAAAATGGATACACCAGTAACTATCTCTATTTTAAATAAAAATATTAATTTTATTGTGAGCAAAGAACGAAATTTTTAAATTTGTTCTACGCAGAACATTTCATCCCTATGAAAAAAACATTAGAAAATTTAACAAAAGCCTATGTGGGCGAGTGCCAAGCTAGAAATCGTTACACTTTTTACGCGAAAACCGCGCAACAAGAAGGTTATGAACAATTAGCTGAATTATTTTTATTAACCGCGCAACAAGAAAAAGCTCACGCTAAAAGATTATTTAAATTTATCCAAGAATTAAAAGAGAATAATGATGAAATTAAGATTGAAACCGGAGTTCCAACCGTTTTTGGCACTAGCATTGATAATTTAAAAGCGGCTATTGCTGGAGAAACTTATGAAACTGACACTATGTACCCTGAATTTGCAGCTATCGCTCAAGAAGAAGGTTTGGTTAATATTGCTAGCCACCTTAAATCAATTGCCGTAGCCGAAAGAAATCATAAAGAAAAATACGAACTTTACTTAAACAATATTGAAAAAGGCGAAGTATTTAAAAAAACCAGTGAAAATACTTGGGTTTGCCGTGAGTGTGGTTATACTTATACCGGTTTAGAGGCACCAAAATCATGCCCATCATGTGATCATCCACAAGCATTTTATGAAATTCGCAATATGAACTTCTAAATTGTTCTACGCAGAACATTTTTAAAACAATAAAGGCTCCGTTAGAACGGAGCCTTTATTTTATCTTTATGTTTTATTTATTTTTTATTTAACCAACTCACCCTCAACTACAGCCGACTTTAATGGCTTGCTAGTTTTAATAATAATCAATTGTTGTAAGGCGGTTAAAATTGTTACTAAAAACCAATAGAAAGTTAAACCACCAGGTAAAGAAGCGCCAATGAAAATTGTCATTACCGGCATTAAATAGGTCATTTGCTTACTCATAATAGCTGCCATATCCTCATCCTCTGATCCAGGAGTCTTAACCTCTGGTCTTTTAGCTAACATCATTTTTGCTTGCCAAAATTGAGCCGCACCAGCTAAAACCGCTAAATAGATATTTGGTTTAGATAAATCTAAAAAACCAAAAGCCATAAAGTTTATAGCTTCCGGTTTCTGCACAAAAGAGTATAACAATCCAAGTTTACTAGTAAGGCCGTCACGAAAGACATTAAACACCGCAATTAAGAACGGCAATTGGACCAAAAGTGGCAAACAAGATGAAAATGGATTAATATGATGATCTTTATATAATTGCATCGTAGCCGTAGCTTGAGCCTGCTTATCATCCTTAAATCTTTCTTTTATATCTTTAATTTTTGGTTGTAAATCCTGTAAATCCTTTTGGGCTTTAATTGATTTTTGAGATAAAGGCCATAAAATCAATCTAATTATTACTGTTAACAGGATAATCGCAATACCAAAATCTTTAAATGAGGCGTGATTATACAAAAAAACTAAAAGATTTAAAATTGGTTGATAAAATATTACTTGATACAAGTGTTGCATATTTTTTATTTAAAATTTAATAAATTTTATTATTTAACAGGATCACTGCCACCCTTATTCCATGGATTACAACGCAAGACGCGCCATGAAGCCATAAAGCCACCGATTATTATCCCATGCTTTAGTATAGCTTGTTTGCCGTATTCTGAACAGGTCGGTTGAAAACGACAAAATCCATGAGGAAAAAACACTTTAAGTGGCCCGTGGTCCATTGATAAAGTTTTTTGGTAAATATTAATCAACTTTACTATGAATAAGCGTGGAAAATAAAAAAGGTTTAAAATCTTATTAAGCATATGTTTATACTTTTTTATAAAGCCCGGTTTTTTTAAAACAAAAATTTAAAGCACTTTTAATTTCATCAAAATTATTAGCTAATATTAGAGGAAAAACAACAATAACACAATCATTGCCCTTATTAAGCAAAAAGAGCTCGCTTTCTATAGCCGCTCTGATTTGTCTTTTTATTTTGTTTCGAATAACAGCCTTCTTGCTTATTTTAGTTCCAACTAGAATACCAAAACGATTTTCTTCTAAACTATTAGGGAGATATTTTACCGAAAGAATTTTAGAATAACAAGATCTTCCTTTCTTAAATACCGCATCAAAATCATTATTTTTTGTTAAACGATTTTCTCTTTTTAACATTTAGTGTTCTATAAAAACAAACAAAATTATTTGCTTAATACGGCGCGACCCTTATCACGACGACGTTTTAAAACGGCGCGACCGTCTTTAGTTAGCATTCTTTTCAAAAAGCCGTGCTTTCGTTTAGCTCTTTTCGCGTTTGGCTGGTAGGTTCTCTTTGTTGACATATCCTTTTACGTTAATTATGGTTTATATTTTTTGTAATGATACAATAACACACTTATTTTTAAAGGTCAACTAATAAAATCTTATTATTCCTTTAGTTTATGCACAGTTTATAAACAGTTTATAAGAAGCCCAAGGACTTGTTATAAAATGATTTATTTAATATAATAGCAGCAAGTTTAATCAAAACTAAAACTAAAAAAATCCCCTATGAATAATGAACAAATTTGGCAAGCCGTTCTTGGAGAGATTGAGATTGGTTTATCAAGGGCCAATTTCATCACCTGGTTTAAAGACACTTTTATATCCGAATTAAGTAATGAACAGATAGTTATTGGCGTTCCAAGCGAATTTGTTAAACGATGGCTTGAAAATAAATTTTATAAAATCATTAAATCCTCTTTAGAAAAAATTACCGGGCAAAAAGTCAACACTATTATTTATCGAGTAGAATTAAAAAAGCCCCAATTTCAACAAACAAAAAACATTCCTCTTAATACCACTAAAAACACTGAACAAAAAGTTGAAGAATCAAACTTTAAACCACTAGATGCTCCAGCAATTAATCGCTTCGGTTTAAACACTCGTTATCTTTTTGAAAATTTTATCGTTGGTCGTGGCAATGAATTAGCTCACGCAGCTTGTCGCGCCGTTATTAATAATCCTGGCAAAGTTTACAACCCTTTGTTTATTTATGGTGGGGTTGGACTGGGAAAAACTCATTTACTTCAAGCCATTGGCAATGAGCTTTCCAAAACTACCAATAAAATTCTTTATACTACTAGTGAAAATTTTACCAATAACTATGTTCAGGCTGTTAAGACTGGTAAAGGTAAAGAGTTTAAAAATGTTTATCGCAACGTTGATCTTTTATTAGTTGATGATGTGCAATTTATGGGTGGTAAAGATGGTACCCAGGAAGAATTTTTTCACACTTTTAATGAACTACATCAAGGTAATAAACAAATCATCATGACCTCTGATCGTCCACCAAAATCAATTCCTGCTATTGAAGATCGTTTAATTTCCCGTTTCGAATCTGGTATGGTAGTTGACGTCGGTAAACCAGACGTTGAAACAAAAATCGCCATTCTTGAAAAGAAGGCGGGTGAAAAAAATTATTATTTAGAAAAAGAAATACTTTCTTGTGTGGCTGATAACATTCAAAATAATATCAGAGAACTAGAGGGTGCTCTAAATAAAATTATTGCTTATCATGAATTTAACAACACCGCCCCAACCGTTAAAAGTGTTAAAGATATTTTAAGTGATATTACTACTGAGTCAAAATCAAAATCACTTTCACCTCGAGATATCATTGATGTTGTTGCCAAATTTTATAATATTAATATTAAGGAGTTAACTGGTGATAGTCGCAAAAAAGATTTAGTTCTGCCACGCCAAGTAGCTGTTTATTTAATTCGGGAAGAACTCGGCACCTCCTATCCAAGCATTGGTAATGAACTAGGTGGACGTGATCACACCACTGCTATTCACGCTTACAACAAAATATTGCAAGAGAAAAAAGATAATGAAAGATTGAGTCAAGAATTAAATTCAATTAAACAATTATTTTATTCATACAACAAATAATTCTGTTTACATCCTGTTAATAAGTCCGACTTTCTCTGTTAGTAATTCTGTTTAAAACCCTGTTGACCATTTCTAATGAATTGTTAACAAGTAAGGACATTGCAACTTATCAACAAAGTAACAAAAAACAATCCCGTATTAATTAATTTTTTATTAACAAGCGAATTCCACACTAAGCCCAGTAAAATTCCAAAAAACACCACCTTATCCACTCTGTCCACTCCCTTATTATTACTATTAGTAATATATATTATATATAATATAATAAAGAACACTTATGAAATTTATTAGTCTGCAAGAAAATTTAAAACAAGGTTTGCAAATAGTTAGTCATGTAGTTAGTAAGAATATAAACTTACCAATTCTTAATAATATTTTAGTAAAAGCTAATAAGGGTAATATTGAATTGATAGCTACTAATTTAGAGATTGGTATTATTCATCAAGTTCGTGGAAAGATTGAGGTTGAGGGTGAATTCACAGTTGACTCTAAAATAATCACTGACTATATAAATTTATTACCAAGCGCTAAAGTTGAGATTGATAAAAATGATAGTGAAATAAAAGTTGAATGTGAAAACTATAAAACAAAAATAAACATTCAAGAGGCAACTGATTTTCCATTATTACCAGTTGTAGCTAAAGACAATCCATTTATTTTAAATCTAAATGATTTTAGAGATGCTCTAAGTCAGGTTCTTTTCTCAGTAGCTAATAATGAAACTAGATTAGAATTATCAGGAGTATTATTTATTTTTAATGACAATGAAATTACTTTAGTTGGAACTGATAGTTATCGCCTAACAGAAAAGAAAATATTATTAAAAAATAAAAGTGATAATAATTTTAAAATTATTGTTCCCGCTAAAGCCTTGCAAGAGTTATTTAGAATTTTATCTAGCTTAAAGGAAAAAGAAGATCTTGATTCTAGTGGTGATATTTCTATTTGCTTATCGGAAAATCAAATTTTATTTTCTTTTGGTGGCACGGAATTAGTTTCTCGTTTAATTATGGGAAATTTTCCTGACTATAAACAAATTATTCCAACTAACTTTAAAACTGAAGTTAAAATTGATAAAAGTTCTTTACTTCGTGCTATTAAGGCTTCAGCGATATTTTCTAAAACTGGCATTAATGATGTGACGATGGATTTTAAAAAAGAAGACTCTAAAATTTTCTTGTCATCAATTTCTAGTCAGACTGGTGAAAGTTCAATTGATTTAAAGGCAGAGATCTCTGGTGACGATAATTCTATGGTGGTTAATTACCGCTATTTGCTCGATGGCTTGAATAATATTGATGGTCCGAACATTGTGATGGAATTAGTTAATGGTAACACCCCGTGCGTTTTAAAGGCTGAGAAGGATGAGACTTATCAATACATTGTGATGCCAATTAGACAATAATTAAAAGTTTTTAAAAAAAACCTCGCCGTGATGGCGAGGTTTTTTATTTTTTACCGTTAACTAATTAACGTTTAGAGTTATACTGTTACTAGTTTTTTTATTATTATTCCAATCATAGTATTCAGCGTAGACTTCGTAAGTTCCAGGACCTGGTGAACTATCCCAAGATAAAGTTATAATTTTATCTGTAACACTAGTTAAACTCTTAATCGGATTAACACCACTTGCATCCTTGTAGAATAAATCTACTTTAGTAACCTTTTCATAGTTATTGGTTGCCAGTTGAATGTTAAGTGGAAAGTCGCTAGCACTGGCGATGGTCCCACTACTTGGACTAATAAGATTTAAGGCTGGTGTATTTTGATAATTATTATCTAGAAGTAAGTTAAACTCTAATGATTTTTCCGTGCAATTGTATGACGCATCACAGACCTTAACTTTTAAATTGTAATAACCATTACTTAAAAAGTTTAAAGTTTTATTCATGGTAAATGGAAAAACGCTAGTCTTGTAAGTTAAATTATTGTTTATGTAATATTCCACATTAGCGTTATCAGCAATTGATGTGATATTAACTCCAATATTTAATTTACTATCTTTAATAATGTCTTTATCGGCTACGCCGGTAATATCAAATTGGGGTGGATTGGTTGGTGCACTATCACCAATTACTAATTTTGATGATGAGGCATAAATATTATTTTTTTGAGCCCAGGTTAAAACAGCTGATTCCCATAATGGGAATTGTGGATCAATTGATGGGTCACTTGGTTTTGGTCCAAGTGGATCATCTTTGTTCACATAGTATAAAATACAATGTGGGTTGGTGTATATAACTTCCTTGGTGAGCTCTGGAGGGGTGCTAGAGGTCGCAATAGTATTAGTTTGAGTATTGATGAGGACTTTTCTGTTAACGTTGCTCTCACCGTCAATTACAGCCTTACCAGTTGTGAGGTCACCTGGATCTTTAAAAGCCTCAACTGGGGTACCAACTAAAACTCGTTTCATGTATTCATTCCAAATTGGCGCGGCGACGATACTGCCGTCAGAACCTTTCTTCATGGAAACACTAGAATTGTTTCCAACCCAAACGCCGGTAACAAGTGATGGGGTGAAACCCATTGTCCAAGCATCTTTAAAGTCGTTAGTAGTTCCAGTTTTAGCAGCAACTAATCTGTCTGGTAATGTTAGGAAATTTTTGGCGCCAAAAATTGGAGTACGGGCAGCATTATCAGTTAGGATACTATTTACTTCTTCGGCAATTTTTGGATCAAGGACCATGTCTTTTTGATCTTTGTATTCTTCTAATACTTTTCCATCTTTATCTTCCACTCTTAAAATACTAGCCACTTGGTGATACTCACCTTCACGGGCAAAAACTCCGAAAGCATTAACATGTTCCAACATTTTAACTTCACCACCACCAAGCACTAAGGATAAACCATAACGATCTGGATTAGTTAAGGTAGTGTAGCCAAATTTAGCGGCAAGGTCAGTTACGTTTTTAACTCCAGCTAAATAAAGAGCTTTTACAGCCGGAATATTTAATGATCCGGCTAGCGCAGTGCGAATAGAAACTGGGCCACGTTCTTTTAGGTCATAATCATGTGGTTCATATGGTGTTCCATTGTTGGAGAAGTTGGTGTTAACATCAAAAAGAATGGTGTTTGGTGTATAACCCTTACCAAATAAAGTAGCGTAAACTAGTGGTTTAATTGATGAACCTGGTTGACGTAAGCTAGTAGCAATATTAACTTGACCATCAATGCTATCATCGAAATAATCACGTGAACCAACCATGGCTAGAATTTGTCCGGTCTTTGGATCGATCGAAACTAAAGCAGCATTGCTAGCGTTATATTTAGTTTTGTAATTTTCAGTTTTTTGGGTGATAACTTCTTCGGCAATTTTTTGCTTATAAAGATCGAGTGTGGTAATAATTTTTAAACCACCCTGCTCAATGGCTTGTTCGCCATATTTTTCAGCTAACTGATCTTTGATATACATGATAAAGTGCGGCGCAATCATGTTGCTGTCTGGTGGGGCAAATTTAATAACTTCCTTTTTAGCAGTATCAGCTTGATCTTTGGTGATGTAACCTTGTTCCGCCATTAAACCTAAAATATATTTTTGGCGATCAAGTAATAATTGTTTATTTGGACCATAAGGTGAATAGCGACTCGGAGCTTGTGGCAGAGCGGCTAAAACAGCGGCTTCAGCAATTGTTAAATCTTTGGCTTGTTTTTTAAAATATTTTTGCGCTGCCGCTTCTACGCCGTAAGCATTAGAGCCGTATGGAATTTCATTTAAGTACATTTGTAGAATTTCATCTTTACTGAATTTCTGTTCAATTCTGATAGCTAAAATAATTTCCTTTAGTTTGCGGGTAAAAGTTTTTTCATTAGATAAAATTGCGTTCTTAACAAATTGTTGAGTTAGGGTTGAGCCGCCAGCACTACGACGAAAAATAATATTAGTAATCATGGTGCGAATCATTGCCCAAACGGAAATGCCACCATGTTTGTAAAAATCTTTATCCTCCACTGAGATTGTTGCTTGCTTAACGTAGTTTGGTAGATCAGATATTTTTACTAAAGTTCTTTTTTGATCACCGGAAATTTCATAAAGCAAATTTTGGCCAGTGCGATCATATATTTTTGTGCTTTGGGCTACTTCCCGATTAATTAATTGGTTTGGATTTGGTAGACCACTATTAACAACTAAAACTAAAATAATAAAACCAATAAGACCAACCAACGCTGCTAGGCCGGTAAATTTTAAAAATTTCTTATTAAGTAGTAGGGCAATAAAAAAATTATGATTTGTATTTTTATTTTTTGGTGCTTTTTGTTTTGTTGGTGATGTGGCAACGTGATGTGTTACTACTAAGCGGCGGTGAGCAATTTTGTATTTTTTATTTTGATTGTTTTGCTTCCAAGAGGAAGTTTGAAAAGTTCTGTTTGGCATATATTAAAAATTATTTTTTTCGATAATATTTAGCGGCCTCTTCTGGCTCGATTTGATCAATAACTATTCCCGAACCCAGTTCTATTCCGGCCCAAACGCTACTGCGTGGTTCAATTTTGATGTAAAAATGTTGTTTACCATCACCAATAACATCATGGAGAAAATAGTTGAAATCCAATTTTAATTTTCTTAATTTTTTACAAACTAGTTTTAAAATTAGAGCCAATGATTTTATTTCGCTCGTGGTTAATTCGGTGATAGAGCTGACATGGCGCGCACTAAAAATCCAAAGCTCATAAGGATATTCACTGGCATATGGTGTGAAAGCCACCATATTTTTATCGGAAAAAACTAGGCGCTTGGAGACGGACTCTTCTTTGATGATGTCGCAGTAAGCGCAACGCTTGTTGTGTTTAAAATATTTTTTTAGAGATTCAAGTTCCTCTTTAACTTCAGGTGTAATAATACTAGTGGCAAAAATTTGGGAATGAGGATGGATGAGTGAAGCCCCAGCTGCTGCCCCCTGATTTTTAAAACAGGAAATGTATTTTATTTTTTTGTTTTTAGAAATTGTTTTACTGCGGCTAATATACATTTTTAAAATTGCCACAATTTGTTCAAGATCCATATTAGCCATTTGCTCAGAGTGTTTTTGGCTTTCGATAATTACCTCTTGTTCCCCGTAAGACTTAGTGTTATTGGTGCTTACAGCTGGAAATTCATTTTTTACAGAAACAACTGAATTGTTGTTAGTGAGAATTGTTTTTAAAATTTTACGATCCTTTAAATTGTTTTTACAAAATGGGCAGCTAGAAACAGTTTTATTTTTTTTATTATCACGTGGACGCGCCTCACGACCTGGCGCAATAATGGCGTACTTATCAAAGATGTATGATTTTCTAATTTCAGCTTTTTTCATTGATTATTTCTTTTCCAAAATAACAATTTCACGCCACACTTTTTGTCCTTCGCGGCCGTAAATAATTGTTTGACGATCGGTTAGACGTAATTCATTTTTAGCTAGTGGCGCCACAATCTTAAAATTGGATAATCTAGGGCTCATAGTTTGAAAGCGGTTACCAACATTAAAAACTGGCCAAATCATAACGATATGACCATCATCTTTTAATATTTTTGAGAATTCTGAAATGCTTTCAGAGTATAATTGTTCTAATTGATTTATTATTTGGCCAATATTATTTTGGCCACGTTGTGGTCCAAGGTATGGTTCGCTGACAATAGCGTCCACGCTTTTTGGAGCTAATTCTTCGGAAAGTGTGGTGGCGCTACATTCAAAGACACTGACATTTTTTAGAGGACGATTAAATTTTTCTGAGATCCACTCTAAGTTATTTCTAGTATCTTCCACGGCCTTCTCCGAAATATCAGAACCAATTAAATGCTCATAGCCCATTAAAAGAGCTTCAGAAATAATTGTGCCGGAGCCGCAAAAAGCATCTAAAATAGTTGCATCTGGTGCCGCCTTAGCTAGATTAATCATGATTTGGGCGAGTTTTGGTGGTAGCATTCCAGAATAATCATCGCGACTTGGACGACCATAATCCCGAAAAGATAATTCTTTAAAAGCTTGAACTGCTAAAGTTTGACCGACAAACATTTTACCGTCATTACATTTTATAATTACAATTTCAGCCCCCTTTTTAATTAAATGATTTTGTTCGATGATAACACTAGAAAGGTTTTGCTCACGACTAGTTACCAGGCGAGCATTAAAACCACCTTCTTTAATTTCCTTTTTGATAGTTAAGCCAATTTTTTGGAAATTAAACTTTAAACCGTAAGCGGAAAAGCCAAAATTAAACTTACCTTCGGGACGTAAATTACCGGAAGTGTTAATAGTTTTGACAACTGCATCCTCTAAGTCAGAGCTTAAATTGGCAATTTCTTCTTTAATTATGCCAAATTTAATTGTGCCACCAAGTCGACGAATAAGTTTATCAGCATCGATTTCAGCTTCCGATTCCATGAAAAAACATGTAGCATTAGCCAAAAAACCTTCATTTTCTGGATAAAGTGCTCGAATTTCAGCGACCGATAAGGCTGGATTGTTTCCTAAAATAAAGTAATATTTCATAAGTTTATTGTATAGTTTTTAAAGCTTTTTGGCAATGCCAGCCGGTATGAAGTTGACATTTTTTAAATCGTGCGTTAAATTATAACAATTCTTTAACAGCTAAATGTTTATTTATATTAATTAAAAACAGTCTTTGGAGGAGACTAAAACATGGAAAAAATACATATCCTTACGCCACTATCTTTTGATGAGGCTATGGTCATTGAAAAAATTACGGATAGCCGGTTAGTTCTCGCTAGAGTTGATGACGTTTTTAAAGCAGGTATTGATTATTATAATTTTGAAAATTGGGCGGATAATTTTGAAAAATGGGAATCTGATAAACCTAATATCGACACTGAAGAAATCGAGGTTAAAGTATTTAAATTGACTAAATCAGCTAAGTATACCGACATATTCGGTTCATTTCAAAACAGTTTAGATGAGGTTTGTGTCACCCCAGCTCAAATTGTGAGATTCTGTGAAAAATATCCAGAGAAGCTCGGTCAAAAAGATGAAAATATTTTTCAAGCCAACATTTTCTTGATAAAGGAAAATGAAAAACATGTAGTAGTTCTTGCATATATGGAATCTTGTGGTCCAAGCGCCAAATTCCACCGCATTGATAATAAAGGTATTTGGAACGCTGATTATCTGTATCATATTTTTGTTCCCGCAACTTGCCGCTTAAAAGCGTAATCTCTCGAAAACTGTCCTTAGTCTCTTGGATTTTTAGAACTTAATGTTCTGAAAATCCAAGAGATTTTTTATTTTTAGCGCCATTGACAATTTTTCCAGCTTTTGTTATATTGTCCTTACAATTTAAACCTTTCCCACACTCCATTTCTTGGGGTAATTCCGGTTCGACATTTATGTCATAGAAATCGGGATTAAAGGTATTCTCAAAATCCCAGTATTTTTAGAGTACCGGGTTTTTATTTTTTATAAATTATTAAAATTAATATAATTGATTAGGAGGTTATTATTTATTTATAATAATTTCATGATTAATTTGTTATCGTGACTTATGTCAAAGACCAAAAAGTCCGGACCAGCAAGCTATGAAATTTTGTTTGTGGTGTCCAATCGTTTCACTGAAGACGAGGCCAAGGTGTGTATCGCCAAGGTAGAAAAATTAATTACCGATAATGACGGTACAATCGTAACTAGTACTTATTGGGGAAAGAAAAAGTTAGCTTACCCAATCAAGCACGAAACTTATGGTTATTACCAATTAGTAGAGTTTGATTTGGAAGGAAAAAATCTTTCTAAATTAGATGAAAAATTGCGTTTAGACAGCGAAATCTTACGTTTTATGATTACAACTAGACTTGTAAAATCAGAAAAACAAATTGAAAAAGAAGAAAAGATTAAAGCTAAAATTGATTCTAAGAAAACTGCCGTTGCTAAAGAAAAAGCCGAAAAAGCTAGTGCAACCGAAGTAAAGAAACCAAAAAAGGTTACTAAGGAAAAAGTTAACATGGAAAACTTAGATGAAAAATTGGAAGGCATTTTAAACGCTAAAGATTTAATTTAATAAATTAATTTTAAATTTATGAGCTTAAATAAAGCCATGATCATCGGAAACTTAACTCGCGATCCAGAAATGCGTACAACGCCAACTGGTCAAAATGTTACTTCTTTCTCGGTGGCTACCAATTCGGTTTGGACTGATCAAGCAGGTCAAAAACAAAAGAAAGTTGAATTTCATAATGTTGTTGCCTGGAGACGTTTAGCCGAAACTTGTTCTCAATACTTACATAAAGGATCAAAAGTTTATATCGAGGGACGACTTCAAAGTCGTGAATGGACTGGTCAGGATGGTGCCAAGCGTTATCGCACAGAAATTGTAGCTGATAACATGGAAATGCTTGATACTCGTACTGGCGGCCAATCATCTAGTTCTAATAATTTTGATGAATCAGCGGCGGTTGATGAAATTGCTAATGATGAAGAAATTAAAATTGAAGATATTCCATTTTAATTTTCTATAAAAACTAATAAATAATATGATTAAAAAAAATAAAGAATGTCACTTTTGTGCGAATAACACTGAGGTTGATTATAAGGATGTTAGAACTTTAAAAAAGTTCATCAACTTTTACCAGAAAATTATTTCAGCACAAAGAACTGGTACTTGTGCTTGGCACCAAAGAAAGTTAACTCAAGCTATTAAACGTGCTCGTAAAATGGCTTTGGTATCCTTCACTCATAAATAGTTTATAATTAATTTCTGAAAAAATTATGTTGACCATGAGCGAAATAAAACTTGGTAAAGTTTTGGTTGTTAACGGTGAGCCATACGTGGTTATTAAAACTGAACATAATAAAACTGCTCGTAGTGGTGCTGTATTGAAAGTTAAATTGCGCGGCTTAGTTAATGGTAGTGTTTTGGAAAATACCTATCAAGGTAATGATAAGGTGGAAGAAGCTGACACTCAAACTAAGAAGGCAAACTATATGTATAAGGATGCTAACGAAGCTGTCTTTATGGATAATGGCACCTACGAACAATTCATGTTTAATTTGGATGATCTTGGTGATAAGGTACAATTCTTAAAAGAAGGTACTGATGTTGACGTGTTGTATTTTAATGATAAACCGGTAGCTATCAACTTGCCAGTAAAAATGGAATTTAAAGTTGTAATGGCTCCGCCAGCAATTAAGGGCAACTCAGTTGGTAGTGTTACTAAACAAGTTGAACTTGAAACTGGCGCCACAATTAATGTTCCAGTGTTTATTGAAGAAGGTGAAATGATTAGAGTTAATACTGATACTGGTGAATACGTTGAAAGAGTTTAAAAAGAAATAAAAAACACCTGTCACTCGGCAGGTGTTTTTGTTTTAAGTGGTCTTTGCTATAATTAAACATATGATTATAATCATTATTTTATTAGCGCTCGCCTATTTGGCGCTTGCAATTTACAATTTAGAATGGGCAGTTTTACTGCTAGTTTTTGCTTTGCCGAGTTATTTGATTCGTTTTACTATTTGGCATATTCCCAGTACCGTTTTAGAATTAATGTTGCTTATTTCTTTTGTGGTCTTTTTTGTAAAAGATTTTAAAGCGCGCGGTGCTAGTCTTAAAACTTATTTTAATAAAGCTAAAACAAAAAGATATCCATTTAGAGTGGAGATTGTTTTATTTTTGTTGGTGGCTTATTTAGCCTTGGCGGTGGCCGGGTTTTCTAATGATGCTTTGGGTATTTTTAAAGCTTATTTTTTAGAGGCGATTATATTTTATATTTTATATATTAATATTTTTAAAGAGGAATCGGCCCGCTCCAAAGTTTATTGGTCACTAGCGGCTTCGGCGTTGATAATTTCTTTATTTGGAATTTATCAAAAGTTAAGTGGTCAATTTTTTCCCACAGAATTTTTAGCAGCCGAAAGGCGTGTCACTTCATTTTTTCCATATCCTAATGCTGTTGGCCTGTATTTAGCCCCAATTGTTTTATTGCTTGGTGGTTTTATAGTGAAACTTTGGGATGAACGAAAAAATAAAATTGATTTATTTAAAATAAGTGGGCTTAGTTTTGTTGTGTTGATAAGTTTATTAACAATTTTTTTGGCGCAGTCCGAAGGGGCGCTTGCTGGAATAGCGGTGGCCGTCTTTGCTTGCGCTTTAATTCTCAATAAGACAAGTCGCTATATTGCTCTTGGCTGTACAACGGTATTTATTATTATTTTAATGATTAGTCCGGTAGCGTGGAATTACGTTAAAACGAAAGCAATGTTAAACGACTTAACAGGACAGATTCGTAAAGAACAGTGGATTGAAACTAAAAAAATGTTTTTTGGCTCACCTAAAATCGCTTTACTGGGTACAGGTTTGAATAATTATCAAGCTAGTGTCGCCCCATATCATCAAGCCGGAATATTTCTGAAAAATGATGATCCTAATTGGTTACAAAAAATCCAAAGCGATCCAGTTTATCGAGCTAAAGCTTGGCAGCCAACTGAAATTTACATGTATCCGCATAACATTTTTTTAAATTTTTGGACGGAACTAGGAGTATTGGGAATGTTGTTGTTTGTTTGGATTTTTGGCCGTTTTTTTGTAGAAAGTGGGAAACTTTTGGCCTGGAAAAATGTAATTACATCTAGTGATCGCGCCCTGTTAATTGGTTTGACGGGAGCGATGATTGTTGTTATTATTCACGGACTAGTTGATGTGCCTTATTTTAAAAATGATCTAGCACTTTTATTTTGGTTATTAATAGCACAACTGGGATTATTTAAAATAAAATATTTGAAAAAATAATATGAAAGTAGTTTTACAAAAATTTATCGCGGAGAGAGAGTTTTTTTCTCGTCGCCAAGCTGAAACTTTGATTCGTGAAGGTGGGGTTAAATTGAACGGAAAAATTGCCGCTTTAGGCGATCGCGCCGATGACGATGATGATGTGGAGATACGAGGTCGCCGGGTGCAAAATTTAGACGTTAACAAAAAGAAAGTTAGCTTTATCTTAAACAAACCAATTGGTTATGTTTGTACTACTCGCATGTTTAAAAATGAGAAAAATGTTTTTGATTTGATTGATACTCGGGAAAGATTATTTATTGTTGGTCGCCTAGATAAAGATAGTCGTGGTTTAGTGTTGCTGACCAATGATGGTGCTATGGCCCAAAAAATGACTCATCCTAAATATGAATGTCAAAAGACGTATGAAGTTAAAATTTCCGGTCCGGAAAAAATTGATGAAGCGCAAATTGATTTTATTGAACGTAATTTTTCTATGGGTGTTAATATTGGCGATGAAGACGGTGTCGCTATTGCTTACGAAGTTAATTATTTAGGCGATGGTGTTTTTAAAGTAGTTTTAACTCAAGGTAAAAAACGCCAACTACGTCGCATGTTTGGAGCTTTAGGTTATAGTGTTCTAGACTTAAAACGCACTCAATTGGGCGAATTTAAATTAGGTAATTTACCAGAAGGACAATACAAGAAAGTTTAAGGATAATTATTATGTTAAAAAGAAAAGGTGGTGCGCTAAAATTTAGTGGTAATACTAACACTGATTTTTTAAAGATTGTGGCCGCCATAACAATGTTGGTCGATCATGTTGGCCGAGTTTTTTTTCAAAATATATTACTATTTGATATTATTGGTCGCCTTTCATTTCCTCTGTTTGCTTATTGTTTAGCGCTTGGTGCTGGTTATACTAAAAATTTTAAAAAGTATTTTTTACGCCTTCTAGCTTTTGCTATAATTTCGCAACCCATTTATTCTCTCCTCTTTAATCGACCATTAACACAGCTAAATGTAATCTTTACATTACTTTTTGGTTTAATTGCAATTTACGCGCTCCGTGAAAAAAAATATTTTTTGTTTGCCGCCACCTTAATTGGTTCATATTTTTTAGCTGCCGATTATGGTTTGGACGGGGTTTTGTTAATTTTGATATTTTACATCTTTAAAGATAAGCTTAATATTTTATTGGCCGTTTCTTTCGCCTGGTTAGTGTTGTATTTTGTGCCACTAGCTAAGCCGGATTTTTACCTAGGTAACGTTGGTTTAAGTGTGGCTGGTTTTGCGGTTTTTAGTTTGATATTTATTGCGCTTAAAACTAATTTCAAGATTAAATTAAATAAATATTTTTTCTACATTTTCTACCCAGCCCATTTAGCGCTCTTGTATTTAATTCGATTGTTTATATAATGGTTTAGTGAATAATATTGGAGAGGTGTCTGAGTGGTTGAAGGTACCGCTCTCGAAAAGCGGCAGGGGCGAAAGCTCCTCGGGAGTTCGAATCTCCCCCTCTCCGCATTGACTCAAAATCGTCTTTATTCTCAATTTTTGGCAGGTACCCCAAATCCTAGACACTTTCTCTACGAGTTCATATAATGTAAATATATGAAAAAATCATTCAAAATCTCAACTGAGACCAAAGAACAAATTCTAAAACGTGTTAAAGAAGAAGGACTGCCGGTGGCTAAGGTAGCTGAAGAACATGGTATTAGTACTGCCACCATCTATGGCTGGCTGTCTAAGGGGGTCAAAGCTCAACCCAGTTGGAGTGAACTATCTAAACTAAGAAAGCAAAACCATGAGCTCTTGGCCCTGGTCGGAGAGCTCACTATTAGTTTGTCCCAAACTAAAAAAAAGACCTAGTTATGAAACGGGACAATAAGTCCCAGGCAGCCAGAGATATCGGAGTCTCTCGCCAATTATTATATTACCACCACAAACAACAGGAGAAGGATTGGAATTTAAAAACTAAAATCGAAACTGCTCTCCACGACCATCCCAGTTATGGGCACAAAAGACTAGCCATCCATCTGCATATTAACCGGAAGAGAATACTTCGAGTAATGAAACTTTTCGGTCTCCGGCCATATCGCAAAAGAGGTCGGAAATTCAAGTATAATAAGGCGATTAGAGATTTAGAATTTCCTAATCTGTTGTTAAATAATATCCCTGAATATCCCAATCATATCTGGGCTAGTGACTTTACTCATATCGCATTTAGAGGAGAGTGGCTCTATCTAGCTACTATCCTAGATCTCTATACCAGAAAAATAGTCGGCTATAGCGTTCTCACTAGTCACAGCAATGAACTAATTATCAATGCCTTGCTTTCAGCCGTCTATCATAACCCACCAGCTAAAATACTCCACTCCGACCATGGTTCAGAATATGCTTCTCATGATTATTCTAATATCTGTTTGAATCTCGGTATTAAACAATCTATGAGCCAACCAGGTTGTCCCTGGGAAAATGGCTATCAGGAGTCATTCTATTCCCAGTTTAAAATAGACTTAGGTGACCCAGATAGATTTAACAGTTTAGGAGAACTAGTATATAATATTCATAGAACTATATATCGCTATAATCACACCCGAATCCATACTAAATTAAAAATGCCGCCTGTTTTATACAGTCGGCGCTATCAAGAACTCCATAGACAATGTGTCTAACAAAAGGGGTACCTTCCATAACTCAATTTTGGCACAAAATAGGCCATAGGGCAATTAGCTGATTTTTGTTGATTTTTTAGGGTTTTTGTGGTAATTTTAGAATATAATACTTAAAAATATGTTTTTAAATTAAAGTTAAAAATAAATAATTATTAAAATACAAATTTATGGAAAGCTTAAATGACAAGGTTTGGTATAGACTTCTAAAAGTTATTTTTATAATTACTTTCATTATATGCCAATTTATTGCTTTTTCTTTGGCTTTACCTCAAAAATACGTTTACAGGTGTGAAAATGGAAAAATAATTCCTTTTTCTCATAATTCTTCCTTGAATGACAATTGGTCTTACAGAGTAGATAAAGAATGCGACCCAAATGTTGTTGTTCCCATTTTTGATAAAAATGGAAACTTCATTAATGAAAGTATGAATAATTACGTCTCCAATTACAAGGGTGTATATGTGACTGACTATTTAAATTCTTTATGGTTTGCACCCCTCGTCTTCCTGTCTATATGGCTATTTTTCTGGCTTATCTCAAGATTGTTTTTTTATATTTTTATAAAAGAAAAATTTATTTCTGGTAGATTAGCAAATATAATAAAAGGGATTTTTATTAAAAAATAAATAATATGAGCTACCATAGTATAGAATTTGAACAGACTGAATGTCCAAATTGTTCTAATCATTCAATCCCATTCAAAAAAAATTTCAAATGTCCTTATTGCGGTCACGCTATTGATGTATATTATGATTTTGTTTCAGAGGTGGTTAAGGCAATGCTGTGTCACAAGGAAATGTATGGAAGCTTTTTTCCTGATGCCTGGTTTAGTGGTCCAATTGCTGAGCAAATAGAAGGAGAGATTTTTAATTTTTTTGATGAATTAGAAGAGAAAAAATTAGAAAAAACCAAAGAATTAATCAATAAGACATTAGATGAATTCAAGTATGAATCTGAAAAATACAAGCAGCATTTTAAAGAAATTATTTTTGCGGTTAATGATCAGTATGAGATAGAATTAAAGAAGAAAAGTAAAACAAAAAGCCATTTTAAAAAAATTACGGACAAAATAGACCCTAGGAAAGTTAAAGCTAATATGTTTGTTTTAGAGAGTGAATCTTTTGAAATAGCTGAGGCATATAGTAAGCGTGACAAAGAAAAGGAAGAATTATTGAAATTTTCAACTCAATCAATAAAAAAAATTGACCAAATTACCGGAATCCCACTGGGATTTTCTCTTGAATTTGTCGCCACTTATCCTGACGTACTTTTGTGGTGGAATAGCTTATCTGACGAAAAAACAGGCAATCTTTTAAAAGATTTTGATGAAAAAGACCTTTTAGATGAGAATCAAAAAATTAAGCTTAAATATCTAACGATTATTATAGAAGCATATAAAAATACAGGTGCGACACTAGAATGTTCTTGCGGGATATCTGAATAATTTAAAAAAAATTGTAATTTTGAAGACAAAAAAAATAAAAAAAATTAATTTAAATATATGAAAGTACTTGCAATCTTATTAATATTATTTGGCAGCTTTTGGATTTTTGGCAGGGTCTTAAATCAGCGAATAATGTTTAATATAGTTAAAGGAAAAATTGAAACCCATGGTTTATTGTATGGTATTTGGTGCTATTTCAGAGGTGAAATATTTGGTTTTGGATTAGGCATAGGACTGATTATATTAGGCATCTATTTATATAAGTGAGGCGGTAAAATATATGATGAGATTTAGATTAAAAAAGAGGTTTGATGGATTAAATGAAGACGGATTAACTTTTGAGGATGTTATTATAAATGATGTTAAAAATCATATTGATTCATTTTTTTACTATAGTAAACATATTCTTGATGAAAATGGCGATATTGAAGCTCTTAACGTGGCTAGTATAGGAAATGCCCGCTTTGTAATTTCTTGTTATTATTATAAATATTTAGATGAATATGTTCCCGGAGAATTGGCCAAAAAATTAAAAAAGGAAATAGAAGAAAAAATAACATTAGCCAAATTATTACAGGTATAATATTTTTAATTATTATTAAAAAAAAGGAGTAAAAATAAATTATATGGGATTTTTTAATAAAAAACCAATACTTAAAAAAGAAGATGCCCGACTTCCAATAATTAAAATTCTGGGAATAGTTCTTTTAATTTTATTATTGATAGTTATAATAAAACCCTCGGTCGTTTTTTCATCTTGGTGGAATCCTTCCAGTTGGAAAATTTTTCAGAGAACAGATATTAAAACTCAAGTATTAGAAAAAAGAATATTAGAACTTGAGAGTAAACTTAATATTGCCACAACAACAAATTCCACATCAACTCTTGAAGTTAATGCCACAACAACTTCTGTAATAAATAGTGAAGAAAAAAAAGTTATTACAAAGAATGCCACAACAACTTCTGCAACAAATATTGACGAAGAAAAAGTTACTAAAAAAATAGAGCCAAACACCTCTGTCCCGACAGTTGATATTTATGCTAAATATAGAGACCCAGTAACTGGAAAAGTAATGACTCCAACAGAATGGGTTGATTATTACGATAAAAAGTGTGCCAGTCAAGATAAAGTAAGGAGTACAGCCATGAATAGTGATGGAACCATAAGTTGTATTACTTATACTCAGGCATGCCAGGCTAAGTTCGGAATAAACAGCTATTCAAGTGGAGATAAAGAATGTAATTGTACGGAGGGGTATGCTTTTGATAGTAATAATAAGTGTTCCGTAATCGATTATAATGCGTTATGTCAGAAGAAATATGGAGTAAATAGTTATTCGACGGGTAAAAATTCTAGCGGAATTAACACTTGCGGATGTAAGACTGGTTATTTTTTTAATCAATCTGGATCTTGTCAGTTAAAACAGACAACTGATTATAATAACGCGCCCTATAGACAAGATGGTAATGCGTACAGCCCAGCACAATTAAATGCCATGGATTGTGCTTGGTATGGAATTAATTGTCCTACAATAAATGTAAGAATTCTTAATTAATAAAAATTAATTTGAGCTGTTTATTGATATATGCCAAACAAAACAATAGAAATGGAATATAAATGGAAGTATAATGAATTATGGCCATACAATGGAATGGTTAACGACCTCTGGAGAGGAGTCCAGGCCGAAGAAAATTATTTAGTTGCCCTCGGTCTTTTCACATATTCCGAAATATTAGGAAGGATGATTCTTGGCACAATCGGCAAAAAGGGAGGCGGCAGTGGTGCCTTTAGAGAATTTACAGAGAAATATATAGGTTATTCTTTTGTAGATGAAGCAGAATGGAATGAAATCTTTAATAAATATAGGAATGGATTTGCTCACGAATTTTATATCAAAGAACTAGGGAGCGCAGTCTACAACGAGGACGGTTCAGCATCTTGCGGAATCGATATTTCCCAGAAACCATATAAAATTTATATTCATTCTTATTTTATTCATTTTACCAAGGGTCTAGAAAAAGCAATTGATTCAGGGGTGCTAAAATAAGAATATTAAACAAATTTAGTGGGAGCAAGACTTAAAACCGTTCCAAGTGCGTCCCACCCTCTCCGCCAACACAAAAAAATCTGCCCTACGGCAGATTTTTTTATTTTATGACAAGGTGATATAATTAACATGTGCTTATTTATAAACTAAATATTAAATTTATGACTTTAAAAAATAAAGTAGCTTTGGTTACTGGCGCGGCCAAAGGTATTGGTCGTGGTATCGCTTTGGCTTTAGCTAAAGAGGGTTATCATGTAGCCATTTCCGATATTGATGAGGTGGCTTTAAATTCGGTGGCTACCGAAATTACCGACCTTGGCGTTAAAGCTTTGGCGGTAAAATGTGATGTGTCAAAAAAAGTTGAGGTTGATGTGATGGTGGAAAAAATTGTGGCCGATCTTGGCTCTTTAGATGTCTTGGTGAATAATGCTGGAATTTTTCCATTCGTGGCCTTTAAAGATATGACCGAAGAACAATGGGACAAGGTGATGAATGTAAATTTGAAAAGTATTTTTTTATGTTCGCAAGCGGCGGCTAAAGTTTTGCCAAACGGTGGTCGCATCGTTTCGATTTCTTCCATCGCTTCCATGGTTGGTTTTGCCGGTCTAGCTCATTATTGTGCGACGAAAGGTGGTATTAATGCCATGATCCGAGCTTTAGCCCTGGAATTGGCGGATAGAAAAATTACAGTAAATGCTGTGGCTCCAGGCGCGATTCAAACTCCAGGCGCGGCTTCCAGCGATGAACAAGTTGCGCAAACTGTGACGGCAATTCCACTAGCGCGCATGGGTCAACCGGAAGATATTGCTAATGCCGTAGTTTTCCTAGCTTCCGAACAATCCAGTTATATTACTGGTCAAACCATTGTCGTTGATGGTGGTTGGACTTTACGCTAAAAATGACAAAAATAAAATTTTCTATTGCACATAAAGATGAGGAGATGTTAGATCTCGTAAAAAATACTGAGCATAAAAAATTGGCTCTTTGGGCGATTGCTTGTGCTGAGCGCGTTTTGCCGTATTTTGAAAAAAAATATCCCAAAGATAAGCGTCCGCGAATAGCCATTGAAACTTTGCAAGCGTGGATAAAAACGGGAATATTTAAAATGGTGGTTATTCGTAAAGCCTCACTGGATTCTCATGTAGCTGCTCGCGAAGTTGGCGAGGATAGTGCGGCGCGTTCAGCGGCGCGAGCTGCTGGTCAAGCGGTTGCCACTGCTCATGTTCCTCGACACGCTTATGGTGCGGCGGTTTATGCCCAACAAGCTATTTTTCGCGCAACTAATTCGGTTGAGGCTGATGTGGCTGCAACTGCAGAGCGTGACTGGCAATATCATCAGCTGTTAAAAATAAAAAATAAGAGTTAAATATAAAAAAAATCTGCCACCAGGCAGATTTTTTATTGGACCATTTGATTAACTGTTTATTGCTTTTTTTACTCTAGCAACAAGATCATCTCGATCGAATGGTTTTTTAATATAATCTTTTACACCGGCATCTATTACCTCTTTAATTTTTTTATCTGACAGGTCGAGGGCTGACAGAAAAATTACTTTATAATCTTTTCTTATTTTGGAAATACGACCAAAAAGATCCCACCCGGAAATATCCGGCATCATTATATCTAAAAGTAATAAGCTGAAATTATCTAATTTGATTTCTTCAATGGCCTTAATTCCTTGGTCGACACTTACCACTTCAAAACCTTCTTTTTCTAAAATAGTTTTAACTACAATCAACGTGTCTAATTCATCATCAACGTGCAAGATTCTTTTTTTTGCGGTTGTGTTTTTCATAGTTTGACTAGTTTAATAATTAATTTACTCTAATATTACACCCAAAATAAAAAGCTGTAAAGAAATAATATATTTTATATGATGATTAAATTGTCTGTAAAAAACTTTTACAGTTTTTGGTTTTTAATGTAATATTGAAGTAGGTTAAAAAATAATATTATGAATAAGTCTAGCGAAGATAAAAAGGAAATATTAATTAAAGATCTTAAATTACTTGCCAAAGTTTCTAGTGTGTTGTTGGTGGTATTGGGTGTGCTTGTGATAATTGGGTGGGTGTATAATATTGGGGTATTAAAAAGTGTTATTCCCGGCCTTATGGACATGAAGGTTAACGCGGCTATTTGTATTATTCTGGTTGGTTTATCTTTATGTCTTTATCAGTGGGTGGCATCGAAGAGTTATTGGCGTAACAATATTATTAGACTATTTTCCCTGACAATACTTTTTCTTAGTAGTGCGGCAATTTATGAATATTTTTCTGGTCAAAATACCGGCTTGGATCAATTAATTATTAAGGAAGCTGCAAACACTATAACAACCGCCGCTCCCGGCCGCATGGCTTTTACGAGTGCCTTAGGATTTTTATTGACTTGTATAGGGTTGTTTTTTCTTAGTTTTAAAACTACCAAATTTGATAAGTTTATTCAGTTTTTGGCGTTAATTGTGGGTGTTGATGGTATGATTTGTTTTTTTGCCTATATTTATGGATCAAGTGGCATGATGTTCGGGTTAATATTTAGTACTGCCATGGCCTTGCACGCCGCAATAGCCTTTATTGTTATAAGTTTTGCACTGTTATTTTCTACAAGTACTGGCTTCATGATTTTTTTAACTGAGTTTAAAAGTGGTAGTATTATCTTTCGAAAACTATTACTAATAAGCATTATTATTCCTCTGGCCTTTGGTTGGCTGCAAGTTCAAAATAAAAATATTAATATTTTTGAATTTGAATATACTACCGCCATTATAGTGGTGATTAATATTATTATTACTTTAATATTTTTAAAATATGAAGCAAAATTTATTAATAGGTATGATGAAATTAATTTGCGCACAGAAGAACAATTAAGAGAAAATAATTATATACTAAATGAGGCACAAAAAATCACAAATATTGGTAGTTATGTGCTTGATATAAGAGGTGATGTTTGGACTAGTTCGGAAACCTTAGATAAAATTTTTGGAATCGATGATAGTTATGAGCACTCTACGGCCACTTGGGTTAATCTAGTTTATCCTGACGATAGAGAGATGATGGCGAATTATTTTAGCAATGAAGTACTTGGTAAGGGTAAGTTTTTTGATAAGATGTATAGAATTAATAAAGGTGGTGGTACTTGGGTTTATGGTCGGGGGCGATTAGAGTTTGACAAAGACGGAAAACCAATTAAAATGATTGGGACGATACAGGATATTACAGAGCAACGACAAACGGAAATTAGATTGATGGCGTTGGATAAATTAAAAGATGATTTTTTGTCCACGACGACTCATGAATTGAAAAGTCCTTTAGTGCCAATTAAAGCTCAGGCGCAGTTATTGCTAGCAGGAGATTATGGTAAGCTAACGCGCAATCAAAAAAGCGCAGTGGAAATGATCTATAAAAACGAGGAGGCTTTACGGGTGTTAACTGGCGATATTTTTGATATCACAAAGATTAGATCGAGTAAATTAAAATTAATTTTAGAAAAGAGTAGTGTAGAAAAAATAGTTGCCAGCGCAATTAATAGTGAAAAAAATATAGCTTTAGAAAAGCAAATAACTATTTTATTGTTACCAGTTCCTGTGGTACCGCTAATACAAATAGATGTTCCTAGAATTACACAGGTTCTTAATAATTTGTTGGAGAATGCTATTAAATTTTCTCCAGAAAACAGTAAGGTGACAGTTGAAATTAAAAAAGGTAAAAATGATGTTGTAGTGATGGTGTGCGACAATGGCATTGGAATTGCTCCGGCAAATATTAATAAGTTGTTTATACCGTTTTCCCAAATTGATAGTGATATCAGTAGGAAATACCGTGGCACTGGATTGGGATTGGCAATTTGCAAAGGGATTGTAGAGGCACACAAGGGTAAAATATGGATAGAGAGCGAGGGGTTAGGAAAAGGAACAAAGGTGAGTTTTAGCTTGCCTATTAAAACTAAATTAAAATAATTATTAATATTAAAAATATGGAAAATATGAATTTAATAAAGCCACTGGTTGGCTCTAAATTGCCAGAAATGGAGTTGGATATTTTTTATGCCAACACTATTAAAAAAGTTAAGTTATCAGATTATAATGGAAAATGGTTAATCCTATTTTTCTATCCAGCAGATTTTACATTTGTTTGTCCAACTGAGTTAAAAGAGTTAGCACTAAATTATGAAAAATTTCAGGCTCTCGGGGCTGAAGTTGTAAGCGTTAGTACTGATACGGCCTTTGCGCATTGTGCTTGGCATGAAGAATCAGAATCAATTAAGTTGATTAAGTTTCCGATGGCAGCTGATCCAACAGCTAAGTTGTCTCAAGCGCTAAATGTTTATTTGGAGGATGAAGGTTTGAGTTTGCGCGGTACATTTATTGTTAACCCCGAAGGAGTTATTAAGGCTATGGAGGTTCATGATAATAGTATTGGTCGTAGCATTGATGAGTTGGTGCGAAAATTAGAAGCAGCAATATTTGTGAGTCAACATGGCGGTGAAGTTTGCCCAGTGAATTGGAAGCCGGGTGCTAAAACTTTAAAACCAGGAGTAGATTTAGTGGGAAAAATATAAAATTAATTAAGATAAATATTATGATTGAACTAAAAGGTAAAAATGCTTTAATTACTGGATCGAGTCGTGGTGTTGGGCAACAAATTGCTCAAGGCTTGGCGACGCTTGGTTGTAACGTTATTATTCATGGGCGTACCCCAGAAAGCTGCACTAAAACATTGGAGCTTTTGAAAAAGTACGATGTGCAGGTTTATAGTGTTTATGGTGAACTATCCAATGAGTCTAGTGTTAAGGAGTTAATAAAACAAGTAGAAGCATTAAATATTAATATTGATATTTTGTATAACAATGCTGCTATTATGAGTCCGTATCGAGTTGATTTTTGGAATCATACTTGGGATGACTTTATGGAAAGTTTTAAGGTTAATGTTTGTGCGATGTATTCTTTGTGTGCGGCCTTTATGCCAAAGATGATTGAAAATGGTTTTGGCCGAGTTGTTAATTTAACTTCTGGCATAAAAGATCAGCCAGAATTGGCGCCTTATGGTGCATCCAAGTGGGCTGTGAATAAGTTAACTGATGATCTTGCGGCTAAACTTGTAGACACTAATGTGAAAATAAGCACACTTGATCCAGGTTGGTTACGGACTGATCTTGGTGGGCCGCAAGCTGATCACCCAGTAGAAGCGGTTTTGCCTGGCGCTTTGGCTCCGGCCCTAATTGAAAACGATGGTCCAAATGGCCAATTTTTTTCAGCGATTGATCATAAACTTGATCCAGAATTGTTAAAAAAATAATAAAACTAAATAGTCTTTGAAAGAGCGGAGCTGTGCTTCGCTCTTTTTATTTAGCTTGACTTTTCATTATTTGCGTTGTATGATTTTACATCGAGCAGTTCTTTTACAGTATTAATTTAAAACCTAGAAACCATGAACCAAATAATTATTTACAGTCTTTTAGCGGTAATTGCCATGTTATTGGTAATAATAAAAATTTTAGTAAGAAAGCGAAACCTGGTCAAAATTAAAATGGAAGTGTTAAGTGATCTGGTTAGTGAGAATTCAAAATGCTCTATTAAAATTTTAGAAAAATTAGTGAAGGTAAATACTTCTGATAAGATTTATTCTGAAATTTTTGTTGAACAAGTGCGCCTTTATTTTGTTCGCTTTTTAGATGGTGGTGAAATTTTAGATATTTCTAATTATATTTCACAACTCAATAAAAATAATAATCGTTTATTGTGGGTTCTGATGCGAGCAGCTTCTAAAATTTCGTTACCTCGCTTGGTAAAAATTTACCGTGCTGCTTTGGAGAGTGAATATAATTCTCGCAATAAAGTGTTTCGTGAAACTATGGATTTTATCCTTTGGGTAATTCTGGAAAATAGTATGCATGACAAGTTTGTTGTGGAATTACGAAAAGGCTTAAATGAACAAAAAATCAGTAATGAAATCCAAAGCTTAATCAAGGCTGAGATTACTAGGATTGAAAAATCAAAAGAATGGAAAAATAATGACGAAGCCTAAGGAATAATAAAACAAAAAAATAAGAGGACTTAAAAAGCCTCTTTTTTATTTGGCAAAAATAATAAAAGTGCTAAGATAGGATTATGTTAAATATTTATTTAGCCCGTCACGGGCAAGATGAGGACAATGCTAACGGAATTTTAAATGGACATCGTGATACGTCCTTAACGACTCTTGGCTTGGAACAAGCACAAAATTTGGCGGATGAAATTAAAAAAGCTGACCTTAATTTTGATGCTATTTATTCTTCACCGCTCAAGCGTACCTATAAAACAGCGGAAATAATTGCAACTACTATTGGTGATAATAATGTGAAAATAATACCGGATTTAATTGAGCGCGATTTTGGCGTGATGACTGGAAAAAGGGTAAGTGAGATTGAAAAACTATGCGCTCCGGATATTATCAAAACTGATATGGTTATGTATTTTTTAAAACCAGATAAGGCGGAAACATTTCCCAGATTATTAGAGCGCGCCAGGGTGGTTTTAGCTAATATTAAAAAACAATATAAAAATGGTAATATTTTATTAGTAACCAGTGGTGATATTGGTAAAATGATTTACGCCGCTTACTATAATTTGGACTGGAAAAAAGTTTTGCAAGAATTTCATTTTGGAAATACTGATTTGTTGATTTTATCTAGTAATAGTGGTAGTATTAATCATTATGTTGTTACTAATAAACAGTATAATGCTTAGAAGATTGTTGTAAAATATTAAAATAGTAAAGGTCTTTAAAAATTAAACATAAAAATATTCCTCGGAGGGGATTAAAAATGGAAAGAACAGAAATTATCGGAATGATTTCCGGCTTAATGGTGGTGTTTGGTGCCAGCTCTTATTTTTACCGCACTTGGCAGGGGAAAATAATACCGAATATTGTAACCTGGTTATTGTTTTCTTTTATCGAGCTCTCCATCCTTATTAATTATAGGGCTGTTGGAGCGAGCGATAATCTTTGGCCGGCAGTATTTACATTGTTGGATTCTTTATTGATTACAACCATAATCATTGCAAAATATGGGAGAAAAATTAAGTTGAAAAGATTTGATTATTTCTGTTTTGCGCTTGGTTTTATTTCTTTGGTGTTGTGGTGGTGTTGGCGAGAAAACCCAGCTTATGCGCAGTATTCTTTGTATGCTGCAATGTTAGCTGATGTGGCTGCTGGTATCGCGACACTTAATTCGGATCACTCAAATCCGGACGAAGATCGGCCGTTCATGTGGTTGATATTTGCCGCTGCTTATGGCTTGGATATGTTAGCTATTAAAAAACATGATATCGCTAATTATTCCTTACCAATTTACATGTGTCTGGGGGCGATTATTATTGCCATTCCATTAATTCGGTATCGAATAAAAATGAAAATTCCACTAAGGGAGTGGATTTAATGAAAGTATTAAACAAAAAAAATAAGAAACCATGAAAGAAAAATTAAAAATTATTTTTCGCCAAGCAACCCTG
The DNA here is from genome assembly GCA_037137655.1 of Candidatus Falkowiibacteriota bacterium. Taxonomy (GTDB): domain Bacteria; phylum Patescibacteriota; class Patescibacteriia; order Patescibacteriales; family UBA12465; genus JBAXJX01. The sequence goes on from JBAXJX010000002.1 coordinate 145,850, forward strand.
GATGATGTTGACGGACTTGTTACCTTGGAAAAGGAGGTTTGGGGTGTTAACGGCGCCAATTATAATCAACTCGAATCTAGGATAAAAATATTTCCACAGGGAAATATAATCGCTGTCTGCGACCAACAAGTTGTTGGTTATATTTCATTTGAATATGTTGATAATGTTGTTGACAGTCGAGATTTTACCTGGGATGATATAACGGATTATGGCTCAATTATTAAAAGTCATAAAGTTAACGGAGAGTATATTTATGGTATAAATATATCGGTGCACCACTTAATGAATGGTTATGATTTGTTTTTTATTTTGGGTCTCGAAATTTGGATAAATGGGATACTGAATAATAAAAAAGGTGTATTTTTAGGTTCTAGAATACCTTATTTCGCTAGATACAAAAAAAGTAACCCACTGATAGATGTAAATGATTATGTTGACCTCAAGAGAAATGGAAAATATCTAGACTCAGAATTACGTCTCTATGAAAGAGATGGATTAAAACCGGTCAAGGTTCTTCCTGGTTATTTTCCAGATCCTGACAGTCTTAATTATGGGGTACTGGTATATCGCAATAATCCATTTTATAATTGGCCACTTAAATTTTTTTGGATTTACATAATAAGAAAGATGCCATCAATTCGAAGCACTTTCGCTGTTAAGAAAAAATAAATTTAGTGATAATTATTTTTTTGATTCCATTCTACTAAAAAAACAAAAGCTTATTCTTTTTTAAGAATAAGCTTTTTTATTTTCTTGTTTTTGTATTCTAAAATTGATATAATTCATGTATGACGGATGTCCCTGTGTATTTAATGTTTATTGCATCTTTTTTATCCATTTCAATGATCGCGATGGGTGTTATTGCTGTGGTTAAAAATTTTAAATCCTTAACTAATAGATTATTTTGTTTATTTTCTATTACATTAGCATTTTGGAATATAGCTAGTTTTTTAGAAAATTTTTTTTATAATTTTAAAGTCTCCTTATTTTTCTTAAATTTAGATTTTTTCCTTGGTATTTTTGTTTTTTTCTTTGCATTTTTATTTTTATTTAATTTTCCTCAGGAAAATAAAAAAATAAATAAATATGTTTTATTATTTTTTATTCCAGTTATTATTAATGTTTATTTATTGATGAATGGTGGGATCATAAGTAATATAGAGCCATTTGGCGGTAAGGTTATTTTTAAGTTAGGTGCTTGGTTTTGGTTCTATGTTCTTGTGGGAATCCTAAGTGTTTCTAGCAGTGTCGTTTTTCAGTTTATTCAATATAAAAAAAGTTTTGGCATTAAAAAAGAACAAATAAAATATATTTTATTTGGCACCATCGTTTATTCGGGTGTTATTTTGGTTTTTAACTTCTTTTTACAGAATATGGTCTCTGGAAATGTTATAATGATGGCAAACTTTAGTTCTGTTATATTAGTTTTTTGTATTTTTTATGCCATTATCCGTTACCGCTTAATGGATATAAAAATTATTTTAAGATTGGGCATTGCTTTTACCTTTTTACTATCAATCATTATTGCGGTTTATATGTTAGCCGATTATTTTTTGATGGGCTGGTTAAAAATTAATGGCTTTCTGGCTTATATTATACCGTCTGTATTAATTACCACCACCTTCATTCCTCTTAAAAGATATTTAGGAAAAGTTACTAATGATGTTTTTTTTAATGGGCAATATGAGTTTGCTGAGTTAGTTCGAGAAATTGAAAGAAATATTCATCGCGCCAGATTGGATCTCGATCAAACACTGGAGAATGTAAATAGAATTTTAACCAATGCTTTACACGCAAAGCGTGGTGCTATTTTAATTTTGAATACAGAGGGTAATTTTGTAACTCGTCAGGCAATTGGTCATGATGCCGCAGATTTAAGATTGCGACCAGCTAGTCCAATTGTTAATTACCTTAATGCTTATCATGATAAAATTTTAATCAAAGAGGATATTGAGGGAGAGCGTGATGCCGGTGAAGTATCAAAAACAGCCGCCAATGCCATAATAAAAGATATGGATAAAAAAGGTTTTTCTTTGGCTGTACCAATTAAGTTTGAAGATAAATTAATCGGAGTTTATCTTTTTGGCGAAAAGAAGTCTCACGACACTTTTACGCGTGAAGATTTAGCTTTGTTGCAACACGTTTGTTGGGAAATAAGTTTTGCGGTAGAAAATTCCCGTTCTTACGAGGAGTTGCAACGCCTAGATGCGGCCAAATCAAATTTTATTTCTGTGGCCTCACATCAACTTCGTACCCCAGTAACAATTAGTCGATGTAATTTGGAGTTATGTTTTGACTCTAAAATTAAAGCTAAGGAAAAGACTTTTGCCATTACAACGGCTTACGATAGTGTGGTTTTTCTTGGTCGTCAACTCGATCAATTGCTTACCGTTCTAGATATCGAAGAGCACGGCGCTTTCGCTATGAAGCAAAAAAATAAAATAGCGGACATTATTAATGAGGTTTTAGAAGCTAATGAATTAGGTGTTAAAAATAAAAAATTAAAATTAGAATTGGATATTGATAAAAAGATCAAAGAAATTAATTGTGATAGAGCTAAAATTAAAAATATTTTAAATATAGTTATTATTAATGCTATATCTTACAGTTTTGTTGGTGGTAGTATAAGTTTGGCGGTTAAGAAAAGAGAATTTAATAACAAGGCCCAAGTTATTTTTTCGGTATCTGATAATGGTATTGGCGTTAGTGAGGAGAGTAAGCCGGAAATGTTTAAAAAATTCTTTCGTGGCCAAGAGGCGATTTCCATGTTGCCAAACGGACTTGGTTTGGGATTATATATATCAAAAAAACTTATTAGTGTTCACGGTGGTGATATTTGGTTTGAAAATAAAGATCATGGCGTAACTTTTTATTTTTCATTGCCGCTCTAATCATTATTGATTATGAAGTTTTCTAATCTTAGTGTTCAACAAAAAATAACTATAGCTGGTTTAACCATTTCTGTGGCTGCCGCTAGTATCTTTGCTGCGGTTTGTGTTTATTATTTATTTTTTAATAAAAATAATGATTATGAATCTTTATTTCTGATCATGGTTTTTTTAGCAATCATCTTTTGTATTCTGTTTGTGGTGATGCTTTTTTTGGTTTTATTTCGTGACAGCGCTCGTGCCAGTAAACGACTTTCTGATGATAAACTTAAATTAATAATTAATGATTCAAATTTTAACGTTAGCGTAGATAGTGGTGATGAGACTAATTATTTAGCAAAAACATTTAATTTTGTAGCTGATAATATTCGTGAGCGTGAACAAAAAATTGTTGAGTATACTTGTAATCTGGAAAGAATGATTGATGAAAAAAACATTGATTTATCGGTGACTAATAAGTTGATAGTTGTAAATGAAAAGAAAATAAAAGATATTCTTCATAATTCTCCGTTTCCATTATTCTTTGTAAATAAAGAGCATAAAGTGGTTTATTGGAGCAGGGCAATGGCGCGCATTACCAATACAAAAGAAGTTGATTTGTTGGGGGAAAATAATTATTGGAAGGCTTTGTATTTTGAAAAAAGATTGCTTTTGATAGATTTAATTTTGGATAACCGAACGGATGAGATTCACAATCTTTACAGGGATGTTAAAAAATCAAAGCTTATTAAGGATGGTTATGAAGTGATTGATTTCTTTCCTAATATTAACGGTGGCACTTGGTTCCATTTTGCTGCTGCCGCTGTTCGCGATAATTATGGTAAAGTTATTGGTGCCCTGGAAGTTTTTGAGGATATTACTGAATATAAAAAAACAGAAGAGATTGCATCGGTTGAGAGAATAAAATATGAAGAGATGGTTAATAATGTTCCCGTTGGAATGTATCGTAGCACTTTAGGGTTAAAAGGTAGGTTTACCGAGGTTAATCCTTTTATGGTGACTTTGACTGAAGCTAACTCAAAAGAGGAGTTATTAAGATATAACATTACTAAGCTTTACAACGATCCGGTAAAACGCCGTGAGATTATAGATAGTCATTTATTTGAGGGTTATGTTAAGGATGTGGAAGTGCAGATTAAAACGCTAAAGGGAAACATTAAGTGGGTATCAATAACATCAGCCATGAAAAAAGATAGGGGTGGTGAAGTTTATTTCGATGGTATAGTTATGGACATTACTGAACGTAAAAAAGCGGAAGCATCTCAAGTTGAAATATATAAAAAATTAAAAGAAGTTGATGAAGTAAAAACTGAATTTGTTTCTTTAGCTTCACATCAATTGCGCACCCCACTGTCTAGCATTGGGTGGTATGCGGAGATGTTGTTGTCAGGTGAGGTTGGAAAGTTAAATAGAAAACAAAGACAGTATGTAAGCGTTTTACAGCAAAGTAGTCGGCGAATGGTAGCGCTAATTAATTCTCTTTTAAATGTTTCTCGTTTGGAAATGGGTATCTTTATTGTTGAACCTGAACCAATTAATCTAATTGAGAGTGCTCAAGAGATTATTGTTGAATTGGGCCATCAGATTAAAGCAAAAAAACAGGTTGTAAATAAATTACCACTAAAAAATAAGTTACCATTAATTCAGGCTGATCCAAAATTAATAAGAGTTATTTGGCAAAATTTATTGTCTAATGCGGTAAAATACACTCCAGCTCAAGGTAAGATTAATGTTAAAGTTCGGGTGGTTGCGGCAGGCGAAATGGTTGGGGGTAAAAAAATTGATAAAGAAGCCTTTTTAGGTGTAGTGGCCGATTCTGGTATTGGCATCCCTAAGGCGCAACAATATTTAATATTTTCTAAACTGTTTCGAGCTGATAACGTGCGTCTTGGTGCGGTTGAGGGAACTGGCTTAGGATTGTATATTGTGAAGAAAGTTCTGGATAAATGTGAGGGTGATATTTGGTTTAAGTCAGTGGAGGGTGTTGGAACAACATTTTACTTTACCTTGCCTAAAACAGGCATGAAAAGAAAACAGGGCACAAAAAGTTTGACTTAGACCTAGTTTTAAGCTAAAGTTTTTGTGTCTTTTTTATTATTAAAATTTTGATATGGTATACACTTTAATTAAGGATTTACACAAAAATACAGCCGATTTCATTGATAAAGAGCTTATTGTTGGTGCCTGGGTTCGGACTGTGCGCAGCTCTAAAGAATTTGCCTTTATGGAGCTTAATGATGGTAGTTTTTTTAAGGGTATTCAGGTGGTGTTTGATACTTCTTTGCCAAATTTTGCTGAAGCGGAAAAATTAAGTATTGGTTCTTCGGTTGAGGTTCGCGGTATGTTTGTAAAATCAGAAGGTGCTGGGCAGGCATTTGAATTAAAAGCGACAGCCATTAATATTCTAAATCAAGCGGCGGCTGATTATCCTTTACAGAAAAAAGGTCATAGCATGGAATTCTTACGGACTATTGCTCATTTGCGTGGTCGAAGTAATACTTTTTCTGCAGTTTTTCGTTTGCGTTCAGCTTTAAGTTTCGCTGTTCATAAATTTTTTCAAGAAGAAGGTTTTAATTATGTACATACCCCAATTATTTCTAGTAGTGATGCTGAGGGTGCTGGAGAGATGTTTGGTGTTACAACGTTTAATTTGGATAAAACAATTCCAAAAAATGATAAAGGTGAAGTTGATTTTGCACAAGATTTTTTTGGCGCTAAAACCGGTTTAACCGTTAGTGGTCAATTAGAAGCGGAAACTTTAATCAATGGTTTGAATCGTGTTTATACTTTTGGTCCAACTTTCCGGGCGGAGAATTCCAATACTACGCGTCATGCTTGTGAGTTTTGGATGATTGAACCAGAAATGGCCTTTGCTGAGCTTAAGGATGATATGGATTTAGCTGAAAAGATGATCAAATATTTAATTGCTTATATTTTAAAGGCATTACCAGAAGAGATGGAATTTTTTAATAAATTTATTGATACTGGGTTACTCGAAAGATTAAATAATGTTTTAAATTCCGACTTTGCCCGTGTGACTTATACTGAGGCTGTGGAATTATTAATTAAGAGTGGTGAAAAATTTGAATATCCAGTGTCATGGGGAGTTGATTTACAAACTGAACATGAACGCTATATTACTGAAAAGATTTTTAATAAACCAGTATTTCTAACTGATTACCCAAAAGAAATAAAAGCTTTTTATATGCGTCAAAATGACGATGGTAAGACTGTGGCGGCGACTGATTTGTTAGTCCCTGGTATTGGTGAAATTATTGGTGGTAGTCAAAGAGAGGAGCGCTACGAGGTTCTAGAGGCACGCATGAGAGAGATGAACTTAGATCCGGAGGATTATTGGTGGTATATGGATTTGCGTAAGTATGGTTCTGTAAAACATGCCGGTTTTGGTCTTGGTTTTGAACGGGCCATTATGTATTTTTCTGGGATGGCTAATATTCGTGATGTGATTCCTTTTCCTCGTACTCCAAAAAATGCGGAGTTCTAAATTTGATCAATAAAAAAAAGAGAGCCATTTGGCTCTCTTTTTTGTGGCTATTTTTAGTTGGTATCTTTTAAGATTTTTATGAAGTAGTAGCCGGATAAAAATAAGATGGCGATAATTAGGAAAAAATGCGATATTGGTAAATAGGTCAATAGTGATAACGACAAGAGTGAGCCAAAAATATAAGCCAGTGGTTGGGTGCTGCGGAAAAAATTTATTAGATCAACATGTTTAACGGTTACAATTTTAAAGAAATAAGCTTCACGCATTGCCTCAACTAGAGCGGCGCCAGTGCGACTAAAAAATAAAATTAATGTCCATATAATTAAATTATCAGACAGTGTTACGGAAAATAAAACAAGTGAAATTATTAAAATTGTTAAACCAACGGCCATGAGTTTTTTTTCACCAATTTTATCAGCCATTATCCCAGCAGGAATTTCAAAGATAATGAACGGTAGTAGCATTATGGAAAAAATAATACCAAGACTAGACCAGGATATACCAAGATCTTGAGTTAAATAGATTGGGACATAAACCACAGCGGTGGCGTAAAATAACTGTAGAATAAAGGCCATAAAAACTATGCCACGCAAGTTTTTATTTTGCCAAATATTTTTTAGGGTTTTTTTAAATTCTGATTTTTGGTACTCAAAATGATCCTCTAAGTTTTTACTTTTATTGTGAAAAATGACAATAAAGGGAATTAATATTAAGGCTGATAGAATATAGATTGGGCGGTAACCCCAGTTTTTAATAATCAGACCAGAGATGGCCGGAGAGAGTACCCACGCCAAGTTCATGGCGGTAAAATAGATGGTGCGTGTTTTGCCGGTGCTTTTTTCCGCGGAAAACCCCTCGACAAAAATATCCATGTTTATTAATAGTAAACAGAAACCGGTCCAAAGCGCAGCAAATGAGGCAAAGGCTTGCCAAGCATTTGTTGCTAAGCCCAAGGTAGCTGAAGCGATTAAAGTAAGTACAAGAATAATTAAAGAGGTGGTGTAATTAGTTAATTTTTTTATAACTCTAGGAAAAAAGATGATAGCAAAAAAAGCGATGATGTTGGCACCTAGAAAAAATAAGCTCACTTGGCCGGTTTTAACAAATTGACCAAGATAACTAGATTCGACATAGGCTGGCAGTGCAGTGGCCAGTGATAAGATAAAGCCAAGAAAATACATAATTTTCAAGCCAGCTTCTTTTCGCTTATTTTCTTTAGCTGTTTTATATGGACTTAGTTTTTTCATAAAAGGCTGTTTTTATTAGGATTGCTCCGCTGATAATAATTATAAATAGGCTTATGATTTGGGGCCAGCGCCAGTTATTTAAAATTGGCGTCACATCAATTTTTATAAATTCAAGTGAAAATCTCAGAATAGAATATAAAATAAAGTACCCGGTAGTTATTATAACGTAATTCTTATAATTTTGCTTGTTCTTTTTAATTAAGTATAATTGTGCGCTAAAAAGAATGATAAAAATTAATAAATTACCGAGCGATTCATATAAAAAAGTGGGATGAAAAAAATTACTGGAAATATATTCTAGTGGGCGGTTCATTAAATCAATTGGAATTCCCCAGGGAAGATTGGTTGGTAGGCCAAATAATTCTTGATTAAAATAATTACCGAAGCGACCAATTGCTTGACCCAGAGCTAGACCCGGAACAATAATGGCAGCAATTTTCCAAAACTCGATTTTAAAATTTAAGTTATTATCTTTGGTATATTTTTTTATAAAAATAAAAAAAGCAATCAGTCCACCAATTAAGGCTCCGTGAATGGCTAGTCCGCCCTGCCAAATTTTAAAAACATCAAGTGGATTTTGGAGATAATAATTAAAATTTAAAAAACAGTCATAAATGCGCGCCCCCAGTAAACCGCTAATGATTACCCAAAAACCTAAATCAATAATAGTCTCACTTAAAATTTTATAATACCGGGCTAAGTATATAGTTATGATTAGAGCAACACTAATAGCGCTAACCATAAAAAGGCCATACCAATAAATATGGAGTGCGCCAAAAGAAGCTAAAATCGGTTGGGGATTAAAGCTGTGCAGGAAATTTATCATAAATTTGGAGTTTTTTTGTTTGTGCGGGCGGAGAGACTCGAACTCTCATAGATTGCTCCGCTTGCTCCTAAGGCAAGTGCGTATACCAATTTCGCCACGCCCGCAATTTTGTGGTATAATAATAATAACTAATTAATTTAAAAAAGTAAAATTATTATGAAAAAAACAAATTTTACCAGGTTTTTTAAGGATTTGGGAATAAAGGACGTTCCGACCGTTGGTGGCAAAAATGCTTCACTCGGTGAAATGTACCGAACTTTGGCTACGGCTGGCGTTCGCGTTCCGAATGGGTTTGCGACCACGGCAGCGGCTTACCAACATTTTTTAATTGCTGGTGGGATTAAAAAACAGATTAAGGACATCTTAAAAGATTTGGATACAAAAGATGTGCGTAATATTTTTGCTCATGGTAAGGCGGTGCGTGATTTAATTATTCAAACTGAATTGCCGGTCGATTTAACTAAGGAAATAATTTTGTCTTACCGTAAATTGTGCTCAGAATATAAAGTTAAAAATTTAGCTGTGGCCGTGAGATCGAGTGCGACGGCCGAGGATTTGCCAGATGCTTCTTTCGCTGGACAACAAGAAACATTCCTAAATATTACTGGTGAAAAAGAATTGTTGTTAGCAGTACGTAAATGTATTGCTTCTTTATTTACGGATCGCGCTATTTCTTATCGAGCAGATAAAGGTTTTGATCATTTTAAAATTTCATTATCTGTTGGTATTCAAAAGATGATTCATTCTAAAGCATCTGGCGTGATGTTTTCGATTGATACGGAATCTGGTTTTAAAAACGCGGCTTTAATCCATTCGATTTATGGTTTAGGAGAAAATATTGTGCAGGGTCGTGTTAATCCGGATGAATTTTATTATTTTAAACCAACCAAAAAAGTAATCTCGAAAAAATTAGGTAGCAAGGATGTGAGCATGATTTATAATGCGGATCCAAAAAATCCAGTGAAAAATATTCCAGTTAGTTTAGCGGATCAACAAAAATTTTCTATCACCGATAAAGAAATTGCGAAGTTGGGTGAATGGGCGGTGTTAATTGAGAATCATTACAAGAAGGCTATGGACATGGAATGGGCTTTGGATAAGGACGATAAACTTTATATTATTCAGGCTCGGCCCGAAACAGTTCAAAGTCAAAGAGATGTTAATATTTTAGAGCGCTATATATTATCTAAAAAATCAGCGGTAGTTGTGAGTGGCCAAAGTGTTGGTAGTAAAATTGGCACAGGTGTGGTTAATAAAATTTTAAATGTGAAAGACATTACAAATTTTAAACCAGGCCAAGTGTTAGTGACGACTATGACTGATCCAGATTGGGAGCCAATTATGAAAATCGCTTCGGCTATTGTGACTAATAGTGGCGGCCGAACTTGTCATGCGGCGATTATTTCTCGTGAGCTTGGTATTCCATGTGTGGTTGGCACAGCTAACGGCACAACTAAAATAAATTCTGGTGATAAAGTGACGGTGTCTTGTGCGGGCGGTGATGAGGGAATTGTTTATGAGGGAATTTTGCCATTCAAAGTGGAAAAAACTAATATTAAAAACATTAAACACCCGAACACTAAAATCATGATGAATGCGGCCGAGCCAGATTTGGCTTTTGCCACTTCATTTATTCCGAATGATGGTGTTGGTTTAGCTCGTTTAGAATTTATTATTAATAATTCGATTAAAGCTCATCCTTTGGCTTTAATTAATTTTGATAAATTACAAGATCAAAAAGTTAAAAAACAAATTGCCGTTTTAACTCAAGGTTATAAAGATAAATCCGAATTTTTTGTCGACAAATTAGCGAGTGGTGTGGCCATGATTGCGGCGGCTTTTTATCCAAAAGATGTGATTGTTCGTTTGTCCGATTTTAAATCTAATGAATATGCCAACTTGCTTGGTGGTCGCGACTTTGAACCAAAAGAAGAAAATCCGATGATTGGTTATCGTGGTGTCAATCGTTATTATAATCCAAAATTTTTACCAGCCTTTAAATTGGAATGCCGCGCTTTAAAGAGAGTGCGTGATGAATATGGTTTAAAGAACGTAAAAATTATGATTCCATTTTGTCGTACTATTGAAGAAGGTTTGAAGGTGCAAAAGATTATGGCGCAACATGGTTTAGTGCGTGGTAAAAATGATTTGCAAATTTATGTGATGGCCGAAATTCCAGCGAATATTATTTTAGCAGAAGAGTTTGCTAAATATTTTGATGGTTTCTCTATTGGCTCCAATGATTTAACTCAGTTAACGTTGGGCATTGATCGTGATTCCAGTACTAGTTTAAATGTGGCTGGTGTGTCAAATGAAAAAAATGCGGCGGTAACAAAATTGATTACTCAATTAATTGCTAGCGCTAAAAAAACAAAAACTAAAGTTGGAATTTGCGGTCAAGCCCCAAGTGATTTTCCAGAATTTGCGCAGATGTTAGTAGAACTGGGAATCGATAGTATTTCCTTAATTCCAGATACAGTTCTAAAAACCACTTTAGCGGTTTTGGAAACTGAGAAAAAATTGAAGAGAAAGAAAAAATAATTTAACCATAAAAAAAGAGCTCCACATTGGAGCTCTTTTTTGTGAGGCTTAATTTATCTCAATATCGATAAAAACAATTTCCGGGAATTCATCTTTTATTTTCTTTTCAATCTTATCAATCTCGCGGCCGACCATGCGGGGCACACGATCCATGAAGTCGACGCAGAATTTCATAAACTCATTGTAATCGTCTTTCACTTTTTCATATTCATGATCTAAGAAATCATGTTGATCTAAATACTTCATTAAAGCGGCAGCGTTAAATTCGATATCACATTTAATTAAATATTTATTAATATCTACTACGGATGATTTGAAATCTAAAACTTTTTCAATTGTTGGTTCCATTTCTAAAATTTCAATCACTCTTTCTCTCATATCATCCGGAATAGATTTAGTTAAAAGATAATTGCGATTTTTAGCAATTAAAATTATCGCCATCACACCCAACATTAAACCAATGATAATTGATGATATAGCATCCCAATAAATTTTACCGGTAAGATGACTCATCATAATACCAAGTAAGGCAATTAAAACGCCGAGCACGGCCAAGCCGTCTTCATATAATACGGCCAGTGTAGTTGGGTCGCCATATTTTAAAATTTTACTCCACTTTTTTTCATGACTTTGTTTTCTTAGATGACGGTAGGCAATATAGAAAGTAATGGACTCAATAATAAAAGAAGCTATTAAAATATAAAAAATTATATTATTTAATTTTATGCTTTCTGGGTGCATTAAAATATTTAAACCATGATAAACTGTGATGCCACAACCTACAAAGAAAATGCCACAAGCAGAAATCAGGGCCCACACAAAACGTTCGCGCCCATAACCATAATTATATTTATCATCGGCTTGTTTAACTGATTTTCTAATACCAATCACTAGGAGAAATTGATTACTGGTATCGGCCAGGCTATGCACAGCCTCGGAAAATAAGGCGCTTGAGCCTGATATGAAAAAACCGAAAAATTTTATACAGCAAATAAAAAGGTTGCCCAAGAAAGCAAATAAAACTGGGATTAAGCCGGATGTTTTAAAGTTGGAGTTTTTATTATTCATGTAAGTATTTTAACATATAAGTGCCTTTTTGTTTATAGCCAAGTTTTTTATAATAACCACGCACGCCAATTCCAGAAATAACTGCTATCTCGGAACATTTATTTTTGCGCGCAATTTTTTCGGCTTCAGCCATTAATTTTTTACCAAAACCAGCATGTTGAATTTTTTTGTCCCCACCAATTTTAACTAAGACACCGTAAACGTGAAGTTCGCGGACTAGGGCTGGGGCAATCGGGCTATGATGGTTAACGCGTAAACGACAAAAGCCATAGATTTTTTCTTTATCGGCACTGGAAAAATTAATAAAATATTCTGTGCCCTCGCCAGCCGCATATTGTGTGACAAAAAGTTTAGCGGCTTTATCACCGCGACTTGGGATTAAGCCATCACGGACCTCGCGACAGCGAATACAACGACATTTAATGCCTTTTTGCTGAATAACTTGACGTAAGTTAGTTATGAGATTGCCGGCGATGATTGACTCTCCTGGGATGTCGCGAATTAAACGAATAATGCGCACATATTCCGGAACAATAACTTTGCATTCGGCAATTAAGTTCTCCAATTCGGCATCGGTATAAGGTTTGTATTTACCTTTTTTCCACCATTCATATAATAAACTCCCCTTGGTAACAACAGTGGGATAAAATTTTATTTGATCAGGTTGAAAGTTTGGATTAGAAAATAATTCTTTAAACATTTCCAAATCTTTGGCCGGGGTTGATCCAGGTAGAGCGGGCATGAAATGATAAGTGACCTTAAAGCCGTAATCACGTAACATTTTTGTGGCTCGCGTAATTTCAGCGACATTATGACCACGCTGATTTAATTCTAAAATTTTATCATCAATTGCTTGTACACCAATTTCGACACGAGTTGCTCCAAGGTCGCGCATTTGTTCTAATTCTTTAGCATTAATATAGTCAGGTCTAGTTTCAAGGGTTAAGCCAATCATGCTATAGGGGGCTTTTTCATTTTTTTTCTGCTCTCGTTTTAATTCGGCTTGTAAAAACTCCAAACTTAAATTTTGTTTATAAGGTGCTTTAACTTTATTAATAATCCCCTTGGCAACATTTAATTTGTTGTCACCGGTAATTTTATCATCACCGCTATCCAAACCTTTTTTAATTTTAGAAAAGTCATTGATTGCGCGAAAACAATTTAAAATATACCAATATTTATATTTGTCCGGTAAATAACTCCATGTGCCACCAATTACAATGATTTCAATTTTATTTGGTTCGTGTCCGTTGTTTTCTAGAGCCTTTAATCGCAAAACAGTTTGCTTATAAGGGTCATATTGGCAGCGAATAGCTCGCATCACGGCCGGTTCATTGGATAGGTAGCTGGTTGGAACATCAGTTTCTTTTGGACAATAAGCACAGTTTCCTGGGCAAGGATATGGTTTAGTTAATACAGCCACTGGGGCAATACCAGAAAGAGTTCTGATGGCACGTTTACGTAGAAGGTTGCTAGCCAATAACAAATTAGCTCGAGTTTTGGCGTCGATTTTTTTGGAGGCAAGTAATTGTTTGTGCTCACGTAAAATTTCCGAATTCAACAAGAGGTCGATATCGTATTTTTTAGAAATTTTTCGCTTTAAATCAGAAAAATCATCGTAATTTTTAATTTTTTTGAAATCAGCACTTAGTAATTCCAATATTGCTTGGCGCATATTTTTGGAGTATAATAATAACGTATAACTAACAATATAATAATAACAAATTTATGTCAAAAAAATTATTTCTAAAAATCGGTCTTTTTGCCTTAATCGCTCTTGTTTTGCCATTTTCTGCGGCGCGGGCTTTTGAGGTGCGCAGTGGCGACTCAGTTTATATTCCGAAAGACCAGATTATTTCCGGTAATTTTTATACGGCTGCCTCAAATTTAACAATTGATGGTCAAATTTTAGGTGATGTAATTTGTGCCGGGCAAAATGTGGTTATTAACGGTAAGGTTGATGGAGATGTAATTTGTGCTGCTCAAAGCTTAAATATAAACGGTGAAGTTAATGGTAATGTTCGTGTGGCTGGTAATAATATTGATATTAATGGCGCAGTAGCACGTAATGTTAATCTTATGTCAGCTACAGCACTTATTTCAGCTAATGCTAAGGTTGGACGTGATATTCTTTTAGCAGTTGATAAAAGTGAATTCCGCGGTACCGTTGGTGGTAGTATTTATGGCGCCGCTAATAATTTATTGGTAGCCGGTACTGTTGGCGATGGCATTAATGTTAAGATCGGACAATACAATGGTGATAAGAATACGGGTTTAATAATTGCTGATGGCGCTAAAGTTGCTGGTAATGTTACTTATAGCAGTGAGCAGGAAGCAAAAATAAATAAAGATAATGTTGGCGGTCAAATTGTTCGTCAGGCCGAAAGCCAGGCGCGTCCAAATTTATTCTTAGCTTATATTATGAGTCAGTTTTACGCTATTTTCTCAGCTCTACTAGTTGGATTAATAATTGTTAGTTTATGGCGTAAAACCACTATTAAAATTACTGATAGAATTAAAACTGATCATTGGGCTTCAATTGGTTGGGGATTTATCTTATTCTTCGTTAGTCCAATTATTTGTATTATTTTAGCTTTAACAGTTATTGGTATTCCTCTAGCTTTGATTTTAGCTGGACTTTGGTTGTTGGCAAACTTCGCTTGCAAATTATTAACAGCTATTTTTATTGGTCGTTTAATATTTAAAAAATTGAAACAAAAAGAAAGCGAAAAATTATTATTAGAAATGACGGTTGGCGTGTTTGTTTGTTGGATGATATTCTCAATTCCAATTTTAGGTTGGATTGCTTCTTTGTGGGCAATTTGTATGGGTTGCGGCGCCTCTTGGTTGGTGTTTAGAAAAATAGAAAAATAAAGTTAGCTTATATATAAAGATATGTTTAATCCAAGTATTTTTAAAGCTTATGATATTCGTGGTATTTATGGTCAAGATTTTGATGATGACTTTGCTTATCACTTAGGTCTAGCTTACATGTCTTTTCGTAGCCAAATAGTTCCTGATCGTTGTGGCTTTAAAATTGTTGTCGGGCATGACATGCGTTTATCCTCACCAAGTTTAAAAGAAGCTTTGATTCGAGGTTTGGTGGCTGGCGGTGCTAATGTGATTGACATTGGTCTTGTTTCCACCCCAACTTTTTATTTTGCAGTGGCTAACTTTTCTTATGATGGTGGTCTTATGATTTCAGCTTCCCATAATCCGGGGCAGTGGAATGGCTTTAAAGTTGTTTTAGATCATGCTAGACCAGTAAGTGAAAACAATGGTCTGTTAATTTTACGGGATAAAATTATTTCGGGAGAAAAAAATATTTGTACTGAAATTGGTAAGGTTACTATTCATAATAATATTTTGGAGGAGCACGTTGCTTATGATATGGAACGATCTGGAGTTAAAAATATTAAGCCCTTAAAAATTGTAGTTGATACTGCAAATGGTATGGGCGCACAATACCTTGAAGCTGTTCTGGCTAAATTTCCATTAGAAGTTATTAAGATGAATTTTAAATTAGATGGTACTTTTCCAGTCCATGAAGCTGATCCACTAAAACCAGAAAATTTAGCCGACCTACAGGCGATGGTTAAAAAGGAAAAAGCTAACCTGGGTATTAGTACTGATGGTGACGGTGATCGTGTTTTCTTTGTAGATAATAAAGGTAATATAATTAAACAGGCAATAATTCGCGGTTTGTTAGCCCAAATGTTTTTACGCGATCGACCAGGTGCTAAAATTGGTTATGATGTTCGCCCTGGAAAAATCACTGAAGACATGATTTTGGCGGCCGGTGGCATCCCAGTGGTTACTCGTGTTGGTCATTCGTTGATTAAAGAACAAATGATTAAGGAAAATATTTATTTTTCCGGTGAATCGTCTGGGCACTTTTATTTAAATATGTCGGTGGGTTGTTTTGAAGCCCCAGTGATTATGATTTTAAAATTACTAGAAGCTTTGTCAGAATCAAAAAAGAGCATGGAAAAATATATTGCGCCTTATGAAAAATATTTTGCTACTCCGGAAATCAATATTGATGTTCCTGATAAAGATAAAGTATTAAAATCTTTAGCCGCTAAATATAAAGATGGCAAAATCACCAAGATTGATGGTTTGTCTGTGACTTATCCGAACTTTTGGTTTAATGTCCGCGCCTCTAATACGGAAAATAAAATTCGGGTAAATATCGAAGCTGTTGATGAAGAGATATTAGAGCGTGAAAAAAATAAATTACTAGATCTGATAAAATAAAAGAGCAATAAAAAATCGAGCCAGTGTATGGCTCGATTTTTTTTATGGAACCTTTTAATAAAGATTATATTTGGAGTTTAAATAATCCTCAACCGCTTTGCGATTGTCAGTATTTAAATTGTTGTTGTACACAATAGTTTCGGCATAATTACCAACAGCATTTGAATATAAGTACAGGCCAATATTATCAACGTTCATAGATGTTGCACCAGAAGAGCCACCAACAAGATTACCGTTCTCATAGATATTATTTGTTGCCCCATCATAAATAGAGCTAATTATTTTATAGCTTGTCGGAGCTGTATATCCAATAGATAAGTCTTGTCCGGCACCGAAGGTATAAAATTGTCCACTCTCCAACACTAACCCTTGTCTCAAAAGGTCATTAGATATTAAAGGGAAGCGACTGCCGGAAATATATTTTATTACACTAAATATCGACCACTTAGAAAGTGATAGCGGGTAATTAAAAAATAATCCATCATTACCATCAAATGATAATACTGATCTATTGTTAAAATTATTATCAACTATAATGGATGGTTTATCATCGGTAGTTGCCTGGTTGGCGTTGTTGGCGTTGCCGCTACGATCAAGCCAAGAGCTAATTTTATTATTAGTGTCTTTGGTTATACCATAGTCAGCGCTAAACCAAAGATTTAATCCAGCTATACTAGCAGGCGAAAAGGCTGGCGTCGGACAAGCGGCTTGACCAATAAAAGCTTGATCAGTGGCACAATGTTCACCCTTAACTGTCTTGCCAGTGTCATCACCTAAACAATAACTTAGGCGATATTCATCGTCACTGATAAAAGTGTAGTTATATAGATTAGCGGTGCTGGAACAAGTGCCATCATTTGGTGTTGGCGCTTTAGGCACGCTAGCAAGGTATATATTATTAGTACTAGATCCGCGCAGGACTTGACCGGATATTAGGCTACTTGGGTAAAAACCTTCATCACGGTGGTATAATTCCAGAGCTTGTTGAATAATAGCAATATCGGCAATACGACGACTATCTCGACTGTTAGCAGAGATTTTGCTGTAACTAACGATAGAGATGGTTACCAATAATCCAATGATCCCGATAGATACTAATAGTTCCACTAGAGTGAAGCCTGATTTTTTATTATTCATAGATTTATTTGCAATCACGGGAAATTCTCTCGGGCATTTTATATTGATTAACTATTGAACAAGGGAAATTATTTTCACCAGTCCAAAGTACATCCCACTTACCATTGTTTTTCATGGCTAAGAATATATTGGTTGTATTGTTGGGAGTGGTGGTAGTGTTTACGCTTGCGGCTGTAACTATAAAAACACCATCAGCGAATGTTCCGTCCTCATAACTAATAGTGGCGGTAACATTTTTTGGTGATTGATTTATTTTTTGCGCAATTAAATTTTTTATTTCCTCAGTTCGAATGTTAATGTCGTTCCAAGTTTCTGGTACACGCCCCTCAACTAGTGGCGTTGGTGTAGTGAGATTATTATTTTTATTTTTATTACTCGAGTTGTCCACAGCTGGTTTGGAATTTTTTGTTATAAAAAAAATTGCCCCGATGATAACGGCAACTAAAATTATAAAAGCGATAATATATTTTTTTTTGTTCATATTTTTATTTCTTTGAAATCCGAGGAGGAGCTTAAAAGAGACTAGACTATTTCTTTTTAGCAGTTTTTTTAGCAGCTGGTTTTTTTGCAGCAACTTTTTTTACTACTTTTTTCACAGCCTTTTTAACAGCTGGTTTTTTTGCAGCAACTTTTTTTACAGCTTTCACAGCTTTTTTAACAACTTTTTTTGCAGCTGGTTTTTTTGCAGCAACTTTTTTGACAACTTTTTTAGTAGCCATATTTTTAAAACAAAGAGTGTTTTATAAAAAAGGAAAATCGACCTTTATTTTCCTATATCAAAATACTAAAACATTTTTAGTACCTAATAAAGAAAAATAAATCGTCGCCTCTTAGTAAAAAGAACACGCTCCTCCTCAGATTTTAAAGAACTAAAAATATTTTTTTTCTTCCTAAATATATTTTAGCAAATTTTTAAAAATTATTCAATATTTTTTTGAACTATTTTTTATTTTTAAAATTAAAAGTAACTTCATTGCCGACAGTGATATCATATTTATCAGTGAAGCTAGAATTAACTTCCAAAATATAATCAACTGGAAGTTCTGAGGAATAAATAAAAAGTGGATCAGCACCTTCCGGCAAAAGGTTGGCATCAATTTTTACTATTTTATTATTATTGATATAGATAATGTCTAAAGGAAAATTCATATTGCGCATTACCATTTCTTCAACTTTTGTTTCTGGAAAAATAAATAACATGCCGCATAGTTCGCAAATCTTTTTTTGCCCACTTAGGCCTTGATAACGTAGTTGATTGGTATCGGCAATTTGAACATCAATCGTTTGGCCATTTATAACCACGGTATCAGTTTGATTTTTAAGTAGTGATTGTTCGCGCCAAAAAAATAAACTAATAGTAATGATGAGGCCAATAAAAATTAAGCCAAATATTATTTCTCGCGGCACACCGTCAAAATTTTTTTTCATATGATTATTTTTTAGATTTCATATTTAGTACACATATAATTGTAGAAAAATCTTTTTGTAAATTCAACCATTACTAAATAAATTAAAACTAATATTGCAATTATAGCTAAGACTTTTAAGGGTAGGGGGCTAAAGCCAAGATAGGAACCGATAAATGTTTGGCCAATTATTAAACCAATAATTACCACAGTTAAAGCTGAGGCGGCTAAATATTTGCTTGGTGATGACTGGAGAAATGGAATTTTTTTAGTACGAATAATATAAATAACTAAAGTTTGAGTGGCAAGTGATTCAATAAACCAACCGGTTTGAAACAATGATCCGCTAAAAGAAAAAACTTTATAAAGAATGTAAAAAGTTATAATATCAAAAAGCGAGCTGATTGGTCCAAACACTATCATAAATTTTTTAATCACTTTCATATCCCAGTGCTTTGGTTTTCTTAAATAGTCAGCATCAACTTGATCGCTAGGTATGGCGAGTTGGGAGGAATCATAAAGAAAATTATTGACTAAAATTTGTCCTGGCAACATCGGAAAAAATGGTAAATAAAGTGAAGCGGCAATCATGGAAAACATATTGCCAAAATTAGAACTTAAATTCATCATGATATATTTCATGGTGTTACCAAAAGTTTTGCGACCTTCTAAGACGCCGTCCATTAATTCTTTTAACCCTTTCTTCATTAAAATAATATCAGCTGTTTCTTTAGCAACATCCACAGCATTATCAACCGAGATACCAACGTCAGCAGTTTTAAGTGATGGTGCGTCATTAATACCGTCACCCATGTAGCCAACAACATTACCGTTCTTTTTTAAGATTTCAATTATTCTTTCTTTTTGAATTGGTGAGAAGCGGGCAAAAATATTATTATTTATAGCGATTAAAGATAATGCCTTATCATTCATAGTATCAAGATCAAATTCATCACCCGTCACGATACCTTTAATTTTAATATCTAAATCTTCACAAATCTTCTTGGCCACCAAAGGACTGTCACCAGTTAAAATTTTCATTTCAATTCCATGTTTAGTCATGAATTCAATTGTTGCTTTTGCTTCAAGTTTTGGTGGATCATAAAAAGCGATAAAACCGGACAGAATCATATCAACTTCATCTTCTTTTTTGTAGGTTTCTTTTGTATCAGTTAAATCTTTGCTGGCAATAGCTAAAACTCTAAAACCTTGACCACTTAGATCATCGTAGATCTTTTTTAAGGCTAATAGTTTTTTGTCATCTAATTTTTTGGTTGCATTGTTATCGCTATAGAATTTACAAATTTTAAAAACTTCTTCTGGCGCGCCCTTTAAAACCATTTTCTTTTCTAAGCCATATGTATAAATAATTGTAGATCGTTTACGTAAAAAGTCATAAGGGATTTCATCAACTTTTTTATGATCAACTACAGAGAACTCTTTGAAACCGGTAATGGCTTTATCGAGAATACTTTTAATTCCAGTTTCAAAATGACTGTTAATGTAAGCATGCTCCAACACGCTTTCATCTTCATTGCCAGCACCATTTAAATATTTAATAACAGTAATGCGATCTTGGGTTAGGGTGCCGGTTTTATCGGTACAAAGAATGTCCATGCTGCCAAAATCTGGAATCGCGCCTAAGCGTTTTACAATCACGCCTTTTTTGGCCATGTTGATTGAACCCTTAGCCATATTAACACTCATAATCATCGGCAGCAGTTCTGGTGTTACACCAACGGCAACTGCCACAGAAAAAACTAACGACTCTAATAAGCCTTTGTGTTGCCAAGTGTTAATAATAAAAATCGCCGAAACGATGAGTACGATAATTTTTATTAAAAAAGTACCAAATTTATTAATACCAAGTTCAAAAGCATTGCTTTGACTGTGTTCATTTATCTTGTCGGCAATTTTTCCATATTCGGTGGCGCTACCGGTTTTAGTAATAATGACCTTGGCGAAGCCTGAAAGAACATTGGTGCCAGAATAAACAATATTTTGTTCATCACGTCTTTTTTCTACCGGAAAACTTTCACCGGTTAAGTTTGATTCATTAATAAAGAAATCGTCGGACTCAATAATTTGTCCATCGGCTGGGATGATATCACCGGCTGACAAAGAAATAATATCTCCAGGAACAATTTTTTCAGCGAGGCATTTGCTTTCAGCGCCATCACGAATAATGACGGCGTAGAGGGCAATTTTCTTAGCAATTTTTTCAGCGGCTTTGCCGGATTTATATTCTTGTTGAAAATTTAGAGCCACGCTTAATAATATCATGACTCCAATAACAATCGAGTTTCGATTGTCACCAGTCATGAGTGAAATTATGACGGCGAAGATTAAAATAATGATGACTGGATTTTTAAAATAAGTTAGGAATTTTAAAAATAGAGAAAGCTCCTCATTTTTTTTAGTTTTATTTGGCCCATAAACCGATAGGCGTTCCTTGGCTTCGTCAGAGCTAAGACCGGAGGCTGAACTTTTTAGGTCGGTAAAAATTTTATCTAAACTTTGATTTTTAGTATTATTGTCTTCGTGCATAAGTTTATTTTTTATTGTTCTCTTTTTTGTAGGCTAAATAAGAATAAATTGTAACACCAAGAATCATTTGTAGTGTTCCGAGGATGAAGATAGTTATATTCCAAGGATTACTTAAGTATGGTGCAATTATAATACTTAAACCCATGATGCTAAAAAAATAAACACTAATATGGTGGGTTTTTTCCCAAACCGTCACGGAAGACATGGTCCAGGGTGTGCGAATACCAACGAACCAATTGCTCTTTATATCTTTTAACATAAAGCCAATAGCAATCATCATAGCGCCAATAATTAAGGAGACGCTTTTTCCGATGTTAATTAGGTAGCCGAGATTGGAAAGTAGGCTGATAGTATAAATGGCCGTGAGCACTCCAATTAATAAGGTTTTAAAATTAGTATAGGTTTCAGCAAAATCAATGTAGTTTTCTTTTTTAGGATCAAAGAAGGGTAGAGCAAGAAAAAGACCATATATAAAAATAGTTAGGCCAGGGAAGAATAAGAGAAAAAAAGTTTTGCTAGACCAACCATTAGCCTCACCGGCTAGATTCCAGTGAGTAACAATTTGGTCATTTAAATTTGGATAGGAAACGGCGCTTAAAACGAGTGTGAATAAAATTAAAATAATAGATGGCAATTCTTTCTCAATATTATATTTGATTGGATTTGGCATATTTTACATTTTTTAATTATAAGTTTATGATATTTGTATTATAACATAAATTATGGATAATCTAAATAAAAAATCTGGCTTTATTCTTATTGATAAGCCGTTTGGTCGATCATCGCATTCTATTGTATGGCAATTGCGGCGCATCACCCAAATTAAAAAAATTGGACATGCTGGAACGCTCGATCCGCGCGCTACCGGTTTGTTAATTTTGGCGATTGGCCGGGAAGCGACCAAACAAATAAGCCAATTTGTGAAAATGGACAAGGAATACGTAGCTGAAGTATTTTTAGGTAAAACTACCAGCACTTATGATAGTGAGGGTGAAATTACAAATGAATATCAAGGTGAAAAAATTAAACGGCGAGCAATAAGAATAGCTTTAAAGAAGTTTAAGGGTGAACAGTTGCAAGTCCCGCCGATGTTTAGCGCTAAAAAGGTTAATGGTAAAAAATTATATGAATTGGCACGCAAAGATATTGAAATTGAAAGACTTCCTAGTAAAATTACCATTTACAAAATAAAGATTTTAAAATATTCCTGGCCAAAATTAAGTTTACGTATCTATTGTTCCAGTGGTACTTATATTCGGTCGATTGCTTATGACTTAGGGCAAGAACTTGGTTGTGGGGCATATTTATCAGCTTTGCGCCGTACAAAAATTGCTAAATTTAAAGTTTCTCGGGCTAAAAAGATTGATAAGGTTAATGAAAAAAATTGGCAGAAATATTTATTTTTCAAATAAAAAAGGAACTACATGTTGCGTAATTCCTTTTGTTGTTTTTGATGTTGATTAATTTTTGTTAAATAATTTTTGAAACTCTGGGTCATTTTCATTGTCGACGATTCTAAACGAGTAATTCGAGTTTTTTGTTTTTATTTCTTTTCTTTCGACATCGATGCGCACGATGCGTCCGGTAATAATGCTATTACCTTGGTCTAATCGTAATGATTTACCATTTTCAGCGGCTTCTTTTAATATTCCGGCGATTGTTGGTTGATCATTTTTCGGTGTAAGCACAAGTTTTGTGCCAGTATCTATTTTTATCCATGACTGTATATGTTTTTAAGTTACAATTATTAATTTCTTAATTATGAAGTTTAGCGAAATTTTAGGTATTTGTCAATAAAAAAGGAAATTATATTGCAAATTTCCTTTATGATATTTTTAGATGCTCCATTTTTTGAATTCTTCATCATTATCATCTTCGACAATTCTGACTGAATAAATGGATTTTTGTGTTTCCATAATAAGTATTGTTTTTGTGTCGCATAATTGATTATAGCTAGCAATAACATTACTGGTAGTGGCTCGACCATCAAATTCTTTTAAATAAAGTGGTCTGCCATATTCTACATCCATGGTTAGGGTTCCGCTTAATTTTTGTCCGATTTCAAAGACTGATTTAACTCTGGGTTTTTTCAGTATTTTAGTAAGGACAATTTTGGTACCAGTTTTAATGACGACTTTTCTTTCGTCCTCTAAATTTTTCTCCATAATTACCTCTCTTTCTTTTTTTGTTAAGTTGCGACGCTTATTTAATAAAATTAGCAAATTTTAGGCAATTTGTCAATGTTTGCCAAATCATTTTAAAATGCTAGGATGAAAGATATTAAAATTTATAATAATAAAAAAATATGACCAACGAACATCAATGTCCAAAATGTAAATCGGAAAGTACCTACCAAGATAAAAATATGTGGGTTTGCTTGGAATGCTTTCATGAATGGAATCCGGCTGATTTAAATGAAGCGTCCGAGAATGAGTCATCTGAAAAAATAGTACTTGATTCTAATGGTAATGTTCTTAGTAACGGCGATTCAATAACGGTTATTAAAGATTTAAAGGTAAAAGGCTCAGCCTCTGGAATTAAGGCTGGCACTAAAGTAAAAAATATATTATTAGTTGATAAACACGATGGTCATAATATCTCCTGTAAAGTTGACGGTGTCGGCGCGATGTTTTTAAAGTCAGAGTTTGTGAAGAAAGCGTAAATTATTTTCTGCAAAAATTTTTCAAATAAAAAAGCTCCGAATAAATTCGGAGCTTTTGGTTTTTATATTTTAATATGAGCCTGGTTTTCGGATAGCTTTTATTTTGGCTATTTCGGCTCGTAAAATTATTACATCTGGTCTTGTTTTAAGATTTATTATTTCTAGATCCGCTTCTAATTCATTAATAACTTTATCACTTAAATAGTATTCTTGAATGGTGCGGTGCAGATACCAGTGTAGCAACATAAGTTTTTTGGCGTCATTAATACCGGCGAGAGCGTTTGGTTCTTTTAAGGTAGTTTCGGTAATGATTTCACTTAAGCGCCGACCCGGTATTATGCGAAAAGCTAAATCTAGTTCGTTTCTAAAATAATTTTCCGATTCTAAACAAAGAGTTATTAAATCTCCCAGCTCTTCAATTTTCCAAGCATAAAAAGCTTCCACAAAATATAATTTTAATGTTTCTTTTAAATCATTAGTTTCTTTTTGTGGTAGCGATAGACAATTTTTAATAATTGTAAAAGCGGGGTCATAATCGATGCGTTTTTCGTTGAGATTTTTTGTGGCCTCGAATTTAATTTTGTTAATTTTTTTCTGACGGTATAAATTTCTGATTATTAATCCGATAATTAAACTAATAATAATTATTCCGATAAAGATAAGAACTGTTCCCATGACTATTTTTTTAAAGGTTTGTGTTGTTAAAGTGCTAAATTGATTTAAAATCTTAGTATTAATATATTGTTTTGTCAATTAAAATAAAAAGACCCGGTAAAACCAGATCTTTTTATTTCTTGGGTGCCTACTGGGAGTTGAACCCAGACTACCTGGACCACAACCAGGCGTTCTACCGCTAAACCATAGGCACCATTCTATATAAAATTAATTATATTTCGTAAATGTATGTCGTTTCATTATTATTCTGAATTGTCTTTTTTAACTCTAAACCAGGAATGGAAAACATATAACTGATTATTAATGTTCCGCTGCGACATTCCTTTTTAACTTTTTCTGCTAATTTACCCATCATGCTCGGAATTAAATAGCAGTAAATTAAATCGGCGTGACTAATATCAGTTTTGTATAAATTTTGCTGAATTAATTTGATATTACTTTTTACTTTTTTTAGTAAAAATTTACCTATCAAATAAGGAACAAGTGAATATTCAATTCCAATTAAATTGGCTTGAGGTTGAATTTTTTCAGCGGCTTGTAAGAATTTTGCTGGACCAGCTCCTAATTCAAAAATTGTGACGTTCGGTTTTAAGGTAACGCTGTGCAAAATCAGATCAGTCATCTTGGTGTTGATTGTGAAAAAAGGGAACAGTGGGGCAAAACCGCGATAAACAATGTTGAAGAAATCATTAGATGCCCAAATTAAAATCGCTAATAAAATTAACCCAAGAATGATTAAAAAAGCCATATTTTTGAATATTTAATTATTTCTTTGTGCGCCCGGATGGAATCGAACCATCGTATTTAGCTTAGAAGGCTAATGTTCTATCCGCTGAACTACAGGCGCAGACATCCTTGTTAGGGAAAAATTCTTTTTCAATTTATCAGAAAGATGTTTAAAAGTCAACAAAGTCTCTTTGGCGCTGGCCTTCATATATAATGATAGCAGTTGAGACGGAAACATTCAAAGAGTCGATGTTATCTTTCATCGGGATTTTGATCTCAGTTTTGATTTCATCGAGCCATTTAGTGCTAATTCCAAATTTTTCTGTGCCCATAATGATAGCAAAGGGGGTGCTTAAATCGACTTGATGATAAAACTTTTTGGCCGTGATTGTGGTGGCCAAGGCTTTTATTTTGTTTGATTTTAGCCATTTTATCGTTTCGTCTATTGACATAACAACGGTTTGTTTGCTAAAAATATGACCCATACTAGCACGGATTACGTTGGGGTTGTAAATATCTGTTTGTGGATCATTAATGATTACAGCATCTACCCCGGCCGCGTGGGCTGTGCGCAGTATAGCACCGAGATTTCCTGGTTTTTCGACAGCTTCTAAAATAATAATAATCGGATTTTTACTGAGTTTAATTTCTTCTGGGGCTAAATATTTTGGTCGGGCTAAAGCTAAAAAACCATCAGGATTTTCTTTGTAGGCAATTTTTTGGAAAACAAGTTCGCTCACGATATTAGTTTCAATCGGTAACCAAGCTGGAGTTTTTGCTCCGCCGATAATTTCTGGACAATAAAAAAAGTCCACAATTTCAATTTCGGAGTCGATGGCCATTTTGATTTCGCGCTCACCTTCAATAATTATTAAATTTTGTTTGCGGCGTTCGTGCGCTTTTTGCAATTTAATAATTTTTTTGATTTTTTCGTTTTGCGGACTACTAATTATATTTTCCATATTTGTTAGGGTTTATAAGTTAATTTTACAGTAACTTACAATATTGTCAAAATTTCAATTTTTCGTGTATAATTTTTATATAAATTAATTAAAAATTTGTGATGCGTGGCGATTTTTTATTGCCAAGAGCTTGGCAATAAAGTTTATTATTTTCTATGGCGGAATTAGATTTGGATTTTAAAGAAAAGATTGATGCTGATGAAGCGCGCCGCGCCAAGTTGCTTCGAAAAAAAGAAAAATTGGCAAAAATTTTTTATGTTTTTGGTTTTTTAATAGCTGTCTATATAATTTTTTCGATCACGATGATTATTACCGGTGATAGTTCGGAAACTTGGTATGAACGTTTGCCGATTGTTGGACAACTTTTTTCTGACACTGCCAATAAACAAGTGATGGGCGAGAGTGATGATCGGATTAATATTTTACTGATGGGCATGGGTGATAAAGGTCACGATGGTGCTTACTTAACCGATACAATGATTTTAGCTAGTCTAAAACCATCGACCAAGGAAGTGGTGTTATTTTCTATACCGCGTGATATGTGGGTGAAAATGCCAGATGGTGGTTATGGTAAGATAAATTCGATTAATGCTTATGCGGAAAAAAATCATCAAGAGGGTGGTTTGGTTGCTATGCAGGCGGTAAGTGAAATGTTTGAATTACCAATTCAATATTATGTGCGCGTAGATTTTTCCGGTTTTGTAAATATTGTTGATGAACTTGGTGGTGTGACGGTTGACGTGGAAAATACTTTTGACGACTACACTTATCCAGCTGCTGGCCAGGAAGATAATCCGGATTACTATGCTCGTTTTGAACATTTGCATTTTGATAAAGGAGTGCAAACTATGAATGGAACAACAGCTTTAAAATATACTCGTAGTCGCCATGCGCTTGGACCGGAAGGTTCTGATTTTGCTCGTGGTAAGCGTCAACAAAAAGTGATTGCGGCGGTAAAGGAAAAACTATTACAGAAAAGTAATTTGTTACATCCTGGTATGTTGGCAAGTATTGCTATGCAATTAAAAGATCACTTCGCTACCAATGTTAGTATTGTTGATGGTCTTAAAATTTGGAGTTTATTTAAGGAGGCTGGTAAAGATAAAATTCATAGCGAATCATTTGATAATTCGCCGGGAAATTTTTTACATGATTCTGTTAGTGCAGCCGGGGCCTACATTTTATTACCTAGTGCTGGCAACTTTTCTAAGATGACGGAGTTTATAAAAAATATTTTTGATACCTTAGCTCCAAGTCAATTGGATAATGCGGAATTAAAGATTGATACCCCAGCTTCGGTGGAAATTAAAAATGGCACCAATATCAGTGGTTTGGCGGCAACTGTCTCGGAAAAACTAAAAACGGCCAATTTTGACGTTTCCGCGGTCAGTAATTCTAGTAAAAGAGACTTTAGTCAGGCTGTTATTTATGATTTAACCTATGGTGATAAGCCGGAAGCCTTAAATGTCCTAAAAACCAAGCTTGGGGCGCTGGTAGAGACAAACTTGCCAGAATGGTTGCTTAATGACATTAAAACTGATATAAAGAATAATCCCTCTAAGATACGTCCGGATTTCATCTTAATCCTAGGACAAAATAATAATCAAACAACTTCAACAACCTTGAATTAATAATTATATGGAAAAAGAATTAGGACCAATCGTCGCGCTTGTTGGCCGTACCAATGTTGGTAAGTCAACCTTATTTAATCGCTTGACCGAAAGAAATCAAGCTTTAGTTTCTAATATTGAAAACACGACTCGTGATAGTAATATCGGGCCAGTGGAATGGTTGGGAACGTCTTTTTCTTTGGTAGATACTGCCGGTGTCATTGATATTAAATATTTAGTGAGCGGTAAGGCAGCTACCAAGAAATTAATGAAGGAAAATGCCGTTAATACTAAAACTCAAAAACAAGTAGCCGACTTCTTTAAAAGAGCTACTCTAATTATTTTTTTAGTAGATGGTCAAAGTGGATTACTTCCAGCGGATAAAGAAATTGGTGCTTTTTTAAAGGCCGATCAAACTTTTAGTAAAAAAACTTTGTTAGCGGTAAATAAAGTTGATAATTTTAAAAATCGCAGTGAAGCTTCAGAATTTAATAAGCTAGGTTTAGGTGAGCCAGTAATGTTTTCAGCGGCGACCGGATCTGGTACGGGTGATCTTTTAGATTTAATTATTACCAAACTTAAAGTTAAAAAGAATAAAGTTAAAAAAGAGGGCGAGGAAGTTGAAGAAGTGCCAAAAATTAATGTTTGTATCTTTGGTAAACCAAATGTGGGTAAATCTTCACTTTTAAATTCTTTATTGGGTTATGAGCGGGTGATCGTAAGTGAAATTCCTCATACCACACGTGAACCACAAAATACTGAAATAATTTATAAGGGTAAAGTAATTAATTTGATTGATACGGCCGGTATTAGTAAACATGGTCATAAAATGAAAGGTTTAGAAAGTAGTAGTATTGGTCGTTCCATGATGATGATGCATAAGGCGGATATTGTTTTGTTAATGTTGGATATTAATTCAGAGATTACTCACCAAGACGCTTCATTAATTTCCGAAATTGTGGAAAGTGGAAAAAGCTTTGTGATCTTGGCAAATAAATGGGATTTAGTTTCGGAGCGCAACACTAAAAAATTTACTGATTATATTTATGGTAAGTTACCATTTGTAATGTGGGCGCCGTTACTTTTTATTTCCGCATTATCCGGTGAAAAAGTTAATAAAATTTTTGATTTAATTTTAACTATTGGCGAAGCGCGCTCTTTGCGTTTAAGTGATTCACAATTGGATCATTTCTTAAGTCGCATCGTTAAAATTCATAAACCATCAAAAGGTAAGGGTGTTAAACATCCTCGTATTTATGAATTATCCCAAACTCATTCTAATCCACCGAAATTTGAATTGCGTATCGGTCACGCTGATGATTTACACTTTTCTTATATTCGCTTCGTGGAGAACCGTTTACGGGAAAAATATAGTTTTATTGGTACACCGATTAAAATTAGAGTTTCGAAAACTAAAAAAATCCATGGTATCGGCGATGCCGGCCCTAATCGTAAAGAGTCTAAAACTCCAGATTTTGTTTAGAAAAAATTTATCTCCTTTATTATATATTGAGTATGAAAATAATTGTTGGTCTCGGTAACCCGGGCACACAATATGATAGAACCAGACATAATGTTGGTTTTAAAATTGTCGACACTCTTGTGGGTGAAGGCAATTGGCGTTTGGAAAAAAAGTTCAAAGCCTATGTCTGTGAAAAAAATGGTGATTTATTTGTGAAGCCTCAAACTTTTATGAATAAGTCCGGCGAGAGTGTTGCTGCCATTCTAAACTATTATCATTTGTTACCGAAGAAAGTCGGCTTATTCAAAACCAAGGATGCCGATTTAACTGAAGTTCTAACTGTTATTCATGATGACCTAGATATTGATATGGGTAAGTTTAAGTTGGCTTTAAATTCTAGTAGTGCTGGACACAACGGCGTACAATCTATTATTGATTATTTAAAAACCAAGAACTTTAAAAGAATCCGAGTTGGTATTAAAAATGAATTGCGAGAAAAAATGCCAACCGATAAGTTTGTGCTTGGTCACTTTAGTGAGGCCGAACTTAAAAATATCACAGAATTGCTTCCGGGTATTACGCCACAAATTTAATATTTGTAATTTATTGCCCCGAGCTATTCGGGGCTTTTTAGTTTTTAGGATCTTGCCCAGACTTTTAATTTTTCTACGCAAATTTCGGAGGGGCAATTTGCTTGGATAATTAGAACCGGGCAAAATTTTGTAAAGTAAATATTTTTTATGCGCGAATATTTTGTGGCCTTTAATTGTTTTTCTAAAATTGGACCAGTGCGTACCAAGAGATTGTTAGATTTTTTTGGTAATTTAGAGTTGGCTTATAAAGCGACACGAGAAAATTTAATACAGGCTAAAATCGAAACCAAGATTGTGGATGAATTTGTAGTGTGGCGGCAAACTTTTGATTTAGAAAAATATTTAGGTCGACTGGAGAAAGAAGATATTAAGTATGTGACGATTTTAGATGAAGACTATCCGCCACTTTTATTTGAGATTTATGGCCCACCACCATTATTATATTATCGTGGTACGTTAGAGTGTAAAGGTTATTTTCCTTTAGCAGTGATTGGCGCACGTAAATATTCACCTTATGGCGAGCGGGTGGTAAATGAAATTATCCCTAGTCTAATTAATAATAAATTTTGTATTATCAGCGGCTTGGCTCGCGGCATTGATTCTTTGGTTCATCGGGCGACGTTATTGGCTGAAGGAAAAACTTGGGCGGTACTCGGTTCGGGGTTGGATTGGAAAAGTATTTATCCACCAGAAAATATTACTTTAGCGCGGGAGATTATTAATTCTGACGGCGCGGTGTTTTCGGAATTTCCGCTCGGCACAGCACCGTTACCAATAAATTTTCCCTTGCGCAATCGGATTGTGGCTGGTATGTCTAAAGGGACATTGGTAATTGAGGCACGGCAAAAATCTGGTGCTTTAATTACAGCCACTTATGCCTTAGAGCAAAATCGCGAAGTACTGGCCGTGCCGGGAAACATCTTTTTGGAAACTTCGGCTGGGCCCAATGATTTGATAAAAAGCGGTGCTAAAGTTGTTACAAGCGCTAATGATATCTTGGAATTATTTGCTTTTGTTGCTGGTCCGGAAAAAAATGTTGCCAGAACAAGGGTTAAACCAGAACTAGATGAAATGGAGGAAAAAATTTATGTAGTTTTGTCGGATTTACCGATGCACATCAATGAGATTGCTCAAGCGACCAAGCTTGACACTAAAAATATAAATAGTACACTGAGTATGTTAGAATTGCGCGGAATCATAAAAAATACCGGCGCCGGAGAGTATGTTTTAAATTAAACTAAAATTTCCTTTATGAATTTAATTATCGTGGAGTCGCCGACCAAAGCCAAGACTATCGCCAAATTTTTAGATAAGAATTATAAAGTCGAATCATCCTTCGGTCATATTCGTGATTTGCCGAAGAGTGAAATGGGGATTGATATTGAACATGACTTCGCTCCCAAATATATTGTGCCAACTAAGGCTAAAAAAACGGTTAGTAATTTAAAAGCTTTAGCGGCCAAAGCCGATGAAGTTATTCTGGCGTCCGATGAAGATCGTGAAGGAGAAGCGATTGCCTGGCATCTCGCCGAGGCTTTAAAATTGGATCCAAGTAAGGCGAAACGTATCGTTTTTCATGAAATTACCAAGTCAGCTATTATGGCGGCTTTGGAAAAACCACGAACAATTGATCTTAAATTAGTGGATGCACAACAAGCGCGTCGTTTGCTTGATCGTTTAGTTGGTTATGAGTTATCACCTTTTCTCTGGAAGAAGGTCGCTAAGGGCCTCTCAGCCGGTCGTGTGCAAAGTGTGGCAGTTAGATTGATTGTAGAACGAGAGCGTGAAATTAAAGAATTTAAAGTTGATGAATATTGGACAATCGCTGGTGACTTTAGCGCGAGTGGTAAAAA
The DNA here is from genome assembly GCA_037137655.1 of Candidatus Falkowiibacteriota bacterium. Classification (GTDB taxonomy): domain Bacteria; phylum Patescibacteriota; class Patescibacteriia; order Patescibacteriales; family UBA12465; genus JBAXJX01. Next base: position 177,815 of record JBAXJX010000002.1, read on the forward strand.
TGCGGAAAATTTTAAAGCTAACTTACACGAAGTGGCGGGTAAAAATATTGATAAGTTTTTTATCAAGAACCAAGCCCAAGCCGATGAGTTAACTGGTGAAATTAAAAAATTAGAATATAAAGTAGCGGCCGTTAACAAAAAGGCGACTAAGAAAAATCCACCCGCTCCGTTTACCACTTCAACTTTACAACAGGTGGCTAATCGTATGTTAGGTTTTAGTGCGAAGCAAACCATGACCCTGGCGCAAAAATTATACGAACTTGGTTTTATTACTTACATGAGAACCGATTCGCTTAATTTGTCGGGAAAATTTATTGGTGATGCTTACGAATATTTGAATAAAAATTTAGGCGCAGAATACGCTTTGAAAGATGGTCGGGTTTTTAAAACTAAAAGTAAAGGCGCACAAGAAGCGCACGAAGCGATTCGTCCGACTGAAGCGGCTAGTACCCCAGAATCTTTGCAAGATAAATTAGATCCTGGTCAATTCCGTTTGTATCGTTTAATTTGGCAAAGATCATTAGCAACCCAAATGCCAGAAGCTATTCTGGATACAACAACAGTTGAAGTGATGAGCTTGGATGACAAGTATGGTTTTCGAGCGAGTGGTCAGATTTTACGTTCCCCTGGTTATTTAAAAATTTATCCCGAACAAACCAAAGATCAAACTTTACCAAATGTGAGTGCGGAAGAAAAATTAGATTTGTTAGGAGTTGATCCGGTCCAACATTTTACCCAACCACCAGCGCGCTATTCGGATGCTGGCCTCGTTAAAGAATTGGAAAAATTTGGTATTGGTCGTCCTTCCACTTACGCCCCAACAATTTCGACCATCATTGATCGCAATTATGTAATACGGGATGATGGTAAACGCTTGGCGCCAACTGATATTGCTTTTGTCGTTGTTGATTTATTAGTAGAACATTTTCCTCATGTGATCGATTATAAGTTTACGGCGGAAATGGAAGCTGACTTTGATCGCATTGCGGATGGTGAAAAAGAGTGGGTTGCAGTTATTAAAAATTTTTATAATCCCTTCCACCTCAATCTGGAAAATAAATACCAGGAGGTTAACAAAAATAATATTATGCCAGAAGAAACAAGTGACGAAGTTTGCGACAAATGTGCTTCACCAATGTTGGTAAAAACTGGACGCTTTGGAAAATTTTTAGCTTGCTCTAATTTTCCAACTTGTAAGAATATTAAATCTCTTGGTGGTGCGAAGCGCGCTGATGTAACTCCAGAACAAGAAGCGAAGATTGCTGTTTTGCAGGAGAAATACAAAGGTACGATTTGTGACAAATGTGGCTCACCAATGTCAGTCAAAAATGGTAAGTTCGGACCATTCCTGGCTTGCTCCAGTTATCCAACTTGTAAGAATATTAAAAATATTGATGAAGATGGCGGTCCAGAAATTAAATGTCCACTTTGTGGTGAAGGCACGATCGTGAAAAAGTTTAGTCGTCGTGGTGCTTTCTACGCTTGCTCCGCTTATCCAAAATGTAAGAATGCTTATTGGGGCAAACCAACGGGCGAAACCTGCCCAGATTGCAAAGCCTTGTTAATTGAAGGCAAGGATGGAATTGAATGTAGTAAGAAATGTGGTTATACGAAATAACACCTCACCTCTGTCATTCCGGACTTGATCCAGAATCTATTGACTAGCCACGTGCCCGCCCTTGGCGGGTTATACGTGGGCAAATAAAAAAGGAATCCGATGTTTTGGATTCCTTCTTGGTTTATTTTGTAACAACTGCACGACCGCGAAGATCACCGCCGTAAAAGTCGACACTGCACCAATCGCCGTAGAGCTCAGAATCGTCAGAATTCCAATGGACGAAAGGAACATAGCCACCAGAGTCACGCGAACCGGAACATAATGTCCAATTTTTGATATCGAGATGTTTCTTAGTGTTATCGAAATAGAAAACTTCGAGCAGTAATCTTTCAAGTAAGGTGATGCCGGAAATATTCATTTCAATAAGCTTGTTAGTGGAAAGATTTTTTAAGTTATCATCAGCCTCAATGTTTTTATTAAAGATGATGACGTAACCTTTATCGGCAATGCGATCATTAGTAGTGGCTGATGAATCTAAATTTTCATTGTATAAATGTACATTGAATTTCTTCTTTATAGCAGTAACCACTTCATTCATAGTTGTTCCTTTAGCTACAATAATAGCAAAATGTTTGTCTGGATTGTAAAAGCTGGGAACAGTTAGATTTGTAAAATCAACTTTTTTATCGAACTGGTTTTGATAAATGTTGGTCCAGGTTTGTTTTAACTCTTTTGATTGAGCAGTTTCAGAATTGTTGTTTTGGCAAGAATAAAAGCCGCCAACTAAAATTAGTAAGTAAATGACGATATTTTTCATGGTATGTAAGATTTGGGTTGTGAATGGACTATATTTATTTTGATAAGACAATTGTATCACGTTTTTAGTAAAAAGTCAATATTGGCGAAATAAGCTAATGAAATCGACATTTTTAGCTTCTTATGAAATACGTATCTGAAGCGAGTCGAGACTTTTTACGGGAAATGTAGCCGCTAGGCGAATTTCGCGGAAAAAGGGCTCGATCGATTCGCCCCAGACGATAAAATCACAAAAGAAAGCGGAGTCTCAAGACGAAGCGAGATTACACTGATTAGATTATAAAAATTGATGTGACCGAAAATTGAGAAAATGGCTATCTGTTAATAAAAATTGGAGGTCACAATTTGTGACTTCCAATTTTTTTGTTGAATAATTGTTTTATATTTGATAAAATAAGGTTAGTATTATTTATAATTAATACAAAATTATGCCAGAAAAATTTGGTCCATGTCTAGATAAAAATTGTTCTCATTGTTGTGATCCAGTTAAGATTGAATTTAGAAAAGGTTATGATTATGACGGAATACCTTTGGCTAAAGATAAGAACGGTAATGAGATTTGGGAGAGAACTGGTGAAGTATTTGCTCCGGAAGTTAATATTGATACTGTTCGAGTCGCAACGTTTAAATGTAATAATTTTGATAAAGAATCTGGCAAATGTTTAGATTATAAAAATAGACCAGATATTTGTCGTAACACTAGTTGCATCGATGAGTGCTCTGATAAAAATGTGGACGATCAACACAAAGAATTTGTTGATAATAAATTTATTAAAGTAAAATAAATATTATGAAAACAATCGGATTATTTTTTGGTGGACCAAGTAATGAACATGAAGTGTCAATAAAATCGGCTAAAAATATTGTTAAAAACTTTGATTATAAAAAATTTAATTTAGTTTTAGTTTACTGGGATAAAAAAGGCGTTTTTTATTTACTTAAAGACATTAATAAATTAAGTGCGGCTAAAAAAAACATCAAGTTGGAAGATTTTAAAAGAAATTTTGATATCGCTTTATTAATGACTCATGGTAAGTATGGCGAGGATGGTGTTTTGCAGAGCTTATTAGAATCGCAAAAAATTAAATATTGTGGTTGCCGTGCTTTAAGTTCGGCTCTGTGCATGGATAAAGGTTTATTTAAGCAATATTTATCCGGACAGGGAATTAACCAAGTTAAATTTTTAATATTGGATTACAATTTAGAAACGGCAATAGGTATAGAAGAAAAAATTAATACTATCAAAGTAAATTTTAAATTTCCGCTGTATATTAAACCGGCTAATTCCGGATCGTCTGTTGGGGTGAATAAAATTAACAATCTTTCGGAAATAAAAAGCGCTATAAAGGACGCCTTGAAGCATGATTCTAAAATTATAATTGAAGAGGGTTTGATAAGTCCAAAAGAAATTGAGGTGGCGGTTTTGGGCAATAAGGAATTAAATATTTCTCAACCCGGCGAATTAAAATTAGCTAAAGATTTTTATAATTATGATGATAAATATAAATTAGGCGAAGCTAAAGTGGTTATTCCAGCGGAAATACCCGATAAACAAAAAAAAGATATTTTTGTGTTGGCGGAAAAAATTTATAAACTTTGTGCTTGCTCAGGATTTGCGCGTATAGATTTTTTTGTTGCTAATAATAAAGTTTATTTGAACGAAATTAATACTTTGCCTGGTTTTACGGATGCTTCGATGTATCCCATACTTATGATGAATAATGATTTGAGCTATAAAAAGTTGATAAACAAAATTATTGAATTGGCTTATTAATAAATGTTTAAAAAATCCGCTTAAGGCGGATTTTTTTGTTTTACTTTAATCTCTTCCGATTCTGAGGTTCGTCTCAATCGTCATTCCCGCGTAGGCGGGAATCTAGGAGTCCTCTAGAATAATGTTTCATATAAATCTCGCCAATAAAAATTGTTTTCCTCTATTAATCTCATCTTCCATTTTCGTTGCCACTTTTTCAATTGTTTTTCACGATACAGAGCTCGCCCAATATTACTAAATAACTCATAATAAACCAATTTATCAATATTGTATTCGTCTGTAAAACTATTAGTAATTGTTTTGTTCTTATGTTGCGTAATTCGCTTGATTAAATTATTAGTAACTCCAATATAGATTGTGCCATTATTTTGACTGGCTAGAATATACACATAATAAGATCTTTCTTTAAACATAAAAATATATTTAATATTCCTGGATCCCCGCCTACGCGAGGATGACGAGGTTGTTCATATCCAACTTTAGCTAACCAACGTTTAAACGGCTCAGCTTTAGGTGAGGGAATTGATTGGATGATACGGAAAATACCTTCGGTGTTGGCGCAATTCATTTTTTGTTTGCCACCAGCAGTTTTAACTTCAAGGGTACGGACAATTTGTCCATATCCTTTGTTTAATTCTTCATCTCTTTGGAGCATTTTATTTATATAATCCTTGGGATTAACCGATTCAGTTAAAACCAAAACAATATCTTCCACTACAAACCACCACTCATTGTTATAAATAACTCGTCGCACTTTTTGGCCATGAAATATGGCTAATTTGTCTGTTTCCATAATTATATTCATTAATTGTAAATGATTATAATTATGCCAAAAGTGAGATAAACTTTTTCTAAACTTGACTTATTTTAGCAAATATGCTATTATATGTTTACTAAACAATGGTGTTTAGCTATCTTTAAAAATTAGAAAAAATGAGTGAAAAAATCGGAGAAATTCCAACTCTTTCAGAAGAAAGAAAAGGGCAAATTGCCTTAATGATGATGAAAGAAGATTTTGCTAAAAGAGCAATTTCTTTAAATCGTACCGATATAATGAGAAAAATCGGACAAGCTGCTGCGGTTTTAGAACCTCAAGGTGTGAAAAAAGAAGAATTAATTGCGTTTTGCCAAGAACTTATTAACAATGCTGTTAAAGATCTCTTTCCTAATTCCGTCGCAGAGTAATCTAAAAAATCGATCCAGGTTAGAACTAAAATTCGCTAAAAGGGTAATTGCTTTTCCCTGATATCAGGCTTAAAGCAGAACAAGAACCTCTCCTCATCGAAAAAAACAAAAAAGGAAACTTACAACAAGTTTCCTTTTATTTTTTATGTATAATTTTTTCAATTAAGCTTTCTTACTCTTCATCTTTTCTTTCTTCTCTTGCATGAAGTCGAAGATTCTTTTTAGGACTTCACCGATAATCATTAAATGAGTGCCGCTGTTACTTAATTTATCTTTTAAAGTGTTTAAAATGTCATTGGCTTTTTCACCGAAGTCGCCCATCATTTTAGCGCCGTCTTCTAATTTTTGTTCTAACATAGTTGTTAGATTGCTAATTTTTTCGGCGGTGTCGGCAATTTGCGCGATCACTTTATAAACGCTGCGCAACGTGGCCACAACATAATACAATGACCAACAAATAAAAAAACTTAAACCTAAAACAGAGACACCTAAAATCCAATTTAAAATATCACGACTAGTTGCGAACATATTTTTTTATTTTATTAAATTAAAAGTTTCTAATTTGGGCTTCAAATCTTTTTTCAAGATTGGCGATTAAATCTTTTTGGATAGCGTCAATTTCTTCAGTGGTTAGAGTGCGGTCGTTTGATTGATAAATAATGTGAAAGGCTAAATTCTTTTTATCTTCACCCAAATTTTTACCAGCATAAACATCAAACAATTCAACGCTCTTAATTAGATCATGAAAATCTTTAATTTCATTTCTAATATCATTATATAATATTTTTTGGTCAATGACAAAAGCTAAGTCACGCACCATCGGTGGAAACTTTGGAATATCTTCGTAGTTTTTATTTTTTTGAATGTGGCTTAAGAGAACTAAATCTTTAAAATCCATTTCAACTAGAACAGTTTCTTTTTTAAGACCGATACTCTTGGCGATGTCGGCGTCAATTTTAGCGATTGTACCAATATTTTTTCCGGCGACATTGATCACGGCTTTTTCGGCATCATCAGCATAGCCAATAATTAAATCACTTGGTAAAAAAGCGATCTCGGTATTTTTGTCGGTTAAGCTTATTATGAAATTACTAATCAAACTTTTGCCGTAAGCAAAAATATTTGGATAATTTCCAGCCAAAGCTAAGCTCAACATTTTTTCTTGGTGGGGCAAACTCTCTTCACTGTCCTCCCGTTTTTTAAATTCACCCGGGACATTTAAAAAGATAGTGCCAACTTCGAATAAACCAAAGCTTTCATATTTATGTTGATTGGTTTTAACATTATTAATTAAGCCGAGGCTCAAATTTTGGCGCAGCATGGTATATTGTTTGGAGATTGGATTGGCTAGTCGAATATAAGTCGAAAAATCCATATTGATTTTCTTTAATTCGTCCTCACCGACAAAAGAGTAATTATAAACTTCGCACAAAGCATTCTCTTGGGCTAAAATATTTTTGATAGTACGTTCAATGGCGTGTTCTTCGTTAATTTCGGCTGGCACCATCGGAATCATTGGTACTTGAACTGGGAAATTATCATAACCGATAATACGCATTATTTCTTCGGCGACATCTTCTTTTATTTTTATATCTTTGGTGGCGCGCCAAGTTGGAATGGTTACGTTAATAATATCTTCTGATTCTTCTGTGCAGATAAAACCTAACTTTTCTAAAATTTCAATAACTTTCTTTTTATCAATGGTATGTCCAGCAATCTTATTTAACCAATTCAAATTTAGTTCAATTATTTTAGCTTCATTGTTTGTTTGATTAAGATCAATGATGTTGCTAACAATCTTGGCATCCGGACAAATTTCCATAATTAAACCCACGGCTATATTAAAACCGATTTCAGCTAGGGCTGGGTCTAAGGCTTTTTCGTAGCGGACAGAAGCGTCAGTGCGTAAGGCGATGGCGCCAGAAGTTTTTCTAATGGAGTAAGCATCGAAAGTGGCAGCTTCTAAAATTATTTCACTGGTCTCGTCTTTAATAGCACTGAATTTAGCACCCATGATACCGGCGACGGCGATTACCTTTTTACTATTAGCGATAACTAACATAGAATCATCTAGTTTTCTTTCTTTATTATCAAGACATTCTACTAATTCATCTTTTTTAGCGGTGCGGACAATAATTTTATCAACTTCTTGGGCATCAAAAGCGTGTAATGGTTGACCAACGGCCACCATAACGTAATTAGTAATATCAACAATATTGTTAATTGGTTTTAAACCAACAGCACTTAATTTTTTTTGTAACCAAAGTGGAGATGGGGCAACTTTAATATTGTCCAATTTCACGCTCATGTAACGTGAGCATAAATTTTTAGCTTCAATCTTAACGTCTAATTTTTTATGTTTGGCTTCAGAATCATTTTCAATCTTATTAATCTCTAAAGCATTTAATTTTACATCCAAGAAAGCACTGATCTCACGGGCAATGCCGTAATGAGAAAAAAGATCGGGACGATTAGATAATGATTTATTATCAACTTCTAAAATAGTGTCGTCTAATTTTAAATATTCAGCTAAGCTTTGTCCGATTTTAGCTTTTTCCAAAATCATAATACCGCTATGATCAGTTCCTAACCCTAATTCATCTTCGGCGCATAACATGCCGTATGATTTTTCACCACGAATTTCCGCTTCTTTAATTTCCATGCCGTTTGGCATAATAGTGCCAACGGTGGCGACGGGAACTAATTGACCGGCGGCAATATTTGGTGCGCCACAAACGATAGTTAATTTTTCTTTACCAATATTAACTTCGGCAATTTGCAAATGAGTAGCGTTGCCGTGTTTTTTTACTTCTAAAATTTCTCCCACTACAACGCCATTAAATTTAGCACCTTCATTCTCAAAACCCTCAACTTCCACTGTATGTAAAGTCATGGTTTTTGCTAATTCTTCCGCACTTAAATTTTTTGGAATATTAACGTATTCTTTTAACCAGTTTAATGATAGTAACATATATTTGTTTTAGAATTGTTCAATGAATCTTAAATCGCCACTGTTAAATAAACGAATGTCATCAATTTTGTATTTCAACATAGCTAAACGATTTAAGCCTAGGCCAAAAGCAAAGCCGGTGTAAACTTCAGGATCAATACCGCCAGCGCGTAAAACGTCAGGGTGAATCATACCGCAACCACCAATCTCTAGCCAGCCACTATGTTTGCATAAACGGCAACCTTTGCCTTGGCAGAGAAAGCAGGAGTATTCCATGTTAGAACCTGGCTCCACGAATGGATAAAATTTTGGACGCATACGTAATTTAGTGTCTGGTCCGTATAATTTTTTCCCAATTAATTCTAGAACATATTTGAGGTGACCAAAATTAATATCTTTGTCTACGACCATGCCCTCGAATTGATAGAAAGTGTGTTCGTGACGTACGTCAGTTGCTTCGCAACGATATACGCGACCAGGAGCAATACCGTAAAGTGGTGCACCATGTTTTTGCATTGCTCGAATTTGGACGGACGAGGTGTGGGTACGTAAAACCATATCATATTCACCGTCTTTATTTTTTTTATCAATATAAAAAGTGTCTTGCATGTCGCGAGCTGGATGATGCGGTGGAATGTTTAAAGCTTCAAAATTATAAAAATCACCTTCTAGTTCTGGACCATCTAGAATTGTAAAACCCATCGATGAAAAAAGATCCTCCATTTCATTTTGAACAATAGTCATTGGATTTAAATGACCACGTTTTAATGTTTCACCCGGCAAAGTAACATCAATTAAATTTTCTACAGATTGATTTTTGTTGAGGGTTTTTTTGGCCATTTCTAGTTTTGCCATGACTTCAGTCCGTACTTCGTTGGCAATTTGCCCAACTTCACGGCGAGTTTCATTACTTAAATCTTTGATATTTTTTAGAACAGCACTTAATTCGCCTTGGCGACCAAGATACTTGTTTTCTAGTTCATGTAAAAGCTCACTGTTTTTAACAACTTCGATTTGGTCTAAGATTTCTTGTTTTAATTCTTGTAATTTATTTTTCATATTTTTTATAGTGATTTCGGATGGCGACGACGATCAAGCATGAGGAATTCGGCCAAGCTTAGAATAATAATGAGTAAAAAAAGGTTAAACCAGCTAAATAATTTTTGGGATAATAGGTAGAGGACAACGGTAATTAATAGGGAAAAGATGAATGATTGACGAAAGGCAGTCTTAACGGAATTGAATATTAGGTCCTCTTTTAGGAGTTTAAAACGAATAAAGAAGCCAATAATAGCAATTGAGCCACTAAGTGAGAGGAATAAAATCAAGTAAAAAAGGGTTAATCCGAGAGCATTAGTGGTGAAAGGGTTGATGGTGTTAATGAGTAATAAAAAAACTCCCCAGGCAAAGCCGGTGATAACCCCCATGATGATTAGATAATTCTTTAAAGTCATATAAGTAGGATACCAAAAAGACCTTTTTCCGTCAATTCTTGACGCTTTGCATTATTGGCGTTATAGTAAAATGATTTACTCCGGCGCTGTCGGGTATGTTTTTAATTTTTTAGAGCATGATAAGTCAGGAACAACAGATATTTAATCAAATTGATCGAGCGCAAAATATTTTATTAACTTTTGCCTCGGACTGGAATGGCGATTCTTTGGGAAGTGCCATGGCTTTTTATTTGTTTTTAAAGAAAATTGGCAAAAATGTGGAAATTGCGGCTGATAATTTAGCGACTGATAATTCCCGGGCCTTTTCTTTTTTGCCTGGTTTTTCTGAAATTCAAAGTTCTTTAAATAATTTGGCCAAGTTTATTGTCTCTTTGGATATTACTAATGCTAAAGTTGATCAGATTAAGTATGTGGTTGAAGAAAATCATTTGAATTTTATTATCTCTCCGAAAGAGGGTTGGTTTAATAAGGATGACGTAAGTACCACCAGTTCTGGTTATAAATATGATTTGATTATAATTTTAGGTTCACCGGATTTAGAGTCTCTGGGTAAGATTTATGATAATCATATCGATTTTTTTTATAAAACTACTATTGTGAATATTGATCATAATCACCATAATGAGGAATTCGGCCAGGTTAATTTTATTGAGCTTAATGCTGTGGCGACGGCTGAAATATTATTTGAGCTCCTGAAAGACTATAAGGAAGATTTGATTGATGCGGATATTGCAACCTGCTTGTTGTGTGGCATTATTTGTAAAACTAGAAGTTTTAAAACTGGGAATTTATCACCGCACGCCTTAACTGTAACCTCAGAATTAATGACTCGGGGCGGTCGGCGCGAAGAAATTGTTAATAAACTTTATCGTTCTCGCGATTTTAATACCTTAAAATTGTGGGGAAAGATTTTAAATAATATTCAACAATCTGGCGACAGCAAGATAATTTGGTCGGTCTTAAATGATATTGATTTGGGGGTTGATTTTAAGGAGGATAGTTTAGCTGGCGTCTTAGAAGAATTAATCGTGAGCGTACCACAAGCCAAAGCCCTTGTAGTTTTTTATCAACAAAAAGCCCTTGTTTATGCGGCGCAAAATATAAATTGTCTTGATTTGGCGAAAGAATTTTCTCCGACTGGTGGTCGTCGAATGGCCTATATTGATTTGGGCGGATTAGCCGTTTTATCACCGGAAGAAGTCATTAATTCTATGACTCGTCGCCTTGATAAATTAATTTCGCAGTGATAAACTGAAGACAAATATCGTGCCCATAGCTCAGGGGTTAGAGCACCGCCCTTATAAGGCGGGGGTCGATGGTTCGAAACCATCTGGGCGCACAAAGTGTTAAAAAAGTTCTTTTTAAAATATAAATTTAAAATAAGTGGTCATGAAAACAAAATCCAATTCCGACCCAGGCCACTATTTTATGAAAATAGTTATAGTGATAATTATTATTACTATTAGCCTTGGTTTATTCCTTGCCGTTATGATATTATCATATAATCATACGGTCACTATATCTATTTTGGAACAAAAAATTGCCGCCGCCATTCTATTCGCTCTACTAATTTGTAGTATTTTACTGCTAATGGTGAATAATATTAACAAAAAAAGACGAGACGCAATAATTGAGCCGGAAATAAAAAACGAATAAGAAGTCTTTTTAGAGGCTTCTTTTTATTTTTACTAACTATTGACATTATCGTTAAAATAGTGTATAGTGGAAAGAATATAGTTCTTGAAAAATTAACCTTTAAAACTTGTTGTCATGAAATTGGAAAATAAACTTGCTTGGGCCAATATATTTTGGCTAACTGGTACTATACTTATTATTGCTGAGGCCTGTGTTTTTTTAAGTCTCGGGTATTATGTTCTTACTACTGGTTTAGTGATTAGTACTATACTTATTGTTTGTTCGATAAGTATAACATCAAACAGTAATAAGAAAATTCGCATATCAACACCGGAGATAAAGCTGGGTAAGATTTATCATTTGCTTTATTTTAATAAAAAAAACCATGTGATTGATGCTATTTTAGAATACACTAATAATGATGGTGATAGTACGATTGAAATATTTAGGGATGTTAAGTTTGCTGTTGATCCGTCGCGGTGTGATTTGAACACTTCCTTTGCTTCTTGTATGGTTGATCGTATGCCCAAACTCAATAAACTGGATAAATAATTTTTAGGGGTGGGGATCCTGGGAGTCTAACATAGGCTCCCTTTTTTATTTTTAAAACCGCAATATTTCGCGGTTTTTTTGTTTTTATGTTATAATTTTATGGTAATAATTTTTTAAAATAATATGGCTAAAGAAAAAAATAATTTTCAAGAAAGCAATAAAGCTTATGTTTTATCGGCTGATATGGGCTATGGGCATCAGCGCGCCGCTTACCCGTTTATATCAATCGCCGAGGGTGGCATTATAACTATTAATGATTATGATGGTATTTCGGAGTGGGAGAAAAAATACTGGAGTGATAGCCTGAAACAATATGAATTATTGTCTTATTTTAAAAAAGTTCCATTATTAGGAAATTTAGCCTTTTCAGTAATGGATTTCTTTCAAAAAATCCCACCTTTTTATCCGCACCGTGATTTATCTAAGCCAAGTATCCAAGAAAAATTCTTCTATCAAAAAATTGAGGAAGGTGTGGGGAAAAATTTAATTGAGCGACTTAATAAAAATCCGTTACCACTTATTTCTACTTTTTTTGTTGGAGCTTATTGTGCCGAATATTATAATTATAAAGGTGAAATATATTTAGTGGTGTGTGACGCCGATGTTTCTCGTTCTTGGGCGCCGCTGGAGCCAGAAAATACCAGAATAAAATTTTTAGTACCAAATCATCGTGTTAAAGATCGTCTAATTTTATACGGTGTTAAGCGGGAAAATATTATTGTGACTGGCTTTCCTTTACCGACGGAAAATATTGGTGGTGTTGATCAGGAAATTTTAAAAAAAGATTTACGCCAAAGGTTGGAGGTTTTAGATCCACGCGGAATTTATCGTAATAAGTACGCTAAATTAGTGGAAGCTTATTTGTGTCCGCTATCTGAGATGGATGGACCAACGCGACCAATAACTTTAACTTTTGCAGTGGGTGGTGCTGGGGCACAAAGAGATTTGGGTGTTTTAATTTTGCGTCGTTTGAAAAATAAATTAATGGAGAATAAGGTTCGTTTTAATTTGGTGGCTGGTAGTCGCCAAGATGTTTTTGATTATTATACTAAAGTCTTAAAAGATTTATTTTTACATAACAATGAAAATGTAAAAATAATTTTTGATAAAGATAAAATGGAAAGTTTTAAAAAGCTTAATGTGGCTTTACGCACCTCAGATGTTTTATGGACTAAACCGTCAGAGTTGAGTTTTTATGCTGGTTTAGGTTTGCCAATAATTATGACCCAACCAATTGGTTCGCAAGAAGAATATAATCGTCGTTGGTTGTTAGGAATTGGCGCGGCCGTTGATACTAAAAATCCGAATTACGTGGATGAGTGGCTGTTTGATTTTTTAACTTCTGGTTGGTTGGCCGAGGCGGCGATGCGCGGTTTTTTAAATGGACCAAGAAATGGAACAGATAACATTGAGGATATTGTTTTACGTAACAAAATTCACGAGGTTGAGAATGTTCACTTGTTATAATTTTTTATGTCTTGGATATTAATTACAATTTTAGCTTATTTTCTTTTAGCTATAAACGCTGAAGTTGATAAATTTTTATTAGATAAGGTTTTGTCGAGCAGTCGAGCTTATGCCTTTTTAATTTCTTTTTTAAGCGGTTTGGTTTTGGTGATTGCGCCATGGTATTTATCATGGCCGGGCTGGATTGGCCTGATCATAGCGTTGCTTAGTGGTTTTGCTTTTTGTGCGGCAATTGTTTTTATGTTTGAAGCACTTAAGCGGGGTGAGGCTTCACGCGTTACAGTTATCACTGGCGGCTTTGTCGCGATATTTAGCGCAGCACTATCTTATTTATTTTTGCATAGCGGCTTTTCTTTTGGTGAGAGCCTGGGAATGTTATTTATGCTTGGCGGCATATTTTTAATTGCCACAATTTCTTCCGACCAACACAGTAAATTGTTTACTGATAAAAAATCTTTTTACTTTTCTATATTGTCCGGTCTATTATTTGCCTTATCATTTATTGGAACAAAATATGTTTATAGTAGCCAAAGTCCAATGAGTGGTTTTATTTGGATTAGGGTTGGTGCTATGCTCTTGTCTTTATCATTTTTAATTCGCACCAAGGATCGCGCAGATATTTTGTCCAGTTTTAAGTCGGGTCCAAAGACGGAGAAATTTAGCCGCCGTCTTTTAATTATTGGAAATCAAGCCATTGGCTCAATCGCTTTTGTCCTACAAAATTATGCGATATTTTTGGGACCGGTTGCTGTTATTAATGCTTTACAAGGAGTACAATATGCCTTCCTATTGATTTTTGGATTTCTGATGACAATTTTTAAACCAAAAATAATGAAGGAAAATATTAGCCGTTCGGTTCTCATTAAAAAAATTGTGGCCATCATTCTAATTAGTGCGGGTTTATATTTTATCATGCTTTAATTTTATGAAAAAAAAATTATATATAATTTTAGGTGTTATTTTAGTTCTGGCTTTATTTGCTTTTTGGTTACTAAAATTTTCTAAAAATTATCCAAGTCAGATTACGTTAGAACATCCTCAAAATTATTTCGGTGTAACTTACTCAAAAAAATTTGCCCGACTACTCGGCCTTAGTTGGCGCCAAGCCTATTTGGCCATGCTAGATGATTTACAAGTTAAAGAAGTGCGCTTGCCGGTTTACTGGGATGACTTGGAGGCGGTGGAGGGGGTCTATGATTTTACTGATATGGACTATATGTTGAAAGAAGGCGCGGCGCGGAATGTTAAATTCGTCTTGGATATCGGAGAGCGCACTCCTCGTTGGCCAGAGTGCCATGCGCCGAGTTGGGTTGCTGGAAAGTCGACTCTTGATCGACAAGCCGCAACAATGGTGATGATTGCAAAAGTAGTGGAACGTTATAAAGACCATCCGGAGTTGGTTGATTGGCAAGTGGAAAATGAACCGCTCTTAAATGTTTTTGGGGAATGTCCACCGGCCGATGCTAATTTTTTACGGAGTGAAGTGGCCAAAGTTAAAGAGCTCGATGCTAGCCGCCAAGTAATTATTTCTGGTTCGGGTGAGCTTAGTTCTTGGGCGCCTGAGGCAAAAATTGGTGATATTTTTGGCGCTACCATGTATCGCGTCGTTTACAATTCCTGGTTTGGTTATGTCCGCTATCCATTTCCAGCCGCCTTCTATCGCTTAAAGGCGGATTGGGCTGGCATTAAACCAGAAAACAGAATAATTATGGAGTTGCAAACCGAACCCTGGGTGGCTAATGGTCGCATGCAAGATTTAACTGATAAAGAATTAGCTAAGTCATTTAGCATGGATCAATTTAAAGCTAATGTGCAATTTGCGATTAACGTTAATTTTGGGAAAATTTATATGTGGGGCGTGGAATGGTGGTATTTGCAAAAACAAAATGGTCATCCGGAATATTGGGATTTTGCTAAAACATTATTTAAATAAATTTTACGATAAAATAAAAAAACCGCTTTGAGCGGTTTTTTTGTATATAGATTATTTTATTTTTTTGGTTTGGCGCTATCTTCAATAATTTTTATAAACTTAGCCTCAGCTTGTTCCACCCAATGTTTGAATTCATTTTGTTCGTTGTCGTGATTGGCGATGTGTTCCATGAAGCGGTCAAAATCAAAATGTTTTCCGCTAATTCCAATGTCGGATCTGACGGCATCAAGCGCGTTACATTTTTGTTCAAAATGTTTTGTGGTGGGACGAAGAAAAATAGGTTTGCCTAAATAAGCGGCCTCACAAATTGATTCAAAGCCGGCAGTTGACATAAAACCACGGCAAGTTTTTAAGGCTTCTAAGAATTTGTGTCCGCTGATTAAATGAAAACTAAGGTTTGGTTGCGGGGAGTAATCATCGCCAAATTCAGCATTATCCCAAAACACTTTCATTTTAACTTCGGGATGTTTAATTTGCCAGTTTTTAATTTCTTCGGCATATCCGGGATTTAAAATGTAGATTAAAACATGGTCATGTTTTTCAGCATTCAATTTTCCAACATCCGAACGGAGAAGTGGCGGTACGACAAAAATATTTTTATCTGGCATGTCTGAAAAGTCCTTAAAAGATAGGGCAAGACGGGCGGTGGCTTTATGCCCAGTTAGTTTAGTGAAAGTTTTAAATAAAAATTTACTTGTTCCTTGGCCTTTAGGGAATTCAAAATTAGGATGAAGGGAAAAATATTGGTGACCGATACAAATAAGCGGGGCGGGCATGTTTTTGCGCCATGAATAAATTCCACCAAGTGAGTCGTAAAAATTAACAATTAAATCCGGCTCCCATAATTTCATCTGGGTGTCGATAAATTTTAGACTGCGACGATATTCTCTTAAATTTTTTAAATTATAAATAGCGGTGCGGGAAAAATCGATAGCTTGTTTTTTTCTGTCCATGATAAAATTAGGACTTAAAAAGCTTTCTACTGGCGCCTCAATTTGCTCGTGAAAAAAATCTGGAATTTTTCGGGTGGCACTTTTACCAATTAAAACTCCGCTAACTTCGTGTCCAGCTTTTTTTAAATATTCTTTTAGAGCGATTGCTTGTGTCATGTGACCGCGACCCTCACCTTGAACAATAAAAACTAATTTCATAGGACTTATTTTTCAATAATAACATTTTTGTTTATTGGTTTCTCGTGATTTTTAAAGCCACTAATTATGTGCCAAACGATCCCCACGATTATTAATAGAATTATGATTTTGTGAAAACGATCCCAAAGTGGTCCAAGTTTATCCCAATTCTCGCCCATTTTAATCCCGGCGTAAATTAAAGCATAGCTCCAAATCCAAGAGCCGATAAAAGTATAAAGACAGAATTTTTTAAAATCACCTTTGGAGATACCGGCAACAAAAGAGATAAAAGTGCGCACTACTGGCAGTAGACGGGAAAAGAAGTAAGTTAGATTTCCGTACTTCAAGATAAAGGCATCAGCATGATTTAAATCGTGATGAGAGATTAAAAGCCATTTACCGTATTTCCATAAAAATGGGCGACCCAATTTTTGTCCAAGCCAATAAGATAGCATTGATCCAATAAGGCAGCCGAAACCACCGGCAAAGGCCGCAAGATGGATATTCATTTGACCATTATTAACTAAAAAGCCAGCATAAGGCAGAATTACCTCGGAAGGGATTGGGATATTGCAAGATTCTAAGGCCATTAAAAAAGCAACGCCAAAATAACTGAGTTTGGCGACGAAAAACACGATAAGTGCGCTTAGTTGTTTAACAATAAATTCAATCATCTAGGGTTCAGTATAGCAAAGAAACTAAATAAGTAAAATTCAACTTTTGCGACCTTTTATTTTTTGTGGTATAATATAATTAATAATAAATAAAAAATATATGAAAAAAATTATATTTGTTTTGTTTTTAAGCTTATTTCTGGGTGCTTGTACGGCGCCGAGTAATTTAAGATATATTCCAACGGCCAATGTGCAGGAGACCGGTGCACCAGATTTTCAATATAAAACTAGTTTGGAATGTACAGTTGGTATTTCTACTAATTCTAATGAGATCGGCAGCGCGATTTCTTTTACCGGGTTAGATACTTTGTCGCCAAAAGTTTTATATCAAGCTGATCGCCCAATTGATTTGGAAAAAGTTTATGATAATAATGGTCGGATAATTTTGCAAACCATTGCCGGTGGTAATCCGAATATCGATACTTTCTTAATTAATAAAGAGACTGGTGTTTTTGCTAAAAGTAGTATGGGTGATTTTTGGGGAATCTATGTGGTGGCCACTAAAGGCACTTGTGTCGGAAAATAAAATTTTTAAAATTCATCAAATATAAAAGCCGGTCATTTCTGATCGGCTTTTTGTTTTTTATGTTTTATTTAATTTCAATCCCATCTTAAGATGAGGCCATTTTTTTCTAAAAATGAACTTATTTCTCTTACGGTTATTGCACCACAACCTTGGTATTTTAATAAATCATCTTTGGAAAATTTAATTAAATCACCTAAGCTTTTTATATCGGCTTTAACGCAAATATTCTTAATACGGGTAGCATGAAAGCCAAGTTCTTCGTCTAAGATATCTTCAATCTTTATTTGTAAAAGTGAACTTATATCGATCATGACAAGTGATCTTTGCTTAGCCTCTTCTATTATATTAGGAATTGATAAAGCTATTTTTGTTAGATACTCGCAAGCAGATTCAAAGAGAATTATAAATTGTTTTTCCGTAATACCAACTTCTTTGGCATATTGCGCTATAGTTTTGCCGTCTTTATTAAATAGGGCCTCAACAAAAACTGGTTCAATCTTTCGGTGTATTAGTGGTTTTCCTTGATAAGCTATTTTTATAAATTCGCTGATTGTTTTAGCGTCATCTACTCGTTGCATGTAAAAAATTTTTTTAACCATGATTTGTATTTTTTAAGTTCAACAATAATTTTATTCTTTTCTGAGACTTAGACCAAATTTATACAAAGTGGCTTCAATTTCGTCTAATAGTTTAGCGCCAAATCCTGGTGTGCAGGCTAAGTCACCTCGACTTTTGCTTGTTAAATCTTCCAAGGTCTCAATTTGATATTCAAGACAAGATTTTATTATTCTGGCTCGCAGACTTTGATGGAATTGAACATTGATAATTTCTTTTTTTAATGAGGCAGCTCGTCCAGTATCAACTTCTGATTCATCGCGAAAAGCTTTGAGCATGTTTGGTATTTGATATGAAACTATTAATAATTGTTCATAGCCTTTTTCAAAGATCTCAAGCACCTCGGCTTCCGTTTTGGGGTTATCTTTTAATGTCTTGATATATTCGCTGGGGCTAACTTTATTAATTAGCAACTCGAGCATAATACTATTGCTCTCAAGTTCGGCTGGATTTTCGCCACTGTAGATTTGACTAATTAGGGCGGAAATTAAAAACTCTTTTTGTATCTTTTTCATCGGTTTAATTTTTAAGGTTCGACATAGATTCTGTTAAAATGGATATTACGATATTATTATTATTTTGTCAAATAAAAAATCCCTTCTTGTGAAAGCGATTGGAGATGTTTACCTAAAGGCATTAATAAAAATCTCTAAGGTTTGCCAGGCACCGATGTTTTGTTTTGGTTAAGATTGTAATAAAAAAAAGAACGGCTCAGATGAGTCGTTCTTTTTTATTGGAGCGGGTAAGGGGAGTCGAACCCCTATCTCGACCTTGGCAAGGTCATATAATAGCCGCTATACGATACCCGCAATATTGTAAACTAGCGGAACGGACGGGACTCGAACCCGCGACCTCCGCCGTGACAGGGCGGCGCTCTAACCAACTGAGCTACCATTCCAAACAAAAAATCTTAGATAAAGATATCTGTCAGAAATTTTAGCAAACTATTTTGGGCTTGTCAAAGCCTAGGAGGTGCGCTATAATGTTCTTATCAATTATTAAGAATAATCGTAAAATTATGAGTAATGAAATCAAGGCTGGCGAAGGTTTTGACGACGCAACTTTGAACGAAATTAAAGCTGGGTTGTTGAAAACAAAAAATCAAATTTTAAAAGATTTGGAGGATTTATCACGTAAAGATCCACATGAGGTTGATAATTATTCAACTAAATTTCCAGAATACGGTGATAAGCCTGATGAAAATGCTCAAGAAATTAGCGAATATTCAGCTAATATCGTAACCGAAAAGGTATTGGAAGATACTTTGGTGGATATTGAGAAAGCTCTAAAAAGTATCGATGGTGGCAATTACGGCGTTTGCAAATATTGCGGCAATTTGATTAATGTTAAAAGATTACAAGCTCGCCCAACTGCCAGCTCTTGTGTTGATTGCAAATCAAAATTGCAAGAAAATGAATAATAAACGATTTCAAAATATTCTCAGTGAAAACATAGCCTTTATAATTTTGGCTATGTTTTTTGTTTTTGACCGCTTTATTAAAAATGCCATTGGCGCCGGGCGAATGCTTGGCCCAAAAAATATTATCGGCGATATTTTCACATTTAAATTTACGCCCAATTATTATATTTCATTTTCCTTGCCATTCTCAGGCATTTACCTTAATTATTTTATTGTAGCTATAATAGTTGGATTATTTATCATTACGCTTTATTTAATATTAGCCAAAAAATGTGAAAAGGCGGAATACTTGCCCTTGACATTTATTATATTTGGTGCTATAAGTAATAGTATTGATCGTTTCCGTTATGGCTATGTAATTGATTATTTAGACCTTAAATATTTCACCGTGTTTAATCTAGCTGATGTGTTAATTAGCACGGGGGTAGTATGGTTAATTATAAAAACTTTAAAAGATAAAAAATAATATGGCCCGACCAGATAATTACAATCGAATTGATAGAGCTTCTAGTTACATTGAAAGAACTGGTAGTGTTTTGGAGGCGGAATTTATCGGTGGCGTTGATAAGGATGAATATGATAAGTTGGCTTTTGAAATTTTACGTAAAGATGAATTGGCACGAATAAATAAAATTGAGGATAAGGATGAAAAAATCTTTCAGAGATTTAAGGCGATGGAACAAGCTAAAAATATGTTTTTATCTCATCATGATTATGTTGCTAAAGATAATTATCTTGGCCGACAGGACTCCATTGAATTAGTTGAAAAAACCCAAAAAGGTGATCCGGAAAATCCAAAACGTTTCTTTATTAGATCATTACTTAACGCCATAAAGGGGCGGTTTGATGAAAAATATACTTTGAAATTCTTTACAGCTGCCGGTGGAACGCATTTAGATGTGGCCCACGGAATTGATGGTTTTTTTAAGTTGTATGATAAGGATTCAGGTAAGGAATTAGCGATGGCTACAATTGATTTATCCGGAAACAAATCTAAGGATAAGGTAAAAAAAGCTGACGTCCTAATAAGTATTAATGGTGATGAAAGAGATAGATATATCCCTAGTGCTGAAAATAAAGATTTTGATAAAGAATTCTTTAATGAAAAGATGGAATATTTTTCCGAGGAAATTGTTAATGCTTTGATAACTGATTATCAAAATAGATATAAAGATTAAAATAAACAAAAAGTTTAAAATTTATTTTTAATGTTAATTAAAAGTTAAATAGAGAAAAGGAGGATGTGATGGCAACAAATGTTGATTATCGCGAAAGCAGTATTTATGAGTCATTTAAATTGTTAACAACAGTTACTCGACAAAAATGTATTAAATGCGGGTGTGTTGATGAACTTAATTTACATGCGGCAAGTGGACTGCTTAGGATTATGGGAGTGCTAGGTGCTTTTCCAGAAATTAGCCTTGTCAGTAAAGAAGATTTCAAAAAATATTATTTTGAAACTAATTACTGTGGTCATTGTATTAATGGTAAAGAGGGCGATCTTACGATTGAAATAAAAGAGTTGAAATTTCAACTAAAGTAAAAATGATGGGCAGTTTTGATTAACTGCCTTTTTTATTTGTCTAAATAAAAAAACCACCTTATTTGGTGGTCTTGTTTTTGGTTAATACTTTTACCATTGGTAATCAATTTCAGCGATAGTCATTTCAGTTTTTCCGGCCATAACTTTATCTCCAAGCTTTTTGCCGAGTAATTGGCGACCGACAGGAGAAATGTAATCAATAATATAGACTTCTCCTTCTTTATGTGTTCCGCCATCAACAATGAGTTTTGTTTCGTCCCCGTTTTGATTACAAATAACAACTTGGCTGCCAATTGTAATCACATTTTTTTGTTTGTCGACAGAAACAATTTCGGCATTGTCGAAGGCCATTTGAGCGGCGCCTAATTTAGAATCAAGTTCGCCTTCCAATACTCTTTGATACTCTTCCACTTCTTGCCCCTTGTCTTTGGCGTCGGCTAATTCTTTGCAGAATTGTGCACACTTATTCTTTTGGGTTTTCAGTCTTTCTTCTAAGATTATTTTCATTTTCTTAGTCATTTTTTTAGCAGTCCTGTGTCGCATTATTGCCGCTCTTTCTGGCGTCATTATCTCATCTCCCATTTTATACGGATTTAATGTTAAAAAACTTTTATTTATAAATTTGATATTATATTTTTTTGGCTGTTTTGTCAAGACTAATTTTAATTTCTCGTTCATCCTCATTTTTATGTTTGATCTCGATTTTAATGCTTTTTTTCGGTAAAATACCTCTAACTTGGCCGGCCCATTCAATTACACTAACAGTGTCGGCGCGGCCCAAATAGTCAGTAGCACCAATTGCTTCTAGGTCATCAGCGCTGGTTATACGGTAAGCATCGATATGACAAAAATGGTTAATAGTTTTATGACCACTGACTTTGTAAATTTTCATTATCACAAAGGTTGGGCTATTAACTGGTCCTTTGATTTTAAGGCCAGCGGCTAATCCTTGACTTAAACAGGTTTTACCGGCACCAAGATCGCCGTTGAGGGCAAAAACTTCACCGCCACAACATGTCCGGGCTAATTGCTTGCCGAACTCGAAAGTGTCTTTTTGGGAGTGACTAATAAATTTTTCCATATATTTATTATAGCATAAGTTTTTAAATCGCCAATCTTGTTATTGACAAAAAATAACATATATTCTATTATTGGCTCGTAGTTCTTTAAAAAATAACCAAAAATATTTATTTATGGATATAAAAGCCTCAGAGTTATCCAAGCTCTTGGATGTTATAGATGAGAGAGGGGTGACCATTGCCCAAGTTATTAAATTAATAAAAAAGTGTACTAAAGAGCCTATTTTAGATCTTGACTTGCCAAAGATTGGTGATGAATTACCACTTGTTTTTAAATGCCCCAAAACAATACTTACTCCAATTTCTCGGGGTAATTATGTTGATATGGCAGATGGTATTGAGCCTAAAAACTTCCCTATCTTACCAGGTTTAGCCGGTAAAGAGTTTAATTTGGTGGCTAAAATATTTACACCACACGGAGTTTTTGGTAGCGATTTACCAATTAAAAAGATGACCAAGGCTGGGTTTCGTCCAGCAACGACCGTGGAGATGCTTTATTTTATAGAGCAATATCCAAAAGTACAAAGAAGGTTAACTATGGTGGCACTAGCTTCAGTTTGGAAACCAAAAGGAGGTAGCCACAATGTTATTTGTGCTGAGAATGATGGCGTCAGTTGCAAGCTAGTTATGCACTGGCTGACCGATATCTGGAGTGATAAATTTTGTTTTTTGGGAATTAAAAATGTTTAAATTCTGTCCCGTTTCTTCGTTGAGGCGGGATTTTTGTTTGCTATTTTTATTTAGAATAATTATACTTTACGCATATGAATCTAAAAAATATTAAAACGCAAAATATTATTTTAAGTTTACTGGTAATTTTACCGGTACTTTTTTCGGCTAAAATTTCTTTAGCAGCAACTACCACCACTGATAAATTTTGTTTAACCGTGCCAATTTTAATGTATCACCATGTTGAGCCAACAGCCCAAGCTAAGGCTAATGGTCAGGAAAAACTTTACGTTGATTCCGATATTTTTGCTAAACAAATGGAGTATTTTAAAAAAAATTCTTACCATTCAATTTCAACCGAGGAGTTGATTGCAGCTTTAAGAACTGGTAAAAAGTTACCGAAAAAAACAATTGTAATTACACTTGATGATGGTTATCAAGATAATTATGATTATGCCTTTCCAGTGGCGAAAAAATATGGCTTGATAATAAATATAATGGTACCAACTGGCTTATTGGAATCAAGCGGTTATTTGTCATGGGGTGAGGTGCTGGAAATGGCGGCTTCAAATTTAGTTTTTTTCTACAATCATACTGACTCCCATTTTCCTTTAGCGCAAGGAAAAAAATCTAAAGTACTTTATGAATTAAATTTAGCACAAGATAAATTACAGAAAGCTCTTGGTTATAATGTTCCGCGCATCATCACTTATCCTTATG
Source organism: Candidatus Falkowiibacteriota bacterium (assembly GCA_037137655.1). Taxonomy (GTDB): domain Bacteria; phylum Patescibacteriota; class Patescibacteriia; order Patescibacteriales; family UBA12465; genus JBAXJX01. The sequence goes on from JBAXJX010000002.1 coordinate 201,515, forward strand.
GAGATTATAATTCCTCGACAATTAAAATTGCGCAAGCTGATAGTTTTATTGCTGGATTAACTACAAAAAAAGGCAACTACCAATGTAGTGCCTCAATCATGGAGCTTCATCGCCAACGAATTGGCAACACTTTAAAGATGCGCGAGTATTACGGTTTGTAATCTATCTATTTTTTAACTAAAAGATTTATCTCGGCATTACGGCGGGCGTTATTTGCGGCGTGCAAAATAACAATGACGCGATCCTTGCCGTTTTTGTTGAGGCGAATAGCGCAGTTATCTTTAGCCTCGGTTAAATAACCAACTTTCATGCCTAGTGGCTTCATGGCTAAGAGGCTATTGTTGCGGCTGTAAATGCCAATGCTACGATCAGTATTAATTTCCTTAAATTTATAGCTTGGTGAAGCGCTGGCTTGGCGAAGAGATAAATTAAGATAAGCATGACGAGCAATAACGGCCATTTCTTTGGCAGTGCTAACATTATTTGGATCAATACCGGATGGTTCAAAAAATTTAGTGTGTTTTAAACCGTAAGCCTTGGCTTTAGCATTCATGCGTTTAATAAATTGAGCACGGCTGATACCGGAATTATCAACGAGGGCAACAGCTGCTTCATTGGATGAGGCGATTAACATGGCGTGCCACAAATTATCTTTAGTTACTTTGTCACCGGACTGTAAATCGATTTTACTGGTAACGTCGCCTTGAGAAATGTAAGGCGCAGTGTAATCAATTTCAGCTTGAGTGATAACTACTTTTTTATCAAAGTTTATTTTTAGATCTAATAAAACCAGTGCTGTCATCAATTTGGTAAGTGAAGCTAATGGTAAAACAACATCTTGATTTTTGCCACCGATAAATTTTCCGGTTTTGGAATTTAGTTCGGCGCTAGCCAAACCAACATTATCATAGGCAGCAGCTTGAACTGGTAAAAATTGTAAAATAAAACTAGCTAGAAGTGTAAAAATTATTAAATTTATTTGTAACTTCTTCATGGGCAGGAAATTAAATAAAATAGGAGATGAAAAAAATAAAAAGAGTGCCGGCAATTGTGAGGCCAATTTTTTCAAAAGAGCTTTCTTGGCTATGTGCTTCGGGCAAGATATCACTAGCGCCGATGTAAAGTAGAAAACCGGCAAAGAAGCCGAGATAGAGAACTAGAAATTGGGGTGAAACTTTAAAAAATAAAGTTGAGGTCGCACCAATTATTGGGGCAATAGCATCTATAAATAAAAACAGTTTAGCCTTTTTTTGACCATTGTGATGTCTTAGCATCATTGTCACTGTATTCATGCCATCGGTAAAGTCATGGGAAATTACGGCTACGGCCATTAAAACGCCTACTACGGGGCTAATTTGAAAGCCTAGACCGATACTAACACCGTCCATTAAACTGTGCCCAGCTAGGGCCAGGGCGGAAATAACTCCGACTTGTGGATGGTGATGGTGGGCGTAATCTGATTCGTGCGCGTGATGGATTAAAACAGTTTTTTCTAAGACATGAAAAAGGAGGAAACCAAAAACTAAAGATATCATTATTCCGGTTGAGGCAAAATTATTTATTTTTATTTGTTCAATGATTTCTGGAAAAATATCAAAGCTGACTACGCCGAGTAAAACTCCAGCTGTAAAAGCCATGATAGAGTGGATTTTATTCTTAAACTTCAAAGCAAAAAGACCACCCAAAAAGGTGGAGCAAAAAGTGGTAAGTGCGAATAATATCGGCGTAAGGGAGTGCATAGTAAATAGATTAGTATAATAAATTGATTATAGCAAAGATTTTTCGGAAAAAACATAGTTGACATTTTACCTAATAATAAGTAAGATTAGAAATCAAATAATGTTTATAGTATGAACCTTTAAAACTGAATAAATTATGGAAAAAATCATATTGCTTCACCCCGGTCTATTTTATAGCTCGATGTTTTTGTTTTTGTGTTTTTTATTTTGGAAGACTTTATCGATTTTTTATTATCGGAGGCTAAAAAGTGAAATTGATAACATGAAAACCGTTGTTGACTTGCGTCAACTTAATGATTTGTTCGCGCATGCCTTTTCTCGTCAAAAACGCCAAGCAAAATTTTTAGCTTTGTTGGATTTGGCGATTGTTAAGGCTGACGAAATTCTGGCGGAAAATATTAAAAGTAATCCACCAAAATCATTGCTTTATCTTTTGGATTATCATCCTAAAAATCGTGGCGGGTTTTATCCAGAATTTTCTTATTTTAATCAAGCTATTACTGTTAGTTATTGGCGCACAGAAAGTCGTTTTGGTGGCAAGCTAAATAAATTTGAAAAATTAGCAGCGAAGTATGGTTTGATTTATGCTGATAATTGGGAAGGAGATTTAAGTGATGTTCGTATGACAGTCGATTATGATGCTAAGGCTTATCCGAAATATTGCCAAGCCATTATTAGATTTGCTCTGGAAGAGGTTCGCGTTGATTTGTTTAAAAAGCATTATCACGACGTCAGTCAAATGTTGAACAAGCCATTGTGGCGCGCTAAACCGGATCCTGATAGACAAAATGATTTTGAAAAAAGTTTTATTAAATTCTTGTTAAGTGATGTTAATAGTCTCCCGATAGATTACATGTTGGATGTCCACCGTTATGTTTTTCAGGATAATTATTCTCTCTTAAGAGCCCTTAGTCAGCAAAAAGCTTTTCACAAGGTTGTGCGGCGCGAATTAGAACAATATTTATTTCAACCTGAATCCGATTGTGTTAAGTTGTAAAAAAATCCCAAGCTCGTTATCTAATTATAACGGGCTTTTTTATTGCAATAAAAAAGTCACCGTTGTTGGGGTGACTTTAGTTTTTGTTTTTAGGTTATTCCGGAATTGGCATAGCCAGTTTTTGTATGGAAACATCGAGTGTGCCGAATTTAATATCGGTGCCTAGAAAATTAAGCGCGGCTTCTGTTTTGCGTGGATCCAAATTTTTCCATAATTTTTCACCTTCTTTTATTTGAATAGAATCTATTACTTCTTTAAGTTGGTTTTTTGCCGCCCATAAACCAGGTAGATACCAAAATTCTAAAAATTTAGCATTGGGATCACGACGAGAGCGTAAACATTCAAAGCCATAAGATTCTAATTTCTTAGCATAAAGTTGGTATTTTTCCGGGGTGTAGAAATAGCCACATAAACTTTGAATGATTATTGATGGTGAACGATAATCTTCTTTCTCAAAAATAGCATTGTTAAATAATGTGCCCTGAGCCATTTCTTCTTCGCTGGCTTGGCGCCAAAACGGTAGCATACTTTTGTCGGCAATCGGTCCAGGCAAATCTTTAAACTTAGGCACTGTTTTTAATTGACCGTCTTCTACTTTGATATAACTATTGCCAAAATTTATAGCTCCATAAATTTTTTCAATTTCTTCTTGGCTTAGCCCAGTAATGGTTAATTCGCCATTTCCATGACTACTAACTCTTATTTTTCCATTCATGATTTATATAGTTTAATTGGTTTATACTGTAAAGGAACTTAATGATTGATATTAGGATAAGAATGTGGTTTTGTCAAATAAAAAAGTCGCCTGGGTTAGAAGCGACTTTAAGGTTTAATTAAAGATAAACCACATTAATAAGATATGCATAGTATTGTCTACTGCCACATAAACTATTGTAGAAAAGGCTAAATCGATTTCCCGAAATTCTGAAGTCGATTTGTAGGCACTTATGAAATCTCGTCCCTTTATGAACTTTAACCATTTGCTAGCTAAAGACCAATGATCAATTGGGAAGTGGCTCATAAAAATTAAAAAAATTTTTATTGGATCGGTGGTTTGCGTGAAGATGCTAATACTCAAAGTGTATAAAAAACAATGCGATATACACCACATCAAACCGTTAAGGTCTTTGTTTGATTTTAACAAAGCCATTTTTTTTGATTGGATCATGTAGTCACCGACTAAATGTCCAAGTATCATTTTTTCAAAGATGGTAGTCATTTTTAAGTCCTCCTGAAATTAAATTGTTAAACTTTTTTGCTTTTTCGAATAAGGTTTCCAAAGAACAATTAGTGTTGATGTAAGCAGCCTTTAATTTATACTTTTTTACAATTCTAATTGTGATTTCTTTATTTGGTATTCTTTTTATAAACTCCGCCAACTGGGGAGTTCCGCGAGCGATTACTCTCTCTAAATTTTTATTCTCATCATCACAACCAATGTGAATTATTTTCCCGCCCACAAAACGAAACATTAATTTATCGACTTGCAAACCATAGGGAATTTCGATGAAAACATTTGCTCCAGTTGGAGTTGATTTTAGAGAATCGTTTAGAAGTTTAAACCAAGAATGAGCAATAACTTTTTTCATGGCTTTCTCATTTTTTATAGCCACTTGAATTAAGTCTTCTTCGCCGAACTCAGCCTTTAATAGCGGCTTCAATTGTTGGTTAAAATCATCGGTGTTGATATGAAAATTATTAATGTTAATTTCTTTCATTATCTTTAGGAAGGTTGATTTGCCAGCACCAGGTTGGCCAACGACTAGAAAAACATTTTTTAACTCCAAAGATTTTTCCAAAAGAGCTGAAATTATTAAGGGTGAGACTTGGTGACTTAAATTTTTTAGATTTAAGTCGTTTGCCTCTAATCTAACTCTGGAAGATGAAACGTCTTTATATTTTTTAGCTCCCAAAATATAGAAAAATTTATTGATACCAAAATGTTGGCGGTTAAAAAACATCACTTCCTTTTCTGCTTCGAAATCATTGGCACCTCTTAGTCCGCGAATCATCACAATCTTGGAATTTTTTACTTTTAATTTTTGTAATTCGGTGAATGTTAATATTCTAACGTTTTGAGGCAGGGTATAACTTGACCATAAATTTCGGCACTCTTCTGGTGTAAACCAATTATCTTTTTTGTTTGGATTTTCCGAACAAAGTATTGTTAGTTCGGGAAAAAGCGCAGCTGCTTGGCGCACAATGTTTAGATGACCAAGAGTTGGTGGACAAAAAGTCCCGGGATAGACATAGATTGTTTTCATAATAAACCTCCTTTTTTTAAATTGTTAATGTTCTGAGCTTAGTATAGGATTATTATTTAAAAGCGTATTTATTTTTGGGAAATTTTTTGACGATTGCTTGCTTTCCTTTTAAAACTGGGCTAATATATAAGTACCATTGTCGAACTTTTTCGACAGAAACCATAAAATATATGATTAAAGATATTAAAAATTATTTAAAAGAGTTAGGTTTTAATAAAAATGAGGCCAGTGTTTATTTAGCGCTAACTAAGTTGGGCGAGGCTAAGGCTTCGCAAGTAGCCAAAACGGCCGAGTTACCACGAACAACTACAATTAGTATTTTGCAGAAATTGGCGGAAGAAAATTATATTACCACCCATGTTTATAAAGGTGTAACGGCTTATTGGATAGAATCGCCGCAAGTTTTACTGGATAATTTAAATACTAAATTAGAAATAGCCGAAAAGTTGAAGGAAGCTTTGCCTGGTATTTATCATACTGAAGGACGTTTTCCGTCGGCTAAATTTTTTGACACCAAGAAAAGTATTAAGAATTTTATTGAAAAAACTTTAAATGGTTTGGAGAAGGGTTCGATTATTTATACAATTGATACGCCACAAGAGGGTAATTATAAAAAGATTTTTTCCGACGACGTTGAAGGTATTATTGCTAATATAAAAAAACGACGTGGACTTATAACTAAAACTTTGGTGCCAGCCGAATCTTTACTTGGCGTTTCTAAAAACAAAATCGCGGAACAAAATATCTTAATTAAAGAATTACCAGAGAGTTTAAAGTTTCAGGGCTCGTTGTGGTTAATTAAAGATATGTTAATTAATTTTTCCGGCAACCCGCCATTTTTAGTGGCCACTAAACACGCTTCAATTGTTGACGGTATGAAAGGCCTTTATAACTTTTTGTGGAGCGTGGCGAAATAAATAAAAAACCCAGCATTTAGCGATGCTGGGTTCGGGTAGGAAACTTTTCTAGTTATTTCATTTTAGCTCTAACAATTAACCATACTACTAATATAATGAATGCTATAACAGCTAGAACTTGAAAAAAGATCAAAGCAGCCTCTTTCATTTCTTGCTCTTCGATTTTTTGTCTCTTGGCTAATTCTTTTTTCATTATTTCAACTGGCTCTTGTCCAAGTTTTTTTATAATGGAATTTATGGAATTAGTGATGGCTGGTTCCCATTGTTTTTTTTCACACAACGGAATCATAATTTCATCTTCAATTTCACGGCAACTAGCGTCTGGCAATAATCCTTCTAAACCATAGCCTGGTTGTATTCTTAAAATTTCGTCTTCGGAAGAAATTATAATCAGAATTCCATTATTAGCGCCGCTTTCTCCAATGCCCCATTTATCAAATAAAACTTGAGCATAATCTTCTAAATCGATTTCATCGCCTAAAGTTGGAACTGTTAGAACGGCAATTTCTGCTCCGGTAATTTTTTTGTAATGGCGGATGAGATAATTTATTTTTGGCTCATCTCGATCAGGAATTATTCCGGCATAGTCCGATAAAAAATTAATTGGCTGCAGGTCAGTAATTTCTAAACTGTCCTTGTTGTGCTTTTGTAATGAGTCAGTGAAAAAGGCTGAAGATCCGGCACCGCCAGATTTACCCTTACCAAATCCTGGAAAAGCATTAGTGTCTACGCGCAAACTGTCATGGTAATAATTATTATGGTGATAAGACATCAACAAATAATAGTTTAAATAGGGATTGTGAAATCTAACCGGTCTGGTGTAAGTGTAGCTTACAGATCGGCGAGCGTAGCGGGAAGTGCTAATAGTTTTTGGTTTAGAAAAAGCGCGGCCGATATATTTACTGATTGATTTCGGACTTGAAGCTTTGCTAAAACTTCTGATACCTCTTGATCCGCCAGCACCTATTTTTGAATAATTTCTGCTACCACTTCTAATGCCGCCGGAGCGAGTGCCAAAACTATTACGAGAACCGCTCATACGAGAGCCACTCATGCGACATCCGCCGAAACTACCACCTCGACCAAATACTTCTGTTTGACCAATGGATAATGCCAATAGGCACAATGAGATAATCATTATTCTGTTTTTCATCTTTTACTGCTTTTTTTGGTTAATACTAGAAAATTAAATTTTTAAAGAATGATTAAATTTATCATGTAATATGGTAATTGTCAATTATAGCACAAAAAAACAACCCTTTCGGATTGTTTTTGCTTTGTGGGCGCACAAAGATTCGAACTCTGGACCCCTTCGGTGTAAACGAAGTGCTCTAACCAGCTGAGCTATGCGCCCTATATTGGGTGTGTACTGGTGGGCGAGAGGGGATTCGAACCCCCACGGAGTTTAATCCGCAAACACCTCAAGCTTGTGCGTCTACCAGTTTCGCCACCCGCCCGGAATAAGGCTTGCGCCTTACCGGAAAAACTATTTTTTATCGGCTTTTACAACTCTTTCTTTCAATTTTTTCTTATATACTCCTCTTAAGAAATACAATTTAGCGCGGTTAACTTCAGCAATCTTCTTGATTTCAACTTTTGTGATAGTTGGTAAGCTTAATGGGAAAATCTTTTCCACACCAACGCCATCAGAAACTTTTCTCACAGTAATAGTCGCACCAATCTCTTTATTGTGTTTACGCGCAATAATCAAGCCCTCAAAATATTGGACTCTTTCTTTTTCTTCGCCTTTAACATTTAACTCTTTAATTTTTTGGTAAATACGAACAGTCATGCCTGGCTTCAGTTCGGTTTCCTTTTTTTCTTCCATATTTTTAAAAAAATAATACGCTGCCCAAATTACTCTGATTTAGCGTTTTCTCACTTAATTATTTATTAGCAATAACTATCTTATAAATAAAACTATTTTTTGTCAATATTAGCTCAAATATATCATAAAATGCCCGAAAAATAAGGGGAATCTTTAGCCTAGGAAAAAATAAAACAATAGCCCATAAATACTTATAAGATAAATTGAGGCTATGAGTAGTTTTTCTTGGCGACTGCTATTTTCTGGATTAGTTGCAAATATTATCAAAGTTAGAAGCAAAGAACAGAGATACCAGGGCATGAACCAAGTAAAAAAACTGGCGCAAATACCAACAAAAGCTAAAGTGGAAAATTTAATAAAAGTGATTGTAAGCTTATTTGGATCTTTGGAGGCTTGAGAAATCCGGGCTCGCCCAATAAGATAAATATAAAAAAATAGAAAAACAAGTCGACTGACAGTTACAGCCAATAAGTTGTAATTGTTAAATGACAGGTAATGAGTTGCGCCCCTAAAAAATAAAATTAATGGTGAGCATAGTAGTGCACTGGAGATGTTCGATTGTGCTGATACGGACTTTAATGATTTGAAAATATTTAGGTCGAAGGGTAGATAGCTTAAAATAATCATTAAGCTACCTAATAAAAATAAGCTAAGGCTGTATTTAAGGCGTTGTCTTGTGGTGCTTATGTTATGTAGTGACAATAAATAAAAAAATGGCAGAATAAGTAATGCTGTGTACTTAATTAAAATTGCTGCCATTAAAGCCGCAAAGGAAAATAGATAATATGTGCGATTGTTATTTTTGACGGCCTTTTTAAAAAAGATAAAGGTTAAAAGTATAAATAAAATTACAAGTGATTCGTTGTGACCATTAACAATTAATTCAAATAGTAATAAAGGATTAAAGGCAAGAAGATAAAAAGCTTTTTTACCAAAATGACGATAGACTAAATAAGCGCAAAGAATGGTGATTAGAAAGAAAAATAATTTAAAGCTGAATATGGTTGCAATTAAATTATATTTAAAAATACTGCATAGCCCAGCACTAATAATTACGAAGAGCGGTCCATAGGGAGTTGCTCTGTCGGTGGATTGCATGATTGATAGGTTGTGGTAGAAAGAATCGGAAATTAGAGTTTTGTAGGTAGTTACGAAAGGGTTGAGATGGCTAATGGCCATTACGCGCCCCTGATAAATATAAGCATAAATGTCGCTCGACCCGATCGGAAAGACAAATAATAATATGGCTCCGATAAAAATAAAAAATACAAAAAGAGCTTTGAATGAAAATTTTTCAGAGTATTTATAGAAAATTAAAGTGATAAATAGTTGAAACAGGAGAAGTAGGATGAAAATAATATGATCAGAGTAACCGATAAAGTTGGAGTAGATATTGTCCGGGCTTGTTATTGTATAATGGCTAAAGTTAAAAAAAATGAAGAAGACGGCGTAAATTATTAAGGTGGCTGAGCTAAAAAGTATTAGGCTTTGCTGTTCTTTAATTATTTTCCAAATGCTCTTGAATGTAGTCATATATTTTTTTTAGAGCTTCCTTTTTGCTTAACTCGCTTGTATCTATAATAAGATCGTAATTTTTATGATCATTAACATCTATATTATAATATTGTTGATAGCGTTTTTTATCACTGGTTAGACGACGACTATTACTGGCTAAAACATCTTCCCAAGTGGAGAGATTTTTGTCTTCATTGCGATCTTTAGCATTTTCTTGCAGTTCGTCAAAAATCCGTTTAGCACCAACTTTCGGGTCAACATCGATATAAATTTTTAGAGAATTAGGTATAAGATACCAAGAGGTGCGGCCCTCGATGATAAAATTATCTTGAGTTTGGCCGAGTTCTTTTTGATAATCATCAACGAATTTGTCAGTTTCCGGGTTGGTTTCACCGAGTTTATTATATTCTGCCAAGGTTAATCCTAATTTTTTTGCCGCGGCGCGCCGTAAGCCACCCATATAGTAACGGGGCCATTTTAGTTTTTTAGCCAAAGATTTGGCGAGAGTACTTTTACCGGAACCTTGCGCCCCGCTTATTGATATAATCATATTAACATATTATAATATTGTTAAGCTAATTCGTAAAGTTTATTCACGAATTTTTATTTTTTTAACTTTTCCCTTATGTATTTAGAGAAACTGGAAATCCAAGGTTTTAAATCTTTTGCCAATAAAAATAAATTAATCTTCCCTGGCATGCTTGATAAAACTCATCGTGGCATCACGGGCATCGTTGGTCCAAACGGATCCGGTAAGTCTAATGTGGCCGATGCGATTCGCTGGGCATTGGGAGAACAAAGTATTAAAACTTTGCGTGGTAAAAAAAGTGAAGACGTGATTTTCTCCGGTTCAGATAAAAAAGGTCAACTAGGCATGGCCGAAGTTTCACTTTATTTAAATAATAGTGATCGCAAAATTAAACAACCTTTGTTGATTGAAGAAATTGAGAATAAGGAAGCGCCTGATGAGAATATTTCTGAAGAGGAAAAAACTAAACAAGTTAAAACTAAGAGCGAGGAAAGCATCGTGGAAAATATTCTAAGTAAATCAGAAATAATTTTAACTCGTCGCATTTACCGCGATGGTAATAGTGAATATTTAATTAATAATGTTCGCGCTCGTTTAACGGATGTACAAATGTTGCTCGCCAAAGCGAACTTTGGTCAAAAGACTTATAGTGTGATTGGGCAAGGTTTGGTGGAAGGTTTTTTAAATACTAGTTTGGCGGAACGTAAAGATTTTTTTGATGAAGCGACTGGCGTGAAACAATATCAAATTAAACGTGACATCGCTTTAAACAAATTACAGGGCAGTTACGAAAATTTAAATCAAGTTGAAATATTACTAAATGAAATTGAACCACGTCTAAAGAGTTTGACGCGCCAAGTGGAAAAATTGAAAAAACGCTCTGAGTTAGAAGAGTCTTTAGGTACAATTCAAATCGATTATTACCGCCAGTCGTGGCATGAATTGAATGATCGTTTTCATGAATATAATGCGAAATTTTTAGATTTGGAAAAAGTAAAAGCCGAAAAGGAAGATAAAATGGCAACTCTTAATGTGGAGTTGAGCCAAATCGAAAACCAACCTTCTATTGGTACAGAATTTAATGAGTTGCAAGCGAAAATTTCTGAGTTGCGTAATAATAAAGATAATCTTGGTAAACAATTGTGGCGCTTGGAGTCATGGTTGAAGTTGCAAGTAGAAATGCCAAATTTTGGTAACCCGAAGGAGTTGGAGGCACAAAAAGAAGAGGTTAATACTAAGATCACAGTACTACAAACTGAATTAGAAACGATTAAACAAGGTGAGGTTGATAATCAAACTTTGACGGCGCAAAGAAATTTAGTTTTAGAAACCCAAAGTGCTAGTGATCGTATTGAAAAAGAAATTGCGAAATTAAATGCGTGGTTGGAAATGAAAATGGAATCCCAAGGTCAATTTGATTTGTCTTTTTTAAATAATAAAAAACAAGAATTGGAAAAGGAAAGTTTGGGAATTGATGAGGAAATAAATCAAAACCAAAATTTCATTGAAACGAAAAAATTAAAAGCTCAACAATTAGTGGAGGATCGTAATCGCTTAAGCAATCAGATTTCCGAATTGAATCGTGAATTAATGAAGGTCAGCTTAAAAGTGGGTGATGATGAAATCAACAAAATTAATGCTCAACTCCAATCATCTTTGCATAAGTTAGTGGCAGCGGAAGCAGAAATGGATATTGCTAAAGTGCGCTTGGCTTTAAATGAAATTCGCGCCGAGTTGCAAGAAATTTTAGATCTTTCGACTGGTTCAAAGAGTCGCTCGACCTTAGAAAAATTACAAAAAGAATTATCTGGCTTAACTGATGATAAAGAAAATTTGGCTAATGAAATAAACACTCTAAACTTGGAAGTAAATGGTAAGCAACAATTATCTCGCATGTTATCAGATAAGAAGCAGCAAAATGCTAAAGAGTTAGATGGTATTTCCAAAAAATTAATTCAATCCCAAACTGCAGTTAATACGAAAGACGTGGAAAAACAACGGGATGATTTAAGTGTTCAAGCGGAAGAATTAAATAAAAAATTACAAAGCGCCAAGGAAACTCTAAGTAAAACTACTTGGGAGGCGGAAGCGCGCCGCGATCAATTGTTTAGTAAACAACGAGAGATCCAATATTGGCAAGGGGAGATGAATAAACTTAATAATGAGTTAAATGATATTCGCCTTAACCATGCTAAATTTGAAACTCGTTTGGAGGATTTAGAGTCTAGCTTGCGTCGTTATAAATTAACGGAAGATTTGGAAAATATTAATGAAGTTAATGTTCGCTTGGAAGAAAAAACTTGTCGCGATAAAATGACTTTCTTAAATCAAGAAATTACTACTCGACAAGCTAAGATCGATCAATTTAATGCCGAACAGGAAACTAAGCGTCATTATTTATTAAGTTTACAGAAGAATATTCAGGGCTTGCAGATGGAAATTAATGGTTTGTCCAATCAACTAAATGATTTGAAAATTCAAGCGACGCGCCAAGAAACTAAATTGGAAGATTTGGAAAATAATATTCGCGCCAATAATTTGGATATTCAAAAAATTCGCGCTGACCGTACGGCGATTGAAATCGATATGGCTCGGGCCGCAGAAGAAATTGGTCGTTTGCGTCATCAATTGGAACAAATTGGTGGTATTGATCCTGAGGTTAGTACGGAATATGAAAACACCAAAGAACGTTATGATTTCTTGTTTGGCCAAACCACAGATTTAAATGGTGCGATCAAATCACTCGAAAAAATTATTTATGAATTGGATGTGACGATTAAAGCTAAGTTTGATGTCGAGTTTGATATTATTTCTGAGAAGTTTACGGAATATTTTAAAATTTTATTTAATGGTGGTAATGCGCGCATCGTGAAAGTGATGGCGAGCGACGAAGCGATGGATGATGATTCTGGTGTCGGTGAAGAAACACAAAAATCTTTAACAGCTGATGAAAAAGCACAACTTAATTATAATAATAGTAATCGTTTGAAATTCTTGAAGCGTCACAATGCTACTGGTTTGGCTGGCATTGAAATTGAAGCGACACCTCCAGGTAAAAAGATTAAATCGATTTCGATGTTGTCTGGCGGCGAACGCGCTTTAACGGCGATTGCTTTAATCTCGGCGATTATTTCTAACAACCCATCACCGTTTGTCGTGCTCGATGAAGTTGATGCCGCGCTTGATGAAGCTAATTCGGAACGCTTAGCAAAAATTTTGGATGACTTATCAAACAAAACTCAATTCATTGTGATCACTCATAATCGTGCGCCGATGCGCAAAGCTAGTGTGCTGTACGGTATTACCATGCAAGCTGATGGTATCAGCCAATTGCTCAGCGTGAAGTTGGATGATATTAAAATGGATTAATTTAAAACTGCTGCAAATAAAAAACGACCTTCGTGAGAGGGTCGTTTTGGTTTTTAGGGAAAAAATTATGGATGCATAGTTAGTGCGTATTCGTGGTTTTTGCCACAAAAAGAACAGGCCACTATTATAGTTTTCCATGATTTTGATTCTTCTCCTGAAGGGCCGCTTTCTTTGGCCTCCCAAACGTTTTTTGTCATAGTTCCATTTCCAATGATTGGGCTTTTTACTGGTTCTTTAGCTTGTGGGCAAACATGATTTATTTCCATTGTATTTTTAATTTTTAATGTTCAACACTCCGTTAATTGATTTTTGTTACAGATCCAACTCGCCAGCCAAAGCTAGAATCGTAATAAAAAAAGATTTTAAATTCATGTATACCATCATTCTCATAAATTAAGCCTGGCTCACCGTGTGCAAAAAAATTACAAAAGCTTTGTGTAGCCTCCTCAATCGTTTCGCCTACAAAGTTAAGTTGCCTTGTATTATTGCGATCAGTAAAGGTGGCGACTGTGGTTTGCATGTTTTTCCCCAAGCAAAATTTTCCATTAGTTTGAACCCAAATGTCAAAGTGAAAACATATTTTTTCTCCAGTTTTTTCTAAAACATTTCTTGAAATTGCCAGTTGCAATCTTAAGATTTCATTAATTGCATTTTTTTGGTCTTTTATTTCCATGACTTATAGATTTTAAAAGTTCGTACGTTATTTGATTGATTTTGTATATTACAATTTTTAATTAAGAATGTCAAATAAATGCCACTAAATTCTAATTGACTTTCCTTGATTCGTGTGGTAATTTTAAAAATCAACTTAGTTTATTTAGTTTATTAACAATTTAATTTTATAGTCATGAGAAATATTATTATTGTTCAATCGGTGCCGGATGCCTTGGAAGAGGTAAAAAAATCTATAGAAATTTATTTGCCAAAGATCGAAAATGTTATCTATCAACATAATTTTGAAAAAACTTTGGCGGAAATTCCAAACACTGGTGAGCTTATTGTTATTGCTAGTGATGCCTATCATGATGACGATAACAAAAAATTTACTGCCGCCGAAAAGGATGGCAGTCGCTTAGCCGAAGAGATTAAAAAAATAAATCCAGCAGCTAAAGTTTATATATTTTCTACTTACAATCCGCGCCTGGATTTCGTCGACGGTCATTTTCTAAAATCTAATCATGGCGATGATGTTTTTGTGGAAATATTGCAAATTTTTCGTCATTTAGGATTAGATTCTTAAGCAAAGTGAACTTTAATTTTCCAGTTGTTAAAACCACTAGAACAGTGTTATTATGACAAAGAATGTCATTAATTTGTTTAAAGGCTTTTGTGTAAACACAAGAGCCTTTTTTATATCTACCATCAACTATTTTTATTGTTTTATTTTTTTTGCTATAATATTAGCAGTATTATAAACTCATTTAAAAATTATGAAAAAACAATTTGGCGTTTTTTTGGCGGTGGCGTTTATGGTGGTGTTTATTCCGGCTCATCAATCTCGAGCGGCGGAATCATCCACGAAGTTAAATGGTCGTATTCTTTTGCAAGTTGAGTCTCATGGTGAGGCTTGGTATGTTAATCCGAAAGATAGTAAACGGTATTATATGGCGGATGGTTCATCGGCCTATAAAATTATGCGTAATCTTGGGGTTGGAATCGCTAATAAGGATTTAGATAAAATAAAAGCTGACAAAAATTTTGCCAAAAAGAATCAAGGTAAGATTTTTTTACAAGTCGAAAGTCATGGCGAAGCTTATTATATTGATATCAACGGTAACGCTCATTATTTGAAAGATGGCGCCGCGGCTTATGGTATCATGCGCGATTTGGGGTTAGGTATTAAAAATAGTGATCTAGGTAAAATCACTTCATCTGCAACTGGTCTACAATTGGTGTTGAAAGATTTTGGCATGCCAGATGTTCATTATTTACAACCAACAATTAAAGAAATTGAATTAAAAAATGTGGCCGGGGTGTGGGTAAAAATTTGGAGTAGCGCCACTGGCACAGCCGTGCGCTTAACACCGGATGGCGCGGAAACAACTTTGGACACGGTTAGCGTTCCGGCTGGAACTTACAATGGTACACGATTATTTGTCAGCACAATGGATGTCGGCGTTGACGTTAACCGGGATGGTGATATTTTAGATAAAAATGTGCAAACAATTTTAACGGTAGCTGAATTTAATGCTTTGCCAGCTAAAGAAAGACCAAATGCTCCAATGTCACCACTAGCTTCTAGTACATCAATTACCACAACAACTTTAAGTGTTAGTGGTAGTAAAGACTCAGGTAAGGATAAGCCATCTAAACCTTCAGAGCCAAGCGCGCCATCCGAACCAGCAGCACCTTACACTATTAAAGACGGCTATGTTTATTTGCCAGAATATCAAGATGAGGAACATACCGATACAATTAACAATTATATTATTCCTCAATTCCCAAGTAGCTTCGTTTATGATGGTGGCGCTGGTAAGATCGTCTACGACTTTACTTTGCACCCATTGTTGCCACGCGGTCAACACATTTCCATTGAAGCCTCAGTTTCAACTTCAACCCCAGAATAATTATAAATCTGAAACAAAAAAACGACCTTCATCTGAGGGTCGTTTTGGTTTTAATAAATTGATTGACAGTAATTTAGCTTTTTGCTATATTTTTTGGATTACTTTAACAATTTAATATTTAAAAACAGGAGGTTAAAATGCAAGTGTTTAAAGAATTAAAAAAATTTGAAGATTATAAAGGATTAAATTTAGAAAATTTTCGCATTCATGAGTATACCCATCTTTTTGTTATCGATCAGTCTAGGGAGCTACAAGGAATATCTCATTGTCTGGGTTTTTTTGAATCTCCGACTACAGCCAATCAAGTACTTGAAGAACAAAAACTTGAAGGGGTGTGGTGTCAAATTGAAATAGTTTCTATTCTGACTGATGGTAAAATTGGTTTTAGAATTGGAAATCCGGTGGAAATAGTTCAGGAAAAATGATTTAAATATAAGGTCTTTGTTCAAAAAAACAAGGCCTTTTTTATTACTTAACTAGATTTTTTTACCTGATTTTGCTATAGTTTTATTAAGAAAAATACACTAAATAAAAATATGGCCAATAAAACTATTAATGATAACAAATGGAATTTTAACACTTTAACGAAAGTTGATTTTGCTAAAAAGCGCCAAATAATAAGTTTGGTGCATGATAAATTTATTGCTAAGTGGCAAAAGAATCGCGATTGGCTACAAAGCCCATTGGTTTTGCAAAAAGCTTTAGTTGAATTTGAAAAATTGCGTGAAACTTACTCGGGCGGCGCGGAAGAGTCTTTTTATTATGGCTTGAGATCCGAAGTGGAAGAAAATAATACGGAGGTTAAAGCTAAATTTAATCAGGTGAATGATTTTGTTTTGGGTTTGGAAAATAAACTGCAATTTTTTGAACTTGGTTTGGCGCGTTTACCAAAAAATACCCAAACTAAATTTTTGCGTGCTAAAAATTTACAGACCTATAAACATTTTTTGGAAAAAATATTTGCTAGCTCTAAATATTTATTAAGTGATGAGGAGGAAAAATTAATGCGCCTAAAAAGTCAAAGCTCTTATTATAATTGGGTTAAAATGACCTCGGAATTTTTATCAGCGGAAACAGCCATGGTCTTAAACGAGAATGGTAAACTGGTTAAAAAATCATTTTCAGAAATTTCTAATCTTAGTAAAAATCAAAATAAGAAAGTGCGCGATGATGCGGCTAAAAAATTAAATCAGATTTTAAGTAAAAATATTAAGGTGGGGGAGAATGAGATAAATTCGATTTTGGCTGATAAAAAAGTTAATGATGAATTGCGTCAAATGCCGCGGCCGGATTTTTCCCGTCATCTACATGATGATATTGATAGTGTGACGGTTGATACGATGATAAAAATTGTGGCGGCCAATTTCTCGGTGGCTAAAAAATATTATCAACTCAAGGCTAAGTTGTTGAAGGTTAAAAAATTGAAATATCACGAAAGAAGCGTGTCATTGGGAGATGTTAAAATTAAATATAGTTATGAAAAAGCTAAAAATTTATTGCGTGCTGTATTAGAAAATTTGGATACTGATTTTTTAAAAGTATTCAATAACTTTGATGAGCAGGGTTTGATTGATATTTATCCACGATCAGGTAAAACCTCCGGTGCCTTTTGTGCAGCTGAATTACGGTCTCTACCAACTTTTATTATGTTGAATCATAATGAGACACTTAATGATGTTCTAACTTTAGCACATGAAGTTGGTCACGGTATTAACAATGAAATGATGCGCCAAAAACAAAGCGCTTTAAATTTTGGTACGACCCTTGCGACGGCGGAAGTGTCCAGTACTTTTTTTGAGGATTTTATTTTGAAAAATATTTTACGCGATTGCTCGGATGAGGTGCGCTTGGAAATTTTAATGGAAAAATTAAATAATGACGTGAGCACGATTTTCCGCCAAGCGGCGCTGTATTTGTTTGAACAAGAATTACACCAAGAATTTAGAGCGAAAGGTTATTTGAGTGCGACGGAAATCGGGGCGCTATTTAAAAAGCACATGGTGGCTTATATGGGTGAATATGTGGAGCAAAGTCCGGGCTCCGAGAATTGGTGGTTGCAATGGTCCCATATTCGAAATTATTTTTATGTTTATTCTTATGTGAGTGGCTTATTAATTTCCAAACATTTCCAGAAAAAAGTCGCGGCGGACAAAAAATTTGTCGAGAAAGTAAAATACTTTTTATCGGCCGGATTATCAGAAGCACCGCAAGATATTTTTGCGCACATGGGAATTAATATTAACGATGGCGCTTTTTGGCAGGAAGGAATTAAAGAAATTAAAAGTTTATTAGCCGAAACTGAAAAATTGGCCAAGAAGTTGAAGAAGATATAAAATTAATAATTATAGATAATATGAAATTACTTTTAACATCTGCGGGAATTTACAATAAATCAATTGCTAAAGCCTTATTAAAATTATTGGGCCAGCCTTTTAAAAAATCGTCCATGATTTATATTACCACCGCTTCAAATATTGATGGCGGCGATAAATCTTGGTTGATTGATGATTTAGTTAATTTTAAAAAACTTGGCTTTGCCTCCATTGATATTATTGATATAGCGGCGGTAAATAAAGATATTTATTTGCCACGCTTAGAGGTAGCCAATGTGATCGTGTTTGGTGGCGGCAATGAAGCTTATCTAATGGCTCAAATAAAAAAATCTGGCCTACAGGAAATATTACCAAGCTTATTAAAAAATAAAGTTTACGTTGGTATTAGTGCTGGTAGTATGGTGGCCTCTGAAAAATTATCTAACGAAATTTCTTTAGAAATTTTCGGCGAAGATATTACTAAATATAAAATTAAGAAAGCTTTAGGATTTATCAACTTCCAAATTTGTCCACATTTAAATTCACCGCATTTTGCAAAGAATAAGGTGAAGAATGTGGATAAAATCGCCCAACGCTTAAAAGAAACAATTTACACAATTGATAATAACACAGCCATTGCTGTTACGGGTGGAAAAATTGAAATCATTTCTGAAGGTAAGTGGTATAAGTTTAATTAATTTTATGAAATAAAAGTGGGGTTGAAGAAATAATATTCTTGGAAAGTGCTTTTCTAGTATTGCTGAATCATACCAATCGTATCATTAAATATTACTAGATGATATAATATAAAAATGAATGAAATATACGACAATTTAAAAAAATCCCTAGACGATTCTGGTAAGGCTACAGATAGATTATCTATTAATATAGTTAGCTCTGTTGGCAGGATTATTGAATCAAATGAAAAGCTCCAGGCGAGTAATAATAATTATGTTTGGTGGTTTAAGCTGCTTACAGCGCTGCTTATTATTACAACATTATTGGTTGGGGTGTTACAATATATTAAATAGGCTAATGGCAACGGTTTATATATTGTGTAAAAATAAATTTATAATTTAGTGTTATTTATATGACTTTATCTGAAGAAAATTATATTAAAGACGAGTTAAAAAACAATGAATTAGTCCGTGATTATATTATCTCTGGTGTTTTTAATAAATATTCTAAAGAAGAAAATTTAGAAAATAATGATCTTAAAATACAATTATTGAAATGTTCGTTGGACTGGGCAATTCCATCTTTATCTTACTCTTTTCAGGATTATTTAGCAGAACCAAAAAACGAAGAGATTGGAAGAGAGCTAGAGAAAGATGAAAATTTGATTTTCTCTAAAGGTTTAGAAATTTTGAATTCTGATATTCTTTTAGAAAAACTGGTGTTTTTTTATGTCTCATATGGTGTTTACTTAGCAAATAAGTTGCTTCCGGAACATGAAGACGATAATTTTTTTGGAGCTGAAAGAATGGCAAGGTGGTTAAATATGACAACTGACAAACATCCAGACATCGAATCATCACAATTTAAATTAGAATATAAAGAACTCTTTGTTAAATTTATTAATGAATATAATAAATATGGCGATATTTTAGCTGGAAAAGTTATTGATTCTGTTTTTTCTATTAGTGATGAGAATGTTATTACTAGGCAAGAAGAACGTCTAGGGGTGTCTGTGGACATGGTCGCTGCTGCTCAAGAATCAGTTCGTGATAATATTAAAGAAAACTCCGGTATTGATATAAAAAACATTGTTATAGAAGTAGGGAAGGAAATATCTTGGGCAGATATTGTAAATCATTCATTTCGTGTTATAGGATTTGATAGAAATGGAACAATAATTGATAGAAATAATAAAGTAAAAGCAAGAGGTTTTTTTAAGCCATATGGATACTTAATTGCGGAATCGCCGATTTTAAATAATCGCGTTAAATTGCCAATTGTCCATCGAGATGATTTTTTGCTTGCGGCAAGTGTGTTCGACAACCAAAAATTAACAAGTCTTTCTATTAGTGATGAATTGATTGTGACTTATTCTCCTGAAATTTTACTTAAGAATGGCTTGGCTGGTGGCTTTCGTCATCCGTTGCATTATGCGATCGAGCCACATGGAACTTTGGATCATTATTATTCTATGGATAATGACATAAATTACGGTAACCCAAATCCTCAGAAATTTTTTGGTCCATTTGTTTATAATGGTGAAATAAGTGTGAAAATAAATCCATTATTAAATCTATGATCATCAAAGAAATAACGCAAATTGGAAATCCGATTTTAAGTCGGAAGTCAGAAATTGTTAAAGAGGTAAATTGCAAAGAAACGGAACGAGTCATAAAAAATTTAACGGACTCCGTGCGCTTCCATGGTTTAATTGGCATGGCCGCTTCACAAATCGGTGAAAAGCTTAGAATCTTTGTAACTGAAGTGCGCCCAACAAAATTTCGCAAAGCGATTAAAGATGAATTGCGGGTTTATGTTAATCCAAAAATTATTTGGTCATCAAAAAAACAAGTTGTTATTTACGAAGGTTGTGGTAGCGTGGCTTACGCCAATCTTTTTGGTCCAGTGAAGCGACCGGAAAAAATAGTGATTGAAGCTCTGGATGAAAATGGTGTTAAATTTCAATTAAAAGCCGAAGGATTATTGGCGCGCGTTATTCAACATGAATATGATCACTTAGACGGCATTGAATTCACTGAAAAAATTACCGATATCAAATTAATTATGAGTAGCGGGGAATATCAAAAAATGGTGGGGTTGAAGAAATAATTCAGATCTATTTCTATTTGACTAAACCTAAAAAATTTCATATATTGGCTATATTACAATAAAATTATGAATGAACAAAATAACAAAACAAAACAAACAGGTATTACAACCCGAAAGGCTGATTTTTCACAATGGTATTTGGATGTGATTGAAAAGGCTGATTTAGCCGAGCACTCCGTGGTAAAAGGTTGTATGGTTATTAAACCTTATGGTTACGCCATTTGGGAGAACATGCAAAAAGTTTTAGATAAAAAATTCAAAGAAACTGGCCACAAAAACGCTTATTTTCCCTTATTAATCCCAAAATCATTTTTAAGCAAAGAAGCTAGTCATGTTAAAGGTTTTGCCAAGGAATGCGCTATTGTGACACATTATCGCTTAATTGATAATCCGGATGGTTCAGGTGTGATGGTGGATCCAAAAGCAAAATTAGAAGAGGAATTAATTATTCGTCCGACTTCAGAAACAATTATTTATGATACCTATTCTCGTTGGGTGCAATCTTATCGTGATTTACCAATTTTGATTAATCAATGGGCCAATGTCGTTCGCTGGGAAATGCGTACTCGCTTATTTTTACGCACAACAGAATTTTTATGGCAGGAGGGCCATACTGTGCATGAGACTGAAGCAGAAGCAGAAATTGAGGCGCGAAAAATGTTGGAAGTTTACCGTGATTTCTCGGAAAATTATTTGGCTATGCCGGTAATTACTGGACGTAAACCAGAACATGATAAATTTCCGGGCGCTTTACATACTTATTGTATCGAGGCGATGATGCAAGATCGAAAATCTTTGCAAGCCGGCACTTCACATCATTTGGGACAAAATTTTGCTAAAGCTTTTAATATTGTTTTTACTGATAAAAATAGTGAAAAACAATTTGCTTGGCAGACTAGTTGGGGTGTTAGCACGCGACTCATCGGCGGCTTAATTATGACTCATAGCGATGACAAAGGTTTGGTTCTACCACCAGAAATCGCGCCAATTAAAGTGGTGATTATTCCAATTTATAAAACTGACGAGGAAAAAGAATTAGTGCAAAAAAATATTGAAAATATCAAGGCTGATCTTGATCTTGGTTTGGAAATTGAGGTTGATTACCGTGATAATCTAAGCCCAGGTTTTAAATTTAATGAATGGGAAAAGAAAGGTGTGCCGTTGCGCGTTGAAATTGGACCGAAGGACGTGGCCAATAATCAAGTAGTTTTAGTGCGCCGTGATTCTGGTGTTAAGCAATTTATTTTAATGGCTGATTTGAAGTCTGTCGTTAAAACTGAGTTGCTCGACATGCAAAAAAGTTTATTAGCGAAAGCGCAAGATTTTAGAAAAGATAATTCTTTTGTAGTTGATAATTATGAGGAGTTGATAAAAATTCTAGCTGGCGACGGTGGCTATGTTTATAGCCATTGGTGTGGTGATCCAGCTTGTGAAGATAAAATTAACGCTGAGGTTAAAGCGGCAATTCGTTGTTTACCATTCGAGCAAAAGGATGAAGCTGGCGAATGTGTGGTTTGTGGTAAGAAATCCGAACGCCGTGTGATTTTCGCTAAGGCTTATTAATTGTTCAAAAATAATTTAGAAAAAGTTTAGCAAGAAGCATCTACACTGTAGATGCTTTTTTGTTTACTAACTTTTTTCTATGGCTAATAAAATTTTATCAGCCGCGGTCATTGGGCTGAACGTGGATTTAGTGGAGGTGGAGGCTGAGGCTGTTAATGGCGACCTGGGTTCGATTATTATTGTCGGCTTACCAGACGCAGCAGTATCGGAATCCAAAGAACGGGTGCGCACGGCGATTAAAAATTCCGATCTTAATTTTCCAGTGCGCAAAGTGGTGATTAATTTAGCGCCGGCCGATTTGAAAAAACATGGACCGGCCTATGATTTACCAATCGCCGTGAGTATTTTAAGTTTAAAAAATAATTTTAAAATTGATTTTAAAACCAGTTTGTTCGTCGGTGAATTATCACTTGATGGTGTTGTCCGGCCGATAAATGGTGCCTTGGCTATTGCACTAAAAGCTAAGGAAATTGGGATTAAAATGCTATTTTTGCCGGAGAAAAATGCGGCGGAAGCCAAAATGGTTGGTAATGATTTAGAAATTATTCCAGTTCATTCACTTGCTAAATTATTTTTACATTTGAAAGGTATAGAAAAAATTAAAGCACAAGAAGCTGTGCCATTTAATTTTTGTAATGACAAAACACCTTTTGATATGGCTCATGTTTGCGGACAGGAAAGCGTGAAGCGAGTGTTAGAAATTGCGGCGGCCGGCGCTCATAATATTTTAATGTTTGGCCCACCCGGATCAGGCAAAACTTTGATGGCGAAAACGATGCTTTCAATTTTACCAAAATTTTCAATGGACGAAGCTTTGGAAGTAACTAAAATTTATAGTGTGGCAGGAGAATTAAAAAATGGAGAGCCCTTGGTTTTTTCCCGGCCGTTTCGCGCGCCGCATCATACCTCGTCTTCCGTATCTTTGGTTGGCGGCGGTACTTGGCCGCGCCCCGGAGAAATATCTTTGGCCCATCGGGGAATTTTATTTTTGGATGAATTTGCGGAATTTCCGCGGGTGGTCTTGGAAAATTTGCGCCAACCACTGGAAGATGGCGTGATAAATGTAAGTCGCGCTCAGGGGCGCTTAAAATTTCCGGCTAAGTTTATTTTAGTGGCAGCGATGAATCCCTGTCCTTGTGGTTATTATAAGGATCGCGACCGGACTTGCACTTGCTCGGAAAAACAAATTGCCAATTATCGTCGGAAAATTTCTGGACCGATTTTAGACCGGATTGATTTGCATGTGGAAGTCCCACGACTAGAGTTCTCGAAACTTAATCAGGTTTCGGATGGGGAGACATCGGACAATGTTAAGACTCGTGTCGAAGCGGCGCGGGCCATTCAATTGGAACGCTTTGCCGGGCAACCATTTTTAAATAATGCGGAAATGAATTCGCAAGCAGTTTATAAATATTGTCCGATTGATGTTCCGAGTCAGCGCCTAATGGCGAGTGCCATGGAAAAAATGAAGTTGTCGGTGCGCTCGTACTTTCGAATTTTGAAGTTGGCACGGACCATTGCTGACTTGGAAGGTGAGGGAAATATTTTACTCAAACATTTGGCTGAGGCTTTGCAATATCGACCGAGCCTGGAAGACTGATTTTTTGGACTTGTTTTGTTTTTTTTGTTATAATGTAATTATCTTATAATTTTCATTTTAAGCCTTATATGCGTAAAAAAATAATAGGGTTATCACTTCTTTTTGTTTTTATAATTACCTCTGGTTTTGGTTGTAAGGCCTCGACCGCTCAATTAGCGGCCAAAATGACTCCAGTGACGATTGAATTTTGGGGAACTCAAGATGATTCCGATGCTTACGTTGATATTATTAATAGTTATAAGCAATTACATCCATTCATCACAGTTAATTATACCAAGTTTCGTCCAGAGGAATACGAGGATGCCTTACTTAATGCTTTTGCCGAGGATCGTGGTCCTGATATTTTTTCTATTCACAACACTTGGATCCAAAAATATTTACCAAAATTAGCTCCATTACCAGCTAAAATAACCATGGTGTATCCAGAAGTGCAAGGTACAATTCAAAAAACAACCGTGCCGGTTGAAAGAACTACTCAGAGTTTAACTTTAAATGATTTGAAAAATAATTTTGTAGATGTAGTTTCACGTGACGTGGTGGACAATAGCCAAATTTGGGGGCTACCAATGTCAGTTGATACTTTAGCAATGTATTATAATCGTGATCTATTGAGCAATGCTGGGTTAACTGATGTGCCAAAATATTGGAATAGTAATTTTCAACAAAGTGTTAAAAAATTAAGTAAACAAGATATTAAAGGTAATATTATTCAATCTGGTGTAGCCTTGGGTGGTAGCACTAATATTAACCGTTACAGTGATATCTTGGCTGCTTTAATGATGCAAAATGGCGCTACTTTATTGAGTGATGGTGGTACAGTGCTGTTTAATCAAGTTCCGGTTGGTTCAAATGATACTTCTTACAACCCTGGCGCTGCCGCTTTAAAATTTTATACCGATTTTTCTAATCCAATTAAAGAAGTTTATTCTTGGAACAGCGAGATGCCTAATTCTTTAGATGCTTTTATGGGCGGTAATTTAGCCTTTATGTTTGGCTATTCTTACCAATTGCCAGTTATTAGAGCTCAAGCGTTAAAATTGAATTTCGGTATTGCTCCGCTACCCCAAATTGAAGGCTCTGGTAATAGTGTTAACTTTGCTAATTATTGGGTTAATGGTGTTGCTAAGAAAAGCAAAAATCCAAATATTTGCTGGGATTTTATTCAATACATGAGTAAGGCAGAAAATGTTAAAGGTTACCTTGATAAAACAAAGCGCCCAACTGCGCTCAAGGCACTTATTCCAGCACAACGTCAGGATTTGGATATTGGAGTTTTTGCCGATCAAGTTTTAACAGCTAAAAGTTGGTATCGTGGTCAAAATGTTAAAGTAGCTGAGGCAGCTATGGGCGAAATGATTGATGCCGTTGTAAAAGATGATACAAAGATTATGGAGGCGATGAATTTAGCCGCTTCACGGGTTCAACAAACAATTAGCCAATAAATTTATGAAAAAAAATACCTATAAAAAAATTGTCGCTTTTTCAATTTTAGTTTTTTCTTTGTTTTTCTTTTTGGCTGCCAGTAACGCCATGGCCCAAAGCGGTGGTATTATACCGGATGGTGGCAAGAAACAAACTGGTAATTATGAATTAAATGACTTTGTGCGTTTAGGTCTTAATGTTTCACAGTGGATTTTGGGTATTACTGGCTCACTAGCTTTATTGTTTTTTGTTTATGGTGGTTTTACATTTTTAATTTCAGCTGGAGACAGCTCTAAGGTTGATGAGGGTAAAAAAATTATTTCCGGAGCAATTATTGGTTTAATTTTAGTATTTTCCAGTTATATGATTATCCAATTTGCCATGAAAACATTAGGTGTGGAATGGAAAGGTACGACCAATGCATTAAAAATTGATACCAATGTTGTAAAATAGTTTTTGTTTATGAATAAATTCATTTCCCGCCAAGTTTTTTCTGAATACAAAGGTATTGGTGAACAATTGCATTTGGCCCGTGTTAATAAGGGGTTAAGTATAAATGCCGCAGCCGCAGCTGTTAAAACTGATCCAAGGTATGTCGAGGCGCTAGAAGCAGAGAATTACACAGCCTTACCGGAAGGTTTTTATGGAAAGATTTTTTTTAAGAAGTATATAACGTTTTTAGGCTTGGATTATAAAAAGGTTAATAAGGGTTTTACTAAAGAGCGTAAAAGCTTCGCTAGTCAGAATAATGTTTTTTCAAAAAAAGTTGTTAAGTCTTCGGGGTTAATAGTATTTCCAAAGATTTTTCGAAATATTTTAATCACTTCCGTGGTGCTAATATGTTTCTTATACTTAGCTTTATACCTTAAAAATAATGTTACGCCACCAGAGTTGAAAATTGTATCACCGACAGTTAATCAAACCCAACATGACTTATCAGCTCTAGTAAGCGGCCAGACGGCGCCGGAATCTGAGGTGTTAATTAATGGTCAGTCAGTCTTAATTGATCAAAATGGTTTATTTTCGGAAAGTATTAACTTGAAAAAAGGGGTTAATATAATTGTGATTCAATCCAAGAAAAAATATGGTCAAGAAGCCATTGTTACTAGGCAGATATTAGTTGAATAATAATAAATTTAAAAATATGATTACAAAAAATAGTTTACTAAATATTGAAATGATTTTAAATCAACTGGAAAAGCATGACGGCATGTCAGTGGCTGATTTCGGTTGTGGTAATTTTGGTTTTTTTGTTTTTCCTCTAGCTAGATTAATCGGCGAAAATGGTAAGTTGTATGCAGTTGATATCTTTAAAAGCGCTTTAGATGAAATTAAGCGTAAGGCCCGTTTGGAGAATTTACCACAAGTCGAAACAATTTGGGGTAATTTAGAGAAAGTCGGTGGAGTTAAGATTCCGGACAATGAATTGGACGCTGCTTTACTCGTTAATACGCTCTATCAGGCCGGTAAAAGCATGGAAATGCTTAAAGAAACGGCTCGGACCTTGAAAAAAGGTGGAACCTTTGTTATTGTTGATTGGACGCAGGAGCCGGCTCCTTTTGGGCCGCCAATTGATTCGCGTATTAAGAAAGATAAATTAAAATTAGCTTTGACTAAAATTGGCTTTGATTTTAAAACGGAGTTTAACCCGGGAGACTATCATTACGGTTTGGTTTTTATAAAGCAATAAAACTATGGGAAATTTTTTAACTTTTAACTTTTGGTTTGATTATTACTTTACTCCACTGACACCATGGTGTTTTAATATTTTTGTGGCTGCGGTTGCTATTTTTATCGTTGCTACGATTGTTTTTCTAATCTTAAAATTAAAGGCTCAGACCAAGAAAAAATTGTGGTCAGAAATTTTTGATTTTTCTTTAGGTAATGCCGTTATTGGTTTAATTTTATTATTAGTTTACTACGAGGAAGTTAATTTCTTTTCCGCTCGCATTTGGTTCGCCTTCTGGTTTATTGAAATTATTTTTTGGGCTTGGCATTTAGTTAAATACGGTAAAACCTTTTTTGCTAAAAGAGATGATGCTAAAGCACAAGACACTTTTAAAAAATATTTGCCTAAATAAGTAATAAATAAAAACAAAATAATTAGCCCTCTCCTTTTTTGGTGAGGGCTTTTTTGTTTTTAAAAAAAATATGGAAAATGATGACAAAAAATTAGGAGTCTTGGGTGAGGAAATCGCGGTAAAATATTTATTATCCCACGGTTATCAAATTTTGGATCGTAATTGGCGCGACGGCCACAAGGAGTTGGATATTGTGACGCGCTTAGATGGGATGACTATTTTTGTGGAAGTGAAGTTGCGCCGCGATTTATCGTTTAGTGGCGAAATTGGCGCACTCCATCGCGATCAAATTAAAACTTTGCGCTTAGCCATTTTAAGCTATTGTTTTAAACACCGCATTGATTTGGAAAAAACACGGCTAGATTTAATTATTGTCAGTCCAGATTTTGTTAAAAAAGTGGCGCGCATTAAATATTTCCCTGGTCTTTATTAATTTTTATTAAACGAAGCTTGAGCTTGAATAGATTTTTTATAAAGAGAAGCGAGTCTTTAAGAACTTTAACTTTGCTGGTTCTTTGCTCATAACGATTTTCTTGCCAGTCAACTGGAATCTCCTTTATTTTAAATTTGAAATTATTAGTAAAGGCGATGAGCTCGGTGTCGAAAAACCATTTGTCATCTTGAATATATGGTGCGATTTTAACGAAGACTTCTTTTTTAATTGCTTTAAAGCCGCACTGCATGTCGGAAAAGCTATGACCCAAAATTAATCTGGAAAGGAAGTTGTAGCTCTGTGAGCTAAGTTCGCGTAAAAATGACCGTTTAATAGTTGCTTCAGGTAGAAGTCTGGAGCCAATCACCAAATCGTAGTCGCCGGCTATTACGGGGTTTATTAGAGCGGGAATATTTTTTAGTGAAACAGCTAGGTCGATGTCCATGTAGGCTAGTATGTCGGCCGGGCTTTTTGATAGATATAATTTTAAGGCCTGTCCTTTTCCGGGTGAGGTGATAAGTTCAAGATTTATTTCAGGATTATTTCTTGTTAATTTTTGAGCGATATTATTTGAATTATCGCTAGAGCCATTAATAATTAAAATTATTTTCCAATCAAAATTAAAATTTTGCTCTTTTAGGTAACTTAAAAGCTTTAGAGTGTTTGACTCTATAATTTTTTCTTCATTATGAATTGGCAGGCAGAATTCAATTAGCATGTATTTAATATTTATAGATTACTGCTCCATTATTATCCCATATTTTTTGATAATTGTCTCGGATGTAAAATTCTACGGGATTATTAGGATTATGGTGAAACCTTTCTAAATAACTTGGATAAACCAAAACGGCACAACTTGGTTGATTTTTAATCATAAAGTTTTTAGCCTCGTTAAATTGTTGATCCGTGAATTGAGTACTAATTAATGTATCGTATGGTGTGGCCATAATTTTCCCAGTTTCAAAATAAAGGTTTGGTAAAAAAGGTCCGACATAAAGATATTTGTTGGGACAGTAAGCTTTAATTTTTTCTATTAGCTCGTTTTTATAAATGAAAGAGTCTAAAGAAAATTTATTGTAAAAGGCCAAGCTTAAAATAGTTAAACTAAGAAGGGAGGTTATGATTAGCGTGATTAGTAGTAATTTAAGCTGGTTGTTTTTTGATTTGGTAAGTGTGCGCTCTATAACTACAAACAGTAAAATTGAAGCTGGAAACATAATTTGACTAACGTGGGCAATGTCCGGCAAGGCGTAGCTCGTTGCTAATAAAAAAAGCTGAACAATGATTAGTAGCCAAATATTTTTTGACCTTTCTTTTTTAACGGCGAAAAATAAAAGTAGTAGTAGCCAAATACTGGTTGCGACGATTAGAATGTCTAGTGGATATTGGTTAGCATTTTTATAGCCGATGAAAGGAAATATGAATAAATCGTAAAGGATGGTTTTGACGGGCCAGAGTAATAAGATACTTATAGGAATAATAGCGGTCACACAAAATTTAAGTAGGTTTTGTAAATAAATTTTATTTTTTCCTTGCCAATAAAAAATAATGAAAGATAGAGTGATGGCGCCGAGCAGGGCAGCACCTTTTTGTTGTAAAAATAATAATGACAAGCCACCTAAAAGTCCAGCCCAGATAATATCTAATCTATTTTTATGGTCCAATGATTTTATTGTGAAAAATAGCGCCCAAATCATAGCCACCAGATTGAAAGTATTGTGATTAATAGCAGCCCATGATCCGGACATGATCGCAATAAATAAAAAAGGGACAAGCATTAAATATTTACTCGAGCTAATTTTTTGAGAGATTTTGTAAATACCGATAGCGCCTAAGAAAATTGTGAAAATGGAAACTAGCTTGGCCACTAAAAAGCTGGGACCAAATATTTTCCAGAAGCATAAAATAAAATAAAAACTGGCTGGCGGAATAAAGGCGAAAAAATCGCGATAAATATGTAATCCTTGATATAAGCTCCAGGCGCCATTTAAGGTAACACCTTCATCGGCGCTTAAATAATGATTAAAGTTAAATAAAAAAAGTATGGCTAAAATTAATAACCACACGAATAGATTGAAAATTTTTTTCGGATTGTTTTTAATTATTTTTAGCATAGATAACGCTAAGCTTATCCTGGTAAATAATTTTCCATTCAGCTGAGGTATTTAAATAATCTTTTAATTCGTCCTTTTTCTCATTTACCTTGTTCTCGTCAATCATGAAAAAATATTTTTCTAACCAACTAAGCTTCATTTTGTTGTCACTGTTATCTAACATGAATAATTTAATATCATGCTTATTTATTTTGCTGCTTATTTTTATAGCATCTTTGTCGTAAAAACTTTTGTATTCTTCTAATAAACTATAATTTTCGTAATTGGCTTGAGGCATGCGACCATCGATAAAAAGTTGTCTAGTTGGATAAGTCCAAATTAGAAATCCGCCCCAAGCATAATTATTGTATAATTTGTAGCTATTGTATTGTGGGTTGTCTTGTATGAATTTTATAGCCGCACAAGGGTAGCTGCCGCAAAAATCTTGAAAAGGATTTTTAACGCTGTTGCTATCAGCTAGCTTTCCAGCACTAATTAAAATTAATATTATAATAATAAAAATTTTACCTCCTAATTTGTATAATGATTTTTTTTCTACAACTTGTGGCTTTAAATTATTGAGATCAAGAAAATCTTTAATAAAAACAAAAATAATTGGCAGAGATATAATAACTAATAATTGTGTGTGCCGGCGCGACTTTAAAGCCATGGCACTAAAAATAAGTATGAGAGCTAAATCTAGTAAGTCTATTTTTTTGGATTTTTTTAAGGCCAAGTAAATGTTCAGACAAATTATGGATAAGGTGAAAGAAATGAAAAGTAATTGTGCGTAACTATAAGGGAAAAACCATTGTGGCCACCACTCGGCAATTACCGTCATATAATAGGTGTTGCTGTAGGTGAATAGGAAGGAGTAAAGTTCGCCACCATATGGTGTTAATAAGGTTGTTAGTCCGGCTGCTAGTGCAAAAACAAAGAATATTGATATTTGCTTACCAGTTAAAATATTGGTGTAGTCTAAATATTTTTCCGGGATTTTTTTGTGTAAAATTAATTCCACAATTTTTACGCCAATAAAAATTCCACAAACAAAAAAGGCGATTAAAAAGGTGCCATGTAGATTTGACCACAGGTAAAGTAGCGGCAATAAAAACCATAGAATTTTATAGTTTTTATTTTTTTCATAATTTTTTATTATCAAAATAAGTAGAAGAAAAAATAGCAGGCCGATTTCTTGGAGGCGAATACCAAAACTGGGTAAGGCGGCAATAAGCGCAAAAATTTCCAAGGCCATTATTAAGTAGTCGCTATAGATACTTGTTTCACTTTGTTTTTTTATAAAGCGATTTAACAAGAAAAGTATTAATACAATTAATAAGGAGAGGATAATTTCAATTCCTTGATATCCGGTCACGGTATAAGCTTTATACATCAGGGCCTCTGAGAGCCATTCGTGATCAACCCAACGCGCTCCAGCTAAAGTATAATTTATAGTATTAATATGTGGCACGGCGCCGGTATTGATAATTTCTTGGCCCATTTTTAGGTGCCAGCCAAAATCAGGATCAAGGTAAGAAGCTGTACTGTTAAAGCAAATACTAAAGATAAGTAGGTAAAAAAATAACCACAGGACTGCTTGAAATTTTATTTTAGTAAAAATGTTTATATTTTTCGGCATATTGTTTGATTCTAGCTTAACATATTTGTTTTAATTTTAAAAATATGCTATTATTTTCACATATTAATATTAAAACTAGAAAGGTGGTGAATTATGAAAAAATTATACAAAAATTTATTAGCTTTAGCCATTTTATCAGTACTTTTAATTCCAGCCGCATCTTTTGCTGCTACATTAACAACTAATGACTTGGGCGCTCAATACATCCAAAACAACATTGCTTTGGGCAACAGAGATCCTCGCACCATGATCGCCACTCTTATTAATACTTCTTTAAGTATCTTAAGTATTATCGCCGTGGTTATCATTTTGATGGGTGGTTTCAAATGGATGACTTCTATGGGTAATGAGGACAAAGTTGACGAAGCAAAAAAATTGATGGGAGCCGGTGTTATCGGTTTGGTTATCATTTTAGCTGCTTGGGGTATTTCCACATTCGCAATGTCTTCATTGTTGAATGCAACTAACTAGTGTTTTCTCGTTTTTCCGAAATCGATTTCGAAAAAAATGGTTTGTTCTAAGTTGGAACAAATCATTGCCTTGAATATAAAAAGCTTTGTGTTCAGAGCGATGATTAAAATCAAAATAATATTATGCGCATAAAAATAATTTTAGTCTCTTTGGTTTTTTGTTTAGCTTTTACGGCTTTAGTAAACCTTGCTTTAGCCTCAGGTAGCTACGGCCTCGATGATACTGTTAAAGTCGGTAATGTTGGTGCGGCCTTAAATGTTAAACAAGTGGCTGCTGCCGGTACCCCGGGGCAATTTTTATCGTCAAAAGTTGGTCAAATTATTGGCTCTATTTTAGCTTTCATTGGTGTTATCTTCTTTATTTTAGTGATTTATGCTGGGTTTAAATGGATGATTTCTTCTGGTAATGAAAAGACAGTGGGCGAAGCTAAGAACTTATTAATATCAGCTGTTATTGGTTTAATTATTGTTCTCTCAGCTTATTCGATAACCGCCTTTGTTGGACGACAACTTACTACTACAAACAGCCCTAGCAAATAATAACCTCGTTAATTCTAATTAAATGAAATTTAGAAAACTGGCTAAAATTCTTAATATCTCTCTCTTATCACTTGTCTTTGTCTTTTCCAGTTTTATACCGGGTGTTTTGGCGGCGACCGCAGCCCCAACTTATGATTTTATGAAAAATAGTGGCGTATCGGCCACAGCTCAAGGAACTGGTCATGCCAATCAAAAGATTTTTAATGGCGCACCAGGGTCAATCGATAGCGGCATTAGTTCTATGATTACCTTAATTTTGTCGTTTTTGGGTGTGATATTTTTAGTACTGATGATCTATGGCGGTGTTTTATGGATGATTGCTCAAGGCAACGAAAAGAATGTTGATCAAGCTAAAAGCATTATTACTGATGCGATTATCGGTTTGATTATTGTGGCTTCAGCTTATGCAATTTCCTACTTTGTTCTAAATGTAGCTATGCAAAATTTAACAGCTTAAGTCGGTTTAATTTTTATGACAAAATTTTATAAAATTTTATTTAGTTTCTCCTTTATTTTTTTGTCATTTTTACCAGTAGCTCGTGCGGCTAATATGGGTGATGCTTTTTTGGTTGACGATAAACATATTTGTGCTGGACAATATCAAGACTCCTTGGATTGTGTCGCCGCTAAAGCTAATTATCAAGTTTTAAATGAAGCTACTCCGCTGCAAATAACTAGTAATATTATTACAGTTTTATTATCACTTTTGGGTATTATATTTTTGATCTTTATGG
The DNA here is from genome assembly GCA_037137655.1 of Candidatus Falkowiibacteriota bacterium. Taxonomy (GTDB): domain Bacteria; phylum Patescibacteriota; class Patescibacteriia; order Patescibacteriales; family UBA12465; genus JBAXJX01. Next base: position 234,914 of record JBAXJX010000002.1, read on the forward strand.
TTTATGCTGGAATTTTATGGACTACGGCCGGGGGTGATGAAAAAAAAGTGGAAAAAGCTAAGGCGATTATCAAGCAAACGCTTATTGGTTTAATCATTGTGTTAGGAGCGTATGCTATATCATATTTTGTAATGGGGGCTTTGATGTCGAATGGTAAACTTGGACCAGTTACGCCTGCCGCTTAATAATGTTTATATTATTTAAAATAAAAAGTTTATGAAAAAAAGACTATCCCAAATTTTTATCACTCTATGTTTAACGGCGATTTTAAGTTTACCTTATTTTGTTTTAGCGCAAACCACTGATATTACCGGTGGGACTGCTATTCCTGGTTCGTCACCGGCTAAAACTCAATCAGCTGGCGCGGGGAGCGCTTTAGATAAGTTACAACAAGTTGGCACGGTTAATGGTCCTTATGCAGCAGCTGATTCTAGCTCGCTCGCAACAATTGTTGGTAGTATTATTAGTGTCGCTTTGAGTCTGTTGGGAATTTTATTTATAACTCTAATCGTGGTCTATGGTTATAAATGGATGTCGGCTGGTGGTGATGAAAAAGAAGTGGACTCTGCTAAAACTGCGATTAAAAACGCTGTAATTGGTTTAGTAGTAACAGTTAGTGCTTATGCTATTTGGGGATTTGTTTCTAATTACTTATTGTCACAATAAAATAATATGATAAAAAAGATAAAAAAATATTTTTTACTAATCCCGACTCTTGCCTTAGCTTTTGTGCTAATCAGTACTCCAGCTTCGGCGGCGATTTTAAAACCAGGTACTTTGGATAAAATAAATGCCTCAGCTGATCAAACTGGTGCACAAGCTGGCTATGAAGGCACAACTGATGTGGCCGGTATTGTGGCCAATTTAATTAAAACTGCTCTAAGTCTATTGGGTGTAATTTTTGTCGTTTTAGTAATTTTAAGCGGTTATCAATGGATGACGGCTGGTGGCGATGAAAAGGTGATCGAAACTGCTAAGAGTCGCATTAAGAATGCGGTGATTGGTCTTGTGATTGTGTTGGCGGCTTATTCCATAACTAATTTTGTCTTTAATAACCTAAGTGCTAGTACGGGTGGAAGTAATAGCGGTGGCGCTGTTGATACGACAGTGACTGGCGGGACGCCTATTGGTAGTCCTAATGGTAGTAGCGCTGGATGTACCCCCCCACAATACTTTGATGGACAGGCTTGCGTAAACTAAAATAATATTTTCTCAAGAAAAAAAGGCTTTCACATCGTGAAAGCCTTTTAAGTTAAATTTTTTGTTACCAGCCACCGTTAGCCATTGTTCCGTTCCAAGCATTAACATTACAATTAACATGAGCGCAATAAGCTTTGTTATGATAGTAATCATTAGCTGCTCCGGCACGAACGATAATGTGTCGACCTTGTTGTTGTTGGCCGGCCACATAATAGTAAACATTGTATTCACCATTAGGAAGAAACATTTCTTTTTCTTCACCAATTTGTAAATAAACTCTAGTAGCCATGGCTCCTTTGATGTTTTTTGAATTAGCATCAGCTGGAGTAATTTCCACATAAGCTTGTGGAGTTTGTCCATAACGTGTACTTCGAGCTGCTTGTCCGGATGCGGTGTAAGTGAATAAGCAGTTAGGTCTCATTTGCATTAAACCCATTGAATCTTTAGCCATTTGTGCAAGTTGCATATTGGCAACGGTGTTTGAGTACTGCGCTTGATTAACATAATTGTTAACATTGATAGTATTCATTTTTACACGTTGACCTCTTTCAGTTGTTTTTCCGATTGTCTCAACTTGATTTTTAGCGATAGAAGGAATTGGTGCTGGCTTTTCAGCTTTAGCCACCTTTTCTTCTGGTGCTTTAACTTCTTTGGCTGGAGTTCGAAAGGCGATTTCTTGTTTTAAAGAATCGATGTCTTTGTTGAGTTGTGCAACTCTGTCTGACCAAAGAAACTTTTTAGCTTCTTTTAAAGAGTCTTGTTTAATTGCAATTTGTTCTTTAAAACCTTTTATTTGTTCTTCACCATTTGTTTGTGCTTTTCCGCTTAATACTACGAATAACATAAACATAATCATTGCTGGAATAACGAATATTCCTTTTGCTCTTGTTGCTCCCATAATCTGTAAAGCCCTCCTTAGGCTGGTTTTTTATATTTGATTCTTAATGTACATTCAATTTAACTAAAATAATTATATCACGTTTTTCATCAAATGTCAATACTGAGTGGCTAAAGTCCCATAAATAGGCCTTTTATCGACTTTGACAAAAGCCACTAAGTGAACTAAAATTAAGATATTAATTATTAATAAAAAACGTCTATGTTTAATGCGGAAAATTTAAAACAGACCGATCCGTTAGTTTTGGAAATTATTAATAAAGAGTTACTCCGTCAAAATGAAGAATTAGAATTAATTGCTTCGGAAAATTACGCTTCGGCGGCGGTGCTAGAATCTATGGCTTCAGTATTGGCTAATAAATATAGTGAAGGTTATAGTGGTCATCGTTATTATGGCGGTAATCAGATTATTGATGAGATTGAAGATTTAGCGATTGCGCGCGCCAAAGAACTTTTTGGCGCCGCCCATGTTAACGTTCAACCACTTTCCGGTTCACCAGCTAACGCAGCGGTGTATATGGCTTTCTTGGAGCCAGGTGATAAAGTTTTAGGTTTAAGATTGGATCACGGCGGACATTTATCGCATGGTCACGCGGTAAATTTTTCCGGCCGTTTATATAATTTTGTGCAATATGGTGTGAATCCAGAAACTGGAATTATTGATATGGATGAAGTTAGAGAAATCGCTTTGCGCGAAAAACCAAAAATGATTGTAGCTGGCTTTAGTGCTTACTCTCGGGAAATTGATTGGCAGAAATTTAAAGATATTGCTGATGAAGTTGGAGCTTATACTTTTGCGGATATTGCGCATATCGCTGGACTTGTGGCCGCTGGCGTTGTTAGTAACCCAGTGCCAATTTTTGATGTTGTTTCAACTACCACTCATAAAACTTTACGCGGACCACGCGGGGCGATAATTATGTGCCAAGAAAAATTTGCCAAGCAAATTGATCGCGCGGTTTTCCCAGGAATGCAAGGTGGTCCACATGATCACATTACCGCGGCGAAGGCCGTCGCTTTTGGTGAAGCGCTAAAACCGGAATTTAAAGATTATGCGACGCAAGTTATAAAAAATGCTCAAGCAATGGCGGCTGATTTTATAAAATTAGGCTACAAAATTGTTTCTGGCGGAACTGATAATCATTTATTTGTAATTGATTTAAGCTCAAAAGGTTTGGTAGGGAAGGAAGCGGAAAAAGCTTTAGAGGCAATTGGTATTTCGGTTTCACGTTCAACTATTCCGAACGATCCAAATCCACCAATGAATCCGTCAGGGCTTCGTTTGGGAACGGCTGCAATTACAACTCGTGGTTTGAAAGAAGCCGAAGTGAAACAAGTTGTAGAACTTATTGATACGGCCTTGCAAAATAAAGACAATGAAGCTAAGTTACAAGAATTGAAGGAAAAAGTTAGAACTTTATGTTTACAATTCCCAGTATATAAATAAGATATTATGATGAAATTAATTGATGGCAAAAAAATTGCTGAAAAAATTAAAAATAAAATTGCCGCTGAAGTTTTTACTTTTGGCGAACGTCGCCCGAACTTGGCGATTATTTTGGCGGGCGACCGAGAAGATTCTAAACTTTATGTTTCACTTAAAGAACGTGAAGCAAAAAAAGTTGGCATTGATACCCATGTCTATAAGTTAAATGATTATGATTCCGAACAAACTTTGTTGGATTTAATTGGCTTCTTAAATAATGATGAATTAGTGGATGGTATTTTAGTGCAATTACCTCTACCAGCCAAATATGACACTGCTAAAGTTATTAGGGCGATTGATCCGGCAAAAGATGTGGATGGTTTTCATCCCGAGAAGCCGGACTATATTGTATCGCCAGTTATCGCTTCAACTCTAAAATGTTTAGAAGAAATTAAATTTGACTTAAAAGATAAACAAGTTGTTCTATTATATAATTCAGAAGTTTTTGGTGACTCTATGACTGAGGCATTAAATGTTTTTATGCCGAGTTTAATTAAAATTTCTTTGAAAGATTTTTCCACTCTAGACATTTCAGATAAAGCTAAAAAAGTAGCCGAAATTACAGCTGTGACTAAAAAAGCCGATGTGATTATTAGTGCTTTAGGTTTACCAGGCTTTGTAATTGCTGACATGTTGAAACCGGAAGCGGTTTTGATTGATATTGGAATTTCTAAAATCGAAGAAAAAGTTTTTGGTGATGTAGACGCCGATGGTGTCAAAGATGTGGCTGGATTTTTAACTCCGGTCCCAGGTGGCATTGGTCCGATGACGATTGCAATGTTGTTTAAGAACGTTTTGGAAATTCATAAGCGCCGCTACGGTATTTAATTATTATTACTCTACATATGGATAAGTTTGACTCGCAAAAACAGCAGTTAAAAGAATTGCTCAAAATTCACTATGGCTTTGATGTTTTTCGCCCTGGACAGGAACGGGCGATTGACGATGTTTTGCGTGGCAAAGATACAATCGTCGTGATGCCGACCGGTGGTGGTAAATCTTTAATTTATCAATTACCAGCCTTAGTCTTGGACGGTATTACAATTGTGATTTCGCCCTTAATATCTTTAATGAAAGATCAAGTTGATTCGTTAACCCGCAATGGTATTCCGGCCACTTTTATTAATTCATCAATTTCACCAGAGGAAGTACGTTCTCGTTTAAATAAATTAAAGGAGGGGCGTTATAAAATTGTCTATATTGCACCGGAAAGATTTTACAATCAGGATTTCATGGAAAATTTAAAAGAGATTAAAGTCTCTTTGTTTGCGATTGATGAGGCTCATTGTATTAGTTCTTGGGGGCATGATTTTCGTCCAAGTTATTTGCGTCTTCGTCGTGCGATTGATTTAGTTGGTCGCCCAACTATCGTCGCTTTAACTGCGACCGCAACACCAGAAGTGCGCTTAGATATTGCTAAGCAATTAGAATTAAAAGATTATGATTTAGTGATTACCGGTTTTGCCCGTAAGAATTTACAATTTGGCGTGATGCATGCTAGTGAATCTAATAAGGAAGAATTAATTTTGGATATTTTAAAAAGTGCTGATCATGGTTCGGGTATTATTTATGTGGGCACAAGAAATAAAGCTGACAGCTTAGTGGAAGTTTTAAACAATAATGATATCAAGGCAATCGCTTATCATGCCGGCATGGATAATGAAAGTCGCGATTGGGTGCAAAATAATTTTATGAAGGGTGACGCTCAAGTTGTGGTTGCCACTAATGCTTTTGGGCTTGGTATTGATAAACGTGATGTGCGTTTTGTGATTCATCATGATATGCCGGGAACAGTTGAGGCTTATTACCAGGAAGCGGGTCGGGCCGGACGTGATGGTAAAGAAAGCTTTTGTTTATTGTTATTTTCTCCGAAAGATAGATACTTGCGCGAATTTTTTATTAAAGGTGATAACCCAAGTCCTAATATTATTTTGGAAATTTATGATTTTTTGTGTAACTACAAAGGGCCGAAAGATGGTGATTCAATTTTAATAACTTATTCTGATATTTCAAAAAATTTATCTGAGAATACGCCGGACATGGCGATTGGTACGGCCTTAAAAATCTTGGAACGTGAAGGTTACATCGCTCGTCCTAATGAGAAAACAACCAATGCTTTTCTTAAAGGTTTGGTTGATATGGAAAAAATGTTGGAGCTGATCGGAAAGAGAGCTAAGACTCAGGCTGATGTTTTAGAAAAAATATTTGGTCGCTTTAAGGAAAATTTATATTCTGGTTGGCAAGTTAATTTTGAAGATTTGGCTGAAATTTTAAATGTAAAAAAAGATGCTATTACCAGAACTTTTAAAAAATTAGTGGATCTTGGGGCAGTGGAATATCAACCGCCATTTAAAGGTACGGAAATTAAAGTTTTAAAATTTGTTCATCCTGATGATGTCCAAATTGACTTCCGTGCACTTAAAGAAAAATTAAATCGCGCTTACGAAAAATTGGACGAGATGGAAGGCTATGCCCATTCTTTGGGTTGTCGTCAGGAATATATTTTAAAATACTTTGGTGATGAAAATATTTGTCGTTGCGGCAAGTGTGATGTTTGTTTACGCCCACCACAAAAACAAGCGGCGGCAAAGAGAAGCTTTTTGGGGGATTATTGACATTTGTTGTTTGTTATGTTAATATTGATATAGTTCATTGAGAGAAGAACAATAGAAAAAATAGTAACACAAACTAAAAAAGGGAAATAATGAATAAGACAGGTTTGATAGGTACGCCCTATCAGAGAATTCTAGTTATCGAGGATGAATTCACTAACCAGTATCTATTTGAATTAAATCTCAAGGATAGTGGAATTGAAGACATTAAAGCTTTTAACCTTAGAGAAGGCAAAGAACTTTTTGATAAATTTGATGGAGACTTTGACTTTGTTTTAGTTGATGCTTGCCTGGAATCAAAACAACCTGATTCCATGGAGTTAATTGCTTACATTAAAGATTCTGGTTTCGCTGGAGAAATTGTGGCCATTTCATCAAATGATGATAGAAATGATTTACTAATTGCAGCTGGAGCAACCCTTAAGTTTCTTAAAACTGAAACAGGTAAGATGCTCAAAAACTACAGGTGTTATCACAAAATTATTAAAGGTTAAGTTAAGTGGAAGCAAAACAAGCTTCCATTTTTTATTTTTACAAACAAAAAACCCATCTCAATTGAGATGGGTTTTTAAGTAAGTAAACTATTGTTTAGTTGCTACCACAACTTGCGGCTGCGCCACCGGCGCTAGTACCAGTACCAAAACCTGGGGCTGGGGAAGCAGAGCTCAAAGCTAATTTACATTCAGCTGGTTGAGTTGTGAAAGCAGAACAAACGCTAGCTAATAAACTAGCTGAGTCACGACCGCTTTGTGATTCAACGCCATTGATAATCAAGGTTGGTGATCCACCAACGCTATATTTAGCATTGTCAGCTTTGTATAGATTTACAACTGGGTAGCTACCTTTCTTTTCAGTTCCAGTAGTTACGCTGAATTGTTTGTCAGTTTTTGCTGCACAAGTATTTAATTTAGCAGTGTCAATTTTAGTTGAAGCTAAACAAGCAGCGCTATCGCCTGCGCCCAAGAAACATTTCAAGTAAGAAATGTATTTAGGTGTTTGTTCTTTGTTGATACAATATTGGTTTAATTCTTCTTTTAATTCTTTATCACCATGCATTGAGTAATCAACGAATTTAATTTGAATATCAGCCTTAGCTTTTAAAGCTTCAATTACTGGAATCATACCTTTTTCGATTTGAGTACCGTAAGGACAATGACTCATAACAAATAATTCTACAACTGGTTTAGCAGTTTTTGGAATGTTTTGTTGTACTGGAGCGCTAGCTGAATCAGTGCTAGTAGCACCACCTTTAGTAGCAGCCGCTTTATCCTCGATTTCTTTAACGTTTAAAGCATTTGGGAAAAAGATAGAGCCGTCTTTAGTGGAGTAAGAATCAATAACTTGACCGGAGCCGATATCGATTGTCATTTTGTATAGACCATTTTCTTCGGCAACTTTTTGAATAGTTGCTTTGCTACCTGGAGTCATCAAATTATCATTGATGAAAGTTTCCATTTTAAGTTTAGCAGCTTCCGGAGTGATTGTTGTACTCTTAGAAAACAATTTGGAGTCACAACCGCCGAGACTAAGAGAAACGGCAACAAGAAGTGACAACGCGGAAATACGGGCGAAGTTTTTCTTCATAGTTTTTAATTTTAGGGTCGGATTATTTGCGAACACCTAATAAAATTAATTATAAATAAAATAAGTGGTCTAAGTGGTCTTAGAGCCTGGTGTTATTATAGAGCTTTTTGTGAAAAACATCAAATTTGTCTTTAGCGGGCGGTTTCTAGAAATTTTGCAATACTGTCTGGTAGTGGCGCTTGAAATTTTTGTCGAACACCTTCTAAATCGTTAAATTCAAGTTCAGTTGATACCAAGAAGACGCGATCCAGTTTATTTTTAAGATTTTTTAATTTGGTGATGCGGGTGCAATATAAATTATCGCCAACGATTGGGTGTCCGTAGGCAAAAAGATGAACGCGAATTTGATGAGTACGTCCAGTTTTAATATTTACTTTAAGTAAGGTGTAATTAACCATCTTTTTGATAACTGAAATTGAGGTTACGGCATGACGAATTTTATCATCACTGTGATCGGCAAAGTTTTTTGGCACGGCCGCCATTTTAAATCCGGCTGTAGCGCGCTTGATCGGAAAATCAATTTCATCCTCATCTTTGGAAAGTTTACCGTAGACAAGGGCGGTATATTCTTTTTTAATAGTACGATCTTGAAATTGTGCTTTAAGGCTGTCGTAGGTCTCTTGGTTTTTACAAACCACCATTAGACCGCTAACATCGCGATCAAGACGATGAACGATGCCAGGGCGCATTGGATCTTCACCGACATTTTTAATGTCGGGATATTTTTTTGTTAACCAATCAACTAAAGTTTCGCCAACAATCCCAATTCCGCCGTGCACTAATAGGCCGGCTGGTTTATTGATAACTAGATAATCTTTTGTCTCGGAAATTATTTCTGCTTCCATATTTTTTTTGTTATTTCTTTTTCATTAATAAAAACATTTTAATGTCATCTAAGTCTATAGCTCTTAGTAGATAAAGTACAGCCCCATACATTGCTGTGGCCAAAATTAGAGCTATAAATAATCCGCCAGCGTTGCGATAAAAATTGTGGGGCAAAAGGATTAAGACTTCAGCCATAAAACAAGAGGCCCAAATTGATTTTAAAAATATTTTGTTTTTTGGGAAAAAATTAGTATAGCGATAAGCAAGAAAGGCTAAAAAAATGGTAATCGAGGCTTCACTATAAATTGTTACCCAAGCAGCACCGATGTAGGAATATTTTGGAATAAAAATTAGATAGCCAACGAGCGATGTGATAGCGGTAAAAACGTAGGCCGGAATGGTTTTTTTGGCTTTGTCTACGGCAATAAGGGCGTGGGCAAAAATAGCACTAATAAAGATTAGGCCAGCCGCACCGATTAAAATGCGCAACGCTAAGCCTGATTCTGCGAAACTATCGCCACCGACTAAAGTCATAATTTCCGTACTTAGAAATTGGGCCCCAATAATGAAAGGAATAGCTAATATTAGCATAAAGTCGTATGATTTTTGAAAGACGGCTTTAAAATAATCAAAGTTTTTGGTCGCCCACGCCGCTGTTAAAATTGGTAAAACAATGCCGCAAAACATATAAGGCACGGTGATTAAAATATCGATTACGCGATAAGCGGCACCATAAATACCAACATCCCCTTGGTTTTTAACTAATGATAGAATTAAGGTGTCAGTTTTTAGATAAATCAGATTAAAAACAATAGTGACGGCGAGGGGCCAAGATTTTTGGAAAATACTTTTCCAAAGGGAAAAATCCCAAGCTAAGTTTATGCGGGTAAATTTGCGGGAGAAATAAAGTTGTAAAAAAAAGCTTAAGGCACTGGAGATAACTAGGGTAAATAGAATGAAGTTAAGCCCTAAATTGAAATAAACACCAGCCACTACGCCAAGTAACATGGCGACTCGACTAAGGATTTCGGCCCAAGCTACATAATGCATGGTTAGCTTTTTTTGGAATAATGCTACAAGCACTTGGCTTAAGGCTGGGAAGATAAAGGATAAACTGGCAATTAAAATACCTAATTTAATGGCGCCGGAATAAGGCAAAAAGAAAGCGATAATTGGGCCTAAAACTATTAAACTAACAATAGATACTAGGCGGAGAGTAAAAAGATTATTTAGAATTTTGTTTTCTAAGTGTTCATTGTCAGGGTGACTAATCATTTGAACAGTCACTAGGGTTAATCCTAGATCGGCAATAATAGCGAAAAAAGACAAAAAATTAACGATCGTGGTGTATTCGCCATAAGAATATTTTCCTAGGTAGCGAGTCATCAAAACAACGGAAAAGACCCCTAAAACTGTGGATAAAACCTTGCTAATAATTTGGATACTGGCGTTTTGAGCGATTTTAGCTTTCAAGCTCATAGAATTGTTTTTTATTTGGTCTTATGTTAATATAATCATAATCACATTTGCATCAAATATTGTCAAATTAATTTAAAAAATATATGAAAATTGGTCTTAAGCGTTTTTCAGTTTTATCATTTTTGTTAATTTTATCTTGCGCTTGGTTTGTTACTGCTACACAAACAGTGTCAGCAGCTGTACCGCAATATGGTATGGATACTGTCGGATCAGTTAGTTACGGTACAACCCAAAGTGGTGCGACTGATGTGCGTACTATCGCTGCCAGGATTATAAATGTAACTCTAAGTCTTTTGGCTATAATTGTCGTGTCTTTGATCATTTTCTCCGGTTATCAATGGATGACGGCCGGTGGTGACGAAAAAGTTATCGATACAGCCAAGAGTCGTATGTCTAATGCTGTTATCGGTTTAGTGATCGTTTTGGCGGCTTGGGGAATTTCTACTTTTGTTATGTCGACAGTCTTAAATGTCGCAAAGTAATAATTTGCAGTTATTGAATAAAAAATTGATACTTACCTACCATGGCTAAAAGAAAATACAATAAAAACGATGGCGGAATTGATCCGTTAGAAAATATAAATCTTTCTAAAGTTAATTTAAATGCTAATGCCAAACGCAGTATTTTGGTGGTTTTTGTTTTTATTTTAGGTCTAATTAGTTTGTTGGGTTTATTTAATTTGTCTGGTCAGGTTGGATCATTGTTGTCTAAAATTTTATCTTCATCTTTTGGTTGGGGTCGTTGGATTTGGCCATTAATTCTAATGCTTTGGGCTTGGTTTTTGTATAAAGGCAAAAAATACCATGTCACTCGCTTTAATTATTTGGGCTTATTTTTGTTTTTAATAGCTTATCAAAGTTTATTTCATTTTTTTATTTCTGAGGCCAATTCTAAGGCTTACGCTGAGGCTGGTTCCGGCGGTGGTTATGTTGGTCTGTATTTAAGCAGTTTTTTTACTAATATTTTTGGCTTCTGGGGTGGTTTAGTGTTTTTGGTGGCTCTATTCTTCGTATCAGTAATTTTAATTTTAAATACCTCACTTCATAATATTGTTGGCAGTCAAAGTTTTATTGGCCGAGCCTTGATTGAAGTTAAAAATTCTTTTGCTAAATTGTTTTCCAAAAATACCGATGAACTTGAGACGGCTGATTATGTCGAAGCACCAGCCAAGTTAGCCTCTAAGGCGGAATTAGAGGATGAGGATGAAAGTGAGGAAGAGGAAGTGGAGGAAGAGGAACCGCAACAAATCTCTGAATTTTTTAAAGAAAAAGTTATTAAAGTTAAGGCTACTCCTGCTGCTCCAGTTGAAGCTGCTCCGGCTAAAACTGATTGGAAAACTAAAAAAATTAAAATCGATTTACCATTAGAACTTTTATCAACTAAAACTGGTCAAGCTGCTGGTGGTGATATTGAACGCAACTCTTATATTATTAAAAACACACTAGAGCAGTTTGGTATTCCGGTTGATATGGCTGAGACAAGTGTTGGGCCAACCGTAACCCAATACACATTTAAACCATCAGATGGTATTAAACTTTCCCGTATTACCGATTTGGCTAATAATTTATCCTTGGCTTTAGCAGCTCATCCAATTAGAATTGAAGCCCCAATTCCAGGTAAAGCTTTAGTTGGAATTGAAGTGCCGAATAAGTCTAAAGCGGTGGTTGGTCTTCGTGAAATTTTGGAAGATAAGGCCTTTAAAAATCGCAATAGCAATTTAATGGTGGCACTTGGCAAAGATGTTTCTGGTGAAAATTGGTTATTTGATATTACTAAAATGCCCCATTTATTGGTGGCTGGTGCGACTAATTCTGGAAAATCAGTTTGTTTAAATACAATTATTGTTAGTTTGCTATACCAAAATGGTCCAGAAAATTTGCGCTTTATTATGGTTGATCCGAAGCGGGTAGAATTACCAGCTTATAATGGTATCCCTCATTTACTAACTCCAGTAATTACAGAAGTACCAAAAACTATTAACGCCTTGAAGTGGTGTATGAATGAAATGGATCGTCGTTATGATATTTTAAATAAAGTTGGTAAGAAAAATATTCAATCATATAATGATAGTACTAAGGAAAAAATGCCTTATATTATTTTTGTGATTGATGAATTAGCTGATTTAATGGTGGCCGCTGCTAAAGACATTGAGGGCAGTATTATTCGTTTAACCCAAATGTCACGCGCGGTTGGTATCCATTTAATTTTAGCCACTCAACGTCCAAGTGTGGATGTTATTACTGGTCTAATCAAGGCTAATGTTCCGGCTCGTATCGCCTTTTCGGTGGCGTCTGCAATTGATTCTAAAACTATTTTGGATAGCTCTGGCGCGGAAAAACTTTTAGGTAAAGGTGATATGTTGTTTAGTGCAGCTGGTTTATCTAAACCAAAAAGAATCCAGGGCGCATTAGTAGATGACGATGAAATTACGGCGATAACTGATTATATTAAAGAGAAAAATGGTCCAGTTGAATATTTAAGTGAAGTTGTGGAACGTCAAAAAGTTGGTGGTGTTGCTGGTATTGGTCTTGATGGTACCACTGGCGATGAAGATGAGTTATTACAAGAAGCTAAGGAAATCGTGATCGGTATGGGTCGAGCCTCAACTTCATTATTGCAACGTCGCTTGCGTATTGGTTATGGTCGCGCCGCCAGTATTTTAGATTACCTAGAAGAAGCGGGGCTCATTGGTCCTTCAAACGGTTCTAAGCCACGAGAAATTTTAATTAGCAAAGAACAATACGAACAATCTGTTGATCAACAACAATCTATGGCTGGTATGCCAGTTCATAGTCGTACTAGTGCTGCTATTCCAAATAGTTTCTTGGGAGATGAGATTGATACTGAAGACGGCAATGATGGCACTTTAGAATTTGAAAGTGAAATAACATCACCAGTATTTGAGCCTGAAGTTACTATTGAACATCAGGTTGCAGTTGAACCAGATGATGCAGCTGAATCTGACGAAGAATTGGAAGAAGACTTGGAGGGTGAGTCGGAAGAAGAATTAGAAGAAGAATCAGGAGATGATGGTGAAGATGATGACGCGGCTGACGATGTTTTTGTTAGTAAAGAAGATGATAAAAAAGATACTAAACATGAAAAAATAATTGACGATGAAGATGACGGACGCTATTTTTCTAAATAAGTAAAAAAATATGGAACCTATAAAACAAATAGTAAAAAAAATTATTCCCCGTCAGTTTTTTAAGAAACTGCAACCAACTTATCATTATTTGCTAAGTTTTGCGGCAGCTACTTTTTATGGTTACCCAAGTAATAAATTGGTAGTTATTGGAATTACTGGTACTACCGGCAAAACTTCCTCGGTTTATTTAATTTCTAAAGTTCTAGAAACGGCTGGTTATAAAGTTGGCTACACTTCAACTTCCATGTTTAAGGATGGACAAAATGAATGGATGAATGACAAAAAAATGACTATGGTTGGTGGTTTTTTTACTCATAAATTGTTGCGTAAAATGGTTAAAAATCGCTGTCATTATGCTATTGTGGAAACTACTTCGGAAGGTATTCGCCAATTCCGCCATCGCTTTATAAATTACGATACTTTAATTTTCACTGGTCTTTATCCAGAACATATTGAATCACACGGTACTTATGAAAATTATAAAAAAGCTAAAGGTGAGCTTTTTGCGCACCTAAAAAAATGCAAAACAAAGTATATTAATGATTACAATACAGTTGTAACCCCAAAAAATGAATTGAAAAAATTGGACTTAAAACGGGTTAAAAAAACTATCATTGCTAATTATGATGATGCTGAGACGGGATATTTTTTAAATTTTTGGGCTGAGCGTAAAATGGTTTATACTAATAATTTCGAAACAAGCCCAGAGGGTTTAAGTGCTGAAATTTTAAATACTTTAGAAATTGCTGAATATAAAAATATTAATTTAAGTGCTTTTGGCACTGCTTTTGATGTTGCGCTGCGACCTGATAATTTTGCTTCACCTAAGGATAAGTTAAAAGAGATTAATATTAAGTTGAAATTGCTCGGATCTTTTAGTGCTCAAAATGCGATGAATGCTTTGTGTGCTGGTTTAGCCCAAGACTTGAGCCTTAGTGAAATTAAGCGTGGTTTGGAGAACGTGAAGGGCATTGCTGGCCGTATGGAAATGATTAATGAGGGGCAGCCATTCTCGGTGGTGGTAGATTATGCTTATGAGCCTAAAGCAGTGATTAAGCTGTACGAGGCCATGGATCTTTTACCTCACAATAAGATTATTCATATTTTAGGTTCTTGTGGTGGTGGTCGTGATAAGGCCCGTCAACCAATCTTGGGAGATTTGGCTGGTAAAAAGGCGGATTATGTGGTTGTGACTAACGAAGATCCTTACGATGATGACCCAATGGAAATTATTAACAATGTTTTTGTGGGCGCAGAAAAAGCCGGAAAAACGGCTAATGAAAATCTATTTAAAATTTTAGATCGGCGTGAAGCCATTGCTAAGGGCTTATCCTTGGCTAAACATGGCGATATTGTGCTTGTTACCGGTAAAGGTAGTGAGCAGGCAATTTGCTTGGCCAAAGGTAAAAAAATGCCTTGGGATGATCGTCAAGTAGTTAAAGAGGAAATCCTCCGAATGTAACCTTGTCTGTGGATAAGTTGGGGATTGACAAAAGCCGGAAAATATAATATTATTGAGGTAATGCTTTTAAATAACTAATCTTTTAAAAGTGACTATTTCCGTTTTTAAGTAAAATTTAATCGTTGTTAAACTCAAACCGCTTTCCATGGTATTGGGCTTTTTTTGTTGACGTTAGCAGTTTAACGGCCTTTTTGCATCATTTTATTCAATTTTTAAATAATATTTATAATAAAAACAACCTTTAGTCTTTGATTCAGAAGGGAGGGGTTGTCTACGAAAAATATGTCCAATACAATTGCTCCGAAGAGTTCACCGAAGCTTGGAGAACGAAAATATTTTTCCAAAGTCAATGAGAATGCTGAGATGCCAGATCTGATTGAAATTCAGAAAGATTCTTATAAATGGTTTTTGGATGAAGGCTTAGCTGAATTGTTTGACGAAATATCGCCAATCACCGATTTTAACAATCGTAACTTGGAGTTATACTTTGGCGAATACTATTTAGACAAGCCAAAATTCAATGAAATTGAAAGTCGTGAGAAAAATATTACTTACGAAGCACCGTTACGCGTTAAAACTACTTTAGTTAATAAGAAAACTGGTGAAGAAAACAAACAAGAAGTCTTTTTGGGTGATTTTCCATTGATGACTGATAAAGGTACATTTATTATCAACGGTATTGAAAGAGTTGTTGTTTCTCAACTTATTAGAAGTGCCGGTGTAATGTTCACTTCCGAATTTATTAAAGGTAAAAAATATTACGGTGCCAAAATTATTCCAAATCGTGGCGCTTGGTTAGAAGTGGAAACTGATGCCAACAAAGTTTTGTGGATCAGAATTGATCGTAAGAGAAAAGTGGCCGCAACATCTGTGTTGCGTGCTTTTGGTATTGCTGACGATGAAGAAATCAAAAAATTATTCAAAGATATTGATATCACAAAAGACCCTGATGAACCTGGTTATATCGATGCTACTTTAGATAAAGATATTGCTAAAGATGAAGCGGGTGGTTTGCAAGAAGTTTATCGCCGTATTCGTCCAGATGATTTAGCGACTGCTGAAAATGCGAAGAGTTTAATTTACTCCATGTTCTTCCGCTTTGATCGTTATGATTTTGGTCGTGTTGGTCGTTACAAATTAAACCGTCGTTTTAACGAAACTTTACCAATTGATAAAGAACATAGAATTTTACGTCGTGAAGATGTTATCAATATTTTACGTGAAGTTATTAAATTAAATATTACTAAGGGTGAAGAAGATGATATCGACCATTTAGGTAATCGTCGTATTCGGGCTATCGGTGGTTTAATCCAAAGCCGTTTCCGCGTTGGTTTGGTTCGTATGGAAAGAATCATTAAAGATAAAATGAGTACTTCTGATATCGGAACTTTGACTCCAAATAAATTAGTTAACGCTCGTCCCGTGATTGGTGTAGTGAAAGAATTCTTTATGTCTTCTCAATTATCTCAATTCATGGATCAAGTTAATCCACTAGCTGAATTGGAACACAAGCGTCGTTTGTCAGCGATGGGTCCTGGTGGTTTGTCTCGTGAAAGAGCGGGCTTTGATGTTCGTGATGTGCACACTACTCACTATGGTCGTATTTGTCCGATTGCGACTCCTGAAGGTCCAAACATTGGTTTGGTTGGTCACTTAGCTTGTTTTGCTAAATTAAATAATTACGGTTTCTTGGAAACTCCATACCGTAAAGTTAAGCATGAAAATGGTGGTCATTATGTGACTGATGAAACTGTTTACTTAGACGCTTTTGAAGAAGAAAAATATATTACTGTGGATTGCACAATTCCAACTGACAATAATCGTAAATTTATTGTTGACCATTACGATGTGCGTAAATATGGTAAACCAGCGACTGAGTTAGTAGAAAATATTGATTTTGTTGGTATTGCTCCAAACCAAATTATTTCTGTAGCCACTTCACTTATTCCGTTCATGGAACACAATGATGGTCAGAGATCTTTAATGGGTACAAACATGCAACGTCAGGCTGTGCCTTTGGTTAAGAGTGAGTCTCCATATGTTGGTACTGGTGTTGAAGCTCGCGCTGCGATTGATTCTGGTCATGTTATTTTGGCCGAAGATGATGGTGAGGTTATTCGCGCTGATGCTTTGACAATCGAAGTCCGTGATAAAAAAGATAAAGTTCGAAAATATAATTTAAATAAATTTTTACGTTCCAACTCACTTACTTGTATTAATCAACATCCACTTGTGAATGTTGGTGACAAAGTTCGTCGTGGTCAAATTATGTCTGATGGTCCAGCAATTGATGCTGGTGAATTAGCTTTGGGCCGTAACGTTTTGGTAGCCTTCATGACTTGGGATGGTTTCAACTATGAAGATGCCGTGATTATTTCTGAACGTTTAGTACGTGAAGATGTTTATTCTTCGATCCATATTGAAAATTACACTATGGATGTGCGTGATACTAAACTTGGACCGGAAATCATTACTAATGATATTCCAAATATTTCCGAAGAAAAATTAAAGAATTTGGATGAAGACGGTATTATCCGTATTGGCGCTGAAGTTTCTTCTGGTGATATCTTGTGTGGAAAAATTACTCCAAAAGGTGAAACAAAATTAAGTGCTGAAGAAAAATTATTACGCGCTATCTTTGGTGAAAAAGCGAAAGACGTACGTGATTCTTCTCTATATTTAGAGCATGGTGAACACGGTAAAGTGGTAGATATCAAAATCTTCTCTCGCGAAGATGGTGATAAATTATCCACTGGTGTTTTGAAATCTATTCAAGTTTCCGTGGCTAACTTAAGAAAAGTTCAAGTTGGTGATAAGATGTCTGGTCGTCATGGTAATAAAGGTGTTATTTCTAAAATCGTTCCAGCTGAAGATATGCCTTACATGGAAGATGGTACTCCAGTGGATGTGATTTTATCTCCTTTGGGTATTATTTCTCGTATGAACTTGGGTCAGTTGCTTGAAACTCATATGGGTTTTGCCGCTAAGAAGTTGGGTTACAAATGTGCAGCTCCAGCTCTAAACGGTATTACTGAGGAACAAATTAAATCAGAATTGAAACGGGCTGGATTACCAGAAGATGGAAAAGTTGATCTTTACGATGGTAAGACTGGTGATAAATATGACAACAGAGTTACAGTTGGTATTAAATACATGTTGAAATTAAATCACATGGTGGAAGATAAGATTCACCAACGTTCTATCGGTCCATACTCATTAATTACGCAACAACCTTTAGGTGGTAAAGCGCAATTTGGTGGACAGAGATTCGGAGAAATGGAAGTTTGGGCTTTGGAAGGTTACGGTGCAGCTCATACTTTGCAAGAAATTTTAACAATTAAATCCGATGACGTTACTGGTCGTTCTAAGGCTTACGAAGCGATTATCAAAGGTGAAAAGATTCAAAAACAAAATGTTCCAGAATCATTTTCAGTGTTAGTTTCTGAGTTAAAAGGCCTTTGTTTGAATGTAGAATTATTAGGAGGCACTCCAAGTGTAGAAGGTGAAGATGGTGTTGAAATTGAAACCATTATTCCAGATGCAATTGAAGAATATAAAGCTATGACTGAAAAAGAAGCTCCAGTCATATCTGAAATCGCCGCCGCTAGTCCGGTAATTGATGAAGAATAATTAATTTTTTAAATATTTCAAAACATATGCTGAATCCAATTAAGACTACCGATTTTGATGCCATCCGTTTAAAGTTGGCATCACCGGAAGAAATACTGGGCTGGTCTCACGGCGAAGTTATTCGTCCTGAAACTATTAACTACCGCACTCAAAAACCAGAACGCGATGGTTTGTTCTGTGAAAAAATCTTTGGTCCAACCAAGGATTGGGAGTGTGCTTGCGGTAAGTATAAAAAAATTCGTTACAAAGGCATCGTTTGCGATAAGTGTGGCGTGGAAGTTACTCGCTCTTTTATCCGTCGTGAACGCATGGGCCATATCACTCTACAAGTTCCAGCAACTCATGTTTGGTTTTTACGTGGTTTATCATCCAAGATCGGCTTGATTTTAAATTTATCAATTCAATCTTTGGAAAAAGTTGTGTATTTCGCTAATTTTATTGTGACTGATGTTGATGAAACAATGAAAGAATCAACTTTAGAACAAGTTAAACGCGAATACAAAACTAAACACAAACAAATTGTTGATGCTTATGATCGCGAAGATAAAGCAGCGGTTGATAAAAAAGCTAAAGATGAAGCTTTGAAAACTAAAGAAGAAAAAATTGCTCGTTTAGACGATGATGTGGAAGAAGCGAAAAAAGAATTGAAAGATTTGAAACCTCTATTAATTTTAACTGAACAAGAATATCAAAATTTAAGTTTGAAATTCGGTTATCTTTTTGAAGCTGGTATTGGCGCTGAAGCTATCCGTAAATTATTGTCTAAAATCAACTTAGATAAAAGTATTACTAAGTTGGAGGAAAAATTAGAAAAGGCAGTTGATATTAAGAGAGATAAATTAGTAAAAAGATTAAAACTTTTAAAGAACTTTAAGAATAATAATATTCGTCCAGAATGGATGATCTTGTCGATTTTACCAGTGATCCCACCAGATTTACGTCCGATGGTGGCACTTGATGGCGGTCGTTTTGCGGCTTCTGATTTAAATGATTTGTACCGTCGTGTTATTAACCGTAATAATCGTTTGAAACAATTGATCGATTTAAATGCTCCAGAAGTTATTTGTCGTAACGAAAAGCGCATGTTGCAAGAAGCGGTTGATTCATTATTGGATAACTCTTCTCGTAACACCAAGACTATCACTGCTTCAACTGGTCAAAAGAGACAATTGAAATCTTTAGCTGATACTTTGAAAGGTAAACAAGGTCGTTTCCGTCAAAATTTATTAGGTAAACGGGTTGATTACTCTGGTCGTTCAGTTATCGTGGTTAATCCAAAATTAAATTTGGATCAATGTGGTCTACCAAAAATCATGGCTTTGGAATTATTCAAACCATTTATCGTTAGTCAATTAATTAAAAATGAAGTAGTGCACAATGTGCGTAGTGCTTCTCGTTATATTGATGCTGGACACGATGATGTTTGGGATATTTTGGAAAACATTGTTTCTAAAGCTTATGTGCTTTTAAACCGTGCGCCTACTCTTCATCGTTTAGGTATTCAAGCTTTCCGTCCGATTTTGATTGAAGGTAAAGCGATTCAAATCCATCCTTTAGTTTGTACAGCTTTCAACGCCGATTTCGATGGTGACCAAATGGCTGTTCATGTACCACTTACTGAAGAAGCGGTGGCTGAAGCACGTGATTTAATGCTTTCGACTCACAACTTACTTAAACCAGCGACTGGCGATCCAATTGTTACTCCTTCTCAAGATATCGTTTGGGGTGCTTACTATATTACTTTCGCTAACAAAGATTACGAAGCATGTGCTAATGAAAATATGAAAGCTTTTTTTAGCGAAGATGAAGCTAAATTAGCTTACGAACATAAATACATTGATTTGCATGAAGCAATTCGCGTTCGAATTGATGGCACTTTAATGAAAACTACAGTGGGTCGTTTAATTTTTAACGACATTTTACCACAAAAATTGCGCTACTTAAATGAAGTGGTGGGCAAAGGAAAACTAAGAAACTTAATTCGTGATTGTTTAAATATTTACGGTGAAGATGAAACTGTGGCCTTTATTGATCACTTGAAGAATAAATCTTTTGCCTTTATCACTAAATCTGGTTTATCATGGGGCTTTGGTGATCTTCCAAACTTGCCAGCGAAAGATGCTTTGATTACTGATGCGAGTGCTGAAGTTGAGAAGATTCGTGAACAATTTGAAGAAGGTTTACTAACCGAAAGTGAACGTTATAGTAAAGTTATTGAAACTTGGACTAGTGCCAAAGAAAAAATCGCTGAAATCTGTAAAAAGAGTTTGGTGGATATTCTACCACTTTTCTCTATGATTGAATCTGGTGCTCGTGGCTCTTGGTCACAACCGGTGCAGATTTTAGGTATGAAAGGTTTGGTGACTTCACCTTCTGGTGCAATTATTGAATTACCGGTTAAAGGAAACTTTAAAGCTGGTTTCGGTGTGTTGGAATATTTTATTTCGACTCACGCGACTCGTAAAGGTTTGTCCGATACCGCTCTTCGTACCGCTTCGGCTGGTTACTTGACTCGTCGTTTAGTTGACGTGGCTCAAGATGTTATTATTTCTGAAGAAGATTGTGGCGATACAGAAGGTTTGATTCTATACAAGAAAGATGCGATGGCTGTGGGTGAAGATTTCTACAAAAAGATTTGTGGTCGTTTCTTGGCCAAAGATTTGTTTGATAAAGCTGGTAAAAAACTTGGTGATGCCGGTGATTTGGTTAGCGACGCTTTGGCGCTTGCTGCTCGAACAGCTGAAATTGATGAAGTTTGTATTCGCTCTGTTTTGAGCTGTCATTTGCATAAAGGAGTTTGTGCTAAATGTTACGGTTACGATTTGGCTTATAATAAACCAGTTAAACTTGGTACTACTGTTGGTATTATTGCCGCTCAATCGATTGGTGAACCTGGTACACAGTTGACTATGAGAACCTTCCATACTGGTGGTGTGGCTGGATCAGACGATATCACTCAAGGTTTGCCTCGTGTGGAAGAAATTTTCGAAGCTCGTGCTCCGAAGAAAAAAGCGGTTATTGCCGAACAAGATGGTCGCATTGAAATTGAAGTTGGTGAAAAAATCATTAAAGATGCGAAAGGCAAAGATCTTGTCGTTAGTAACTCCCAAGAAAAAATTATTCGCGTTCACTTTACTGAAAGTGTTGGTAAGGGCAAGGATGAGGCTATGATTAGAGAATATGTTTTACCTCGTGGCACTATGGTTTTTGTGAAAGACGGTGACACAGTTAAGAAAGGTGACTTATTAACTGAAGGTAGTTTGAATCTAAAAGAAGCCTATAAACTTTGTGGTCGCTTGGTTGTTCAACGTTATATCATTAAAGAAATTCAATATGTTTACTCTTCTCAAGGTCAACCTTTGAATGATAAACACGTGGAAATTATTGCGCGTCAAATGTTCTCCCGCTATACAGTTTTAGAGTCTGGCGATACTAATTTATTACCAGGTGAAGTAGTGGAAGAAGAAGTTTTCTTTAAAGCTAACTCGGAAGTTGAAAAAGGTGCTGAAGGTGAAAGAATGTTGCTTGGTATCACTAAGACCTCTCTTTCTACTGACAGTTTCTTGTCAGCTGCGTCCTTCCAAGAGACACCTCGCGTGTTAATTGAAGCGGCAGTTTCCGGTAAGATTGATTATCTTGATGGTCTAAAAGAAAATGTTATCATTGGTTGTTTGATCCCAGCTGGTACTGGTTATAAGGGCAAACAAAAACGTGATATCTATAAATAGTTAGAGGCTCGATATAAAAAAAGACTCCGCTCAAACGGGGTCTTTTTTGTTACTCTAATCCTTGCTATAATATAAGTAGTTTTATGAACAAATTACGCCTAAAAATCAGAATAATTTTATGGTCAATTTTAGCGTTGGCTGTTTTCGTTTTTGTTTATTTGGCGGTCGTGCCGGATGGTTACATGGTGTATGAGAATAATTTTTCTGGCAGTATTTGGCATGGGCAAAATTTTATTGAAAAATTTAGTCCAGCGGAGCGCGTTGAAAATGGCCATGGTTTTATAAAAATTTCGGGTGACCCAGTTTATTTTTCTTTGTTCACGCCACGTAAATTTGAAAAGGCGCGTATCACAATGACCTATAAAAATTTAAATGAAGCGCAAAATCCAGTAATGGAATTAGGCTTGTTGATGGATAAAACTGTCTGGGCCTATAAAATGGAGCCACTCCAAAATAAGTTAATCGAAAATTTATCTAACTCTTGGACTAAAATAGAAAGTAATGGCTTAACTTTTTTACAACGGACTAAAAAATATAATAACTTGGATCAATTTTTGCAGTCTAATCCGAAGCGGGAAGACTTGGCTCTGTATAATTATGATTTAAAAGCTCCTTTTGTTTTAAGCGATTACAAATCAACAAGCAGCTGGCAAAATTACCCATCTTTACGTGGGGCTTACCAATTTTATGTTTATATTAAGAAAGAAGATTTAAATTTAAAATTAGAATTAGCGCGTTTGGAAAATTTAGATACACCTGATGAAGCAATTGTATTAGTGAGTGATCAAGCGGGCCAAGAAGTTTTTCGCCAGAATATTTCTGACAGTAAAAAATTAGATTTGAATCTAAAAAATTTAAAAGAGGGGACTTATAAAGTAGAATTGCGGACGGGTGATAATATCATCACTAAAAGTTTAGCAACTACCCAAAATAAATTAGTTTTTATTAATCGGGTTTGGGCGATGACACCGACAGAATTTTTAGCGGATAACAATATTGTAAAAGTGCGCACAGTCGCTCCGGCTAGTATGGGTGAATTTAATTTTGGGGGAGAGAAGTTTAATATTGATAAAACTTATGAGCCATTTAATTTTAATTTAAATAGTCACGCCGAGTTTAATGCTGTAAAAACCAATCATCCCGACTTGATTGTGGAAAGCAATGGTTTGTTTGCTTTTTCGGAAGCGGCTTATTTTAATCCCGATTTTAAACGCTTTAATGCTGATTTAGATTTAAGTAAAATTAATTATGTTTTAGCTAATTACCAAGCACCGACCGAGCTCAACGGTGATAAGGTGGTGACACTTGATTTTGAGTTGTCCAACGCTTACCGCGAATTTAATAAAAACAGTTTTATGATTTCTATTCCCGGCGCTGACAGTAGCACGGATATAATCATTAAAGATGTTAAAATTCAGTTGTGGGGACAGAATATTATTGAAAAAATAAAACAGAGTTTATGAAAGAAAAGATAATTATTGTAATGGAAGAACTTTTTTACGCCTTATCCTTGGCCATGATAGTTTTTGGTGTTATGGAGGCGTTGAAGGCGCGCTCAATTTTAAATTATTTTAACCTTGATATCTTGTTGATAGTTTGGTTGGTAAATGCTATTATTCTATTGATAATTAAAAATAAAAATATAAAATTATGAGTAAATTGAAAACATTATTTGAGCCAAAATCGGTCGCTGTTATTGGTGCCTCTGGTAATCCAGAAAAACTTGGCTGGCAAATTTTAAACAATATTAAAAATGGCGGCTTTAAGGGTAAGGTTTACCCGATTAGCTTAAAGGAGAAAAAAATCCTTAATCATAAATGTTATACTAGTATCAGTGCAGTTAAAAGTGCGATTGATTTGGCCGTAATTGTTATTCCCGGAAAGTTTGTGCTCGATGAAGTTAAAAAATGTGCAGCCGCCAAAGTGGCTAACGTTGTGATTATTAGTGCTGGTTTCGGTGAAATTAATGAGGCCGGAAAAAGATTGGAAACTGAAATGGCGACGATTGCGCGCAAGGCCAATATGCGTATCGTTGGTCCAAATTGTTTAGGTATTATTTCGGCGGCCGTTAATTTAAACGCGACCTTTGCTAAATTTAATCCCCATGCCGACATTAAACGCCGTAATAACATTGCGGTAATTTCTCAGTCTGGTGCGGTTGGTAGCGCAGCACTTGATTTTATCGCTTCTAAAAATATCGGCTTCTCTTCATTTATTAGTTTAGGTAATAAAGCCGATTTGGATGAAGGTGATTTCTTTCAACATTTTTTTCATGACAACAAAACTGATTTGGTCGTGGCTTATTTAGAAGAAATAAAAAATGGTTTGAAGTTCATGAATACCGTGTCACGCTTGGCTAAAATAAAGCCAGTGGCAGTTTTGAAGGCTGGCCGCACCCAAAAAGGTGGTTTGGCGGCGATGTCGCATACCGGTAGTTTAACGGCTAGTAATGATGTTATTGTTACTGCTTTAAAAAGATCTGGGGCAATTGTTTTGGATAATGTTTCTGATATGTTCAATTTAATGCGCTTAATTAAAAAGCCAATAACTTTGGACAGTTTTGATTTTAATATTGTATCTAACGCTGGCGGACCACTAGTGATGACAGTGGATGAAATTTCTTCCGCTGGTTATGGTTTAAATAAGGCTTTGGATATTATTGGTGATGCTGACGCTAAAAAATATCAAAAAACTTTAGTGGCATTGTTGGCTGATAAAAAGATTAATAATATTTTGGTTATTCTAACTCCACAAACCAGTACGGAAGTGGAAAAAACTGCTGAGATTATTGGTCGTCTAGCGAAGCGTCATACCAATAAATTGATCTGCGCTAGTTTTATTGGCGGTGAAGCGGTGTCTGAGGGTAAGAAAATTTTAGCGAAGTATATGGTACCGAGTTATGATTATCCGGAAGAAGCGGTACGGGCTATGGGTAAATTTATGGAGTACCAAAAAATAGTTAAGAAATTAAAAGTGTTTGCTGCACCAAAAATATTTTCCGAAAATTATTCTCCAGCTGGTGCTGCGCAAATGGATTATTTAGAATCATTTCAAGTTTTATCTGATTATAATATTCCGGCCATCGAAACAATTAAAGTTGATAAAGATAGTTTGGGCGGTATAAAATATCCAGCTGTGCTAAAAGTGGTAGGTAAAGATTTAATTCATAAAACTGATCGTCAGGCCGTATTTATAAATGTTCCAAGTATGGTTGAAGCAGGGGATATTCTAACGAATAATGAATTGTTAAAAGACAAGGATAATTATTTAGTGGCCCAACCAATGGTTAAGTCTGATTATGGTTTAATTTTAGGTTTTCGCCGCGACCATTCCTTTGGCCCGATTTTAATGATCGGCTATGGTGGAATTTATACGGAAATTTTTAAAGATGTTCAATTGGAAGTTGGTGATATTGATAAGACTCGGGCTATGGCCATGATTGAAAAACTTCGAGTTTACCCAATCTTAAAAGGCGCTCGCGGTGCCAAGTCTTACGACCTTGATTCTTTGGCGGATATTTTAGTTAAGTTAGCTAAAATTGCCTCAGAACATTATGAAATTAAAGAATTTGATATCAACCCAATGTTGGCCACACATGATGGCTTTACCGCAGTTGATGTTCGAATAATTATTTAATGCTAAAAAACTTTTTCAACAAACAAACTAACAGCATTACAGTCGCCGCTTTCATGGTGGGCTTCTCTTCGCTGTTGTCTCGTTTTTTGGGAGTTTTTCGGGATCACATTTTAGCTGGTGAACTTGGAGCCGGACAAACTCTTGATGTTTATTATAGCGCTTTTAGAATTCCAGATTTTATTTTTAATCTTCTAGTGCTAGGTGCTTTGTCGGCCGGGTTTATTCCATTATTTTCTAGCTTGATTAAGGATTTTAAAAGTTACAATAGTTTTGGTTTATTTAAATTCTTGAATCAAGAAGCGTGGGATTTAGCCAATAACTTATTAAATGTTTTAGTGTTGTTCGTGGCCGGTCTTAGTTTATTAGGTATTGTTTTTGCGCCAACTTTAATGCGTTTAGTGGCCCCAGGTTTTACGCCTGAAGCCCAAGCCATGTCAGTCTCTTTGTGTCGTATTATGTTTTTGTCACCGTTGTTTTTATCAATCTCAGGAATTCTTGGTGGTATTCTACAATCGTTTAAAAACTTTTTTGTTTATTCACTCGCGCCAATTTTTTATAACATCGGTATCATCGTTGGTGTTTTATATTTTGTGCCGCGCTGGGGTGTTAGTGGTTTAGCTTGGGGTGTAGTTTTGGGCGCTTTGTTACACATGGCGATTCAAATTCCGGCTGTGAAGAGCTTAGGTTTTGTTTATCGCTTTAAAATAAATTTGCGTGATGCTAATTTTAAAAAGATTGTGCGCATGATGATTCCACGAACTATGGGTTTAGCGATTTCTCAGGTGGATTTATTGGTTACCACAATTATTGCTTCTAGTTTAGTGCCAGGCTCTTTAACTATTTTTAATCTTTCTAATAATCTCCAGGCGTTTCCGGTTAGCCTTTTTGGTATCTCTTTTGCTGTCGCCGCTTTTCCGGTTTTGTCGCGGGTGGCGGATGACAATAAAAAAATGATTGAGAGTTTTTCTTCGACGGTGCGCCAGATATTATTTTTAATTGTGCCAGCAACCGTGCTCTTTATTTCCTTGCGCGCCCAGTTGATTCGCGTGGTGCTAGGTTCCGGTGCTTTTTCTTGGCGCGATACGGTTTTAACTATTGATACTTTGGGATTTTTATCGCTCAGTCTTTTTGCCCAAGCGATTATTCCGCTTCAAACTAGAGTTTTTTATGCGCGCAAGGATTCACGCACGCCATTTTTTATTGGCCTAGTGACAGTCGCCGCGGATATTATTTTTTGTTTAACCTTTTCTAAAACTATGGGTGTGGCCGGATTGGCCTTAGCTTTTTCTTTATCGAGTATTTTGAACTTTGTTTTATTATGGATATGCTTACTATTTAAATTGGGTGGTTTAGATCAGAAACGAATCTTAATTTCAGCTTTAAAATTCTCCGGCGCAGCGGTGGCGTCTGGTTTTGTTATTCAGGGTATGAAGAGCATAGTTCTACCGTTTATTAACATGGAAACATTCTCTGGTGTTTTGGCTCAAGGTGGTTTAGCGGCGACGGCTGGTTTGGTTGCTTATGTTTTATTGTGTTGGTTATTTAGAACAGAAGAATTGGCTGATTTTAGCGGCGCAATTTCTCGTCGTTTACCATGGCGCAAGGCTAAATTAGGCGATCAAGGCGAAGTTCGGGGGATTTAATTTATTGTTTGACCAAGACGCTAAAATCGTCTAAGATAGGTGTATGTCTCAAAATATTGATAAAATTAGAAATTTTTGTATTATTGCCCACATTGATCACGGTAAGTCGACTTTGGCTGACCGGATGTTGGAATTGACCGATACCGTTGATAAACGCAAGATGAAAAACCAGATTTTAGATGGTATGGATATTGAACGGGAACGCGGTATTACGATTAAATTACAACCAGTAACCATGAACTATAGTGGTTATCAGTTAAATTTAATTGATACTCCGGGTCATGTGGATTTTTCTTACGAAGTGTCACGATCTTTGGCAGCGGTGGAAACCGCTGTGCTTTTGGTTGATTGCACGCAAGGTATTCAAGCTCAAACTTTGGCTAATTTATATTTAGCCTTAGAACAAGATTTACATATTATTCCAGTGGTTAATAAAATTGATTTACCAGCCGCTAATGTTCCAAAAACTAAAGCTGAAATTATTCGCTTGCTTGGATGTCGCGAGGAGGAAATTTTATGCGCCTCCGGTAAAACCGGTGAGGGTGTTAATAGTATTTTGGATGCCGTGATTTCATCTGGCCCAGCCCCACGCGAAGGTGATGATACCCGCTTTCCTCGTGCTTTAATTTTTGATTCTAAGTATGATGAATATAAAGGTGTAGTAGCTTTTGTGCGTGTCTTTGACGGCTCGATAAAAAAAGGCGACAAAATTAGATTGATTGCGACTGGCGCCGTGAGCGAAGTTTTAGATATCGGTATTTTTAAACCGGATTATTGTTCTACTGGTGAACTTAAAACTGGCGAAATTGGTTATATTGTGACTGGTTTTAAAAACGTCGGTGAATGTCGCGTGGGTGATACTATTACTTTTCCTTTTGCAGCCGGTGAAGTTGAACCACTCTCTGGTTATAAAGAAGTGAAGCCGATGGTTTTCGCTGGTATCTTTCCGTCTGAAGGCGATGACTTGCAAGATTTGCGCGACGCCATGGAAAAATTAAAATTAAATGACAGTGCCTTAGTATATGAACCGGAAAGATCCGAAGCTTTGGGTGTCGGTTTTCGTTGTGGCTTTTTAGGTTTACTTCATTTGGAGATTTTTCAAGAACGATTACGTCGCGAATATAATTTAGATATTATCGTGACCATCCCAAGTGTGGCTTATAAAGCTATTAAAACTAATGGTGAGGAAATGGTAGTGCGCACTCCACAAAAATTACCAGAGCGTTCTGAATTATTAAGTATTACTGAGCCGTGGGTGACTTTAGATATTATCACACCAAAAGAATATATTGGTAATATCATGCAGTTAACCCAAGAAAAGCGTGGCGTCTATAAAAATACCGAATATATTTCCGTCGACAATGTTGATGCTCGTGTAATTTTGCATTATGACATTCCAATGTCAGCCATCTTAACCGATTATTACGATAAGATTAAAAGTGCTTCTGCCGGTTATGCTTCGATTAATTATGAATATTTAGATTACCGTGAAGCTGATGTAGTGCGCTTAGATATTTTAGTAGCCGAAGAGCCAGTAGAGTCACTGGCGACAATTGTTTATAGTGACGATGCTTTCCGCGAAGGTAAAGCAATTGTTAATATTTTAAAAGATACGTTGCCAAAGCAAATGTTTGTTTTGAAAATTCAAGCAGCTGTGGGCGCAAAGGTTGTGGCCGCGGAAAGAATTTCGGCGATGCGCAAAGATGTGACCGCTAAGTTATACGGCGGTGATGTTAGTCGTAAACGTAAACTTTTAGAAAAACAGAAAAAGGGTAAGAAGAAAATGATGGCGATGGGTAAAGGTAGCGTTGATATCCCGTCCGATACTTTTGTTAAAATTTTAAAAAGATAATTCTATGAAATTCAAAAAGAAAAAGGTTATAAAAGTTATTTGGATTATTATTTCTTCAATCGTCGTTTTTTCGATGGTGGCTTGGTCAGTTGGTATCGCTTTCTTAAAATAAAATTAAATTATGATTTGGCAATTAGCCCCAAAAATTCCGACGGATTCTACTTCGGCTGAATTAACTTATCATCCGCTGATTTTGCAATTGCTTTATAATCGCGGCTTTAAAACTCCAGTTGAAATTAGGGAGTTTTTTGGTGATGATATGAGCTTGGAGGAGACTGGAAAAAAATACGATCCGTTTTTGTTTCGCGATATGAATGCGGCGGTGGACTTGGTTATCTCTCACATTAAAGCTGGTAATAAGATCATGATCTATGGTGATTATGATGCTGATGGTGTGACCGCTACGGTGGTGCTGTATGAAACTTTAAAGCTTTTACGGGCCGATGTCTCTTATTATTTACCGGATCGCGTGAGCGAAGGTTATGGCTTAAATACAGCGGCAGTAGAAACACTGATTAAAGATAATTTTAAATTAGTTATTACGGTGGATACTGGTATTCGCAGTAAGGTTGAGGCTGACGTGGCCATCGCTGGTGGTATGGATGTGATTATTACTGATCATCATATGTTGCCAGACGATCCGGATGATTTACCACAATGTTTAATAATTGATCCAAGCGATGCGACCGATAATTATCCTTGTCGTTTTTTGGCCGGTGTTGGTGTTGCCTTTAAATTAGTGGAGGCGATACTGACTAAATCAAAATTAGATGAGGAGCAACGTCAAATAGTTTTAGATCGAAATTTAGATTTAGTGGCGATTGGCACAATCGCTGACTTAGTTAGACTTTCGGGTGAAAATCGTTTATTGGTGAAGCGCGGTTTGGAAGTTTTAAATTCCACTCGCCGTCTCGGCCTACAAAAATTAATTGCTATCTCCGGAATTATTGAGGACGCTAAAATCGATTCTTGGAATATTGGTTTTCAAATTGGACCACGCTTAAACGCGGCGAGTCGCATTGATCATGCTAATACTGCTTTAAAGCTTTTAATAACAAAAGATGAGGCTGATGCTGTGGCCATCGCAGCCGATTTGAATGATAAAAACATTGAACGGCAAAATATTACCAAAGAGATCATGGCTGAGGTGGAAAAACAAATTGATCCAAAAAATATCCCACCGATAATTGTTGGTTTATGTAGTTTTGAATATACAGCTTGGAATGAAGGTGTGATTGGTTTGGTGGCTGGTCGGATTACAGAAAAATATTATCGTCCGACTTTAATTATTACCCATACGCATGATGGTTATAAGAGTTCTGGTCGTAGTATTCCGGAATTAGATTTAATTGGCGCTCTAGAAGATTGTGCAGAGTTTTTAGATAAATACGGTGGTCATCCAATGGCTTGTGGCTTTTCCATTTTTAGCCAAGAAAAGTTAGATAAATTTTTAGTGGCGATAAAGGAAAATGTTGGCATGAAATTAGAAGGCTTGGAATTATCACCAAAAATAAATATTGATTGCGAAGTTGATGCTAGTATTATTGATCGTGACTTAATTGCTAAGATTGCTTTACTCGCGCCATATGGTCAAAGTAATCCGCAACCAAAATTTGTGTCTTACCAAGTTTTGGTTAATGATATTATGGTGATGGGCAAAGATGGTCAACATATTAAAATTCGCTTAAACGGTATTTGGGCTTTGGCTTTTGGTAAGAGTGAAGAGTATAGTATTTTTAAAATTGGTGATTTGGTAGACGTGGTTTATTATTTGGAGATCAATGAATTTAAGGGTCGGAGCGAACCACAAATGAAAATTGTTGATATAAAAATTTCACAATAATTGTATGAAAAAATTTATAATTTATACGGATGGTGGATCGCGCGGTAATCCAGGACCAGCTGGAATTGGCGCAGTGCTTTACGACGAAGATAAAAAAGTGATTGCGGAAATTGCGGAGTTCCTTGGCGTAGCTACTAACAATCAGGCCGAATATAAAGCGGTGATTGCTGCTTTTAAAAAAGCTAAAGAGTTGGGCGGGGAAGAATTGGATTTTTATTTAGATAGCGAATTAGTGGTTAAACAATTGCGCCGGGAATATAAAGTTAAGCATCCAGATTTGGCGCCATTGTTTTTAGAAATTTATACTTTAAGTTTGTCTTTCAAAAAAATTACTTATACGCATATTCGCCGGGAGTTTAATAAGGCAGCGGATAAATTAGCCAACATCGCAATGGACGAGGGAATGGGAATAGTATAATGTTAAAATAAAAAAGCGGCATCTAGCCGCTTTTTTGTTTGTTTAAAAAATATTATTTGGCTTGATTTTTTAAAGAGGTGCAATTGCCACCATTTAAATTATGGCCACTGCTACCACACGCCGCTGATAGTTGTGGGAATTCAAAATGCCAACATTCACTGGCTAGCAAACAAAAGCCGGTTTGTTCCATACAGTCTTGTAATTTGTATTGAGCGGTTATACTTTTGCCGCCGGTAAGTGGATCAACACCCCAAACGTCAATCGCCTGGCCGCTGGTATGCGGACAGCGAGTGCCCGGTGTAAATGGGCAACAAGTTAAAACTGAACATTGGGCTTTGGCGACGCAACTAGTCGCGCCCCCACAATTTTTACTGTAAATTTGTTTTTGTTGTTCCTCGGTCCGAGAGGCGCTGGACACTCTTATTTTGTAACCACTATCTTTCATGCACTTGCTGGCCGCGATTAATTTTTCGGCCATAGCGGCAGTCATTTTTTGCCCACCACTTTGATCAATTATGTTTGCGTCGCTCGGAAATGTCCAACCGTTTTCGTCGATATTACCAATGCTAACTGGATCGGTACCATCTTCTTGTTTTTCCACGATCCCAATATTTATCGCTTTTAATCCGACTAAGTCCGGATTAATTTGAATTAATAGCGCATAACATGAGAGACCAATAATTAAACCAACGACGCTGCCGTTAATCCACGATTTAGCTGTGTTGATACGGGTGGCATTGCCGGCGGAAGTCATATAGATGATACCACCAAACATAATAGAGATAGCTGATAAGATGCCAATAATTCCCATACTGTAACCAAAAATCGCTCGAATATAAATTGCGATATAAGGCAAAGAACATTGTGTGCTGGCGCCGTCAACGCTACAACTTGCGACATACTGTTCGGACAGTTTATCGATTCCAGGAATACTGACATTAAGTTTATCGATGGGGTTAAGCGGAACAAATGGTTTTTTGCCTGGATCGTTAGTTTGGGCATGGCCGATGTTTACTAGAGTGGTAAGGTTTAAACAAAAAAACAGCGCAATCGTTAGTGCGAATATTTTTTGCTTGGTTTTATTTTTGGCTGGTTTGTAAACCATAGCGGGTAATATTTTTATTGGCTAAATCTTGAATGTGAGCCAAGTCTTTTTTGAAAACTTCATTTTTAAATAAGTGACCAAAGCGACCTTGTAATTTTAAATACTCATCGACGCTTGGTGTTGGTGTTGGTAAATTCATTTTGCGACTCAAAACGCCGTTCTCGTATTCAAGTAATGGATACAATCCGGTTTGGGCTGCGAGCTTGCCAAGTTTAACTGACATGTCGGTATTTATTTTCCAACCTGGAATGCAAGGGGAAAGAATTTGGATATAGCTTGGGCCTTTAATGCTCAAGGCCTTTTTAACTTTAGCTGTAATGTCATCCGGAAAACCGGCGGTACTTTGAGCCACATAATTTAGGCCGTGTGCTAAAGCAATCGCAATCATATCTTTTTTAACTTCAGTTGATCCTGGTACATTGGGACAATTTTCTCCGACACACTCTGAGTTTGGTGCGGTCGTTGTGCTCGCACCATAAGGCGTGGCACCGGAAGATTGAATGCCAGTATTGGAATAGGCTTCTGTATCAACGCAAATATATAAAAAATCATCGCCGCGTTCCCAGGCACCACTAATAAGTCCAAGACCAATATCAAACGTAGCACCATCACCACCGATAGTTACGACTTTAATATTCTTTTTGCCTTGTTGTTCTAATCCAGCTCTAACGCCAGAGGCGACCGCGGCCGCATTTTCAAATAGAGAATGAATCCATGGCAAACCCCAAGAACTAGTTGGATAGGCGCTAGTTGTAACTTCAGAGCAGCCAGTGGCATTAGTTAAAATAGTGTTTTCATCGAGCCCGCGCATAACCGCATGAAGAGCGATTAATTCACCGCAACCAGCACAAGCGTTGTGACCAGGGGAGAGAAATTGTTGTTTATTTAAAGATTTTTGCATATTTCAGTATATAAATTATTACTAAGTTTTATTTTTATTTGTGGCAACAGTAATAACCCGAGCCACAACTAAGATCAGTTGCTTGCTGTCCTATTCCCACTATAGCACCACCAATACCAGTAACAACTGCACCAACACCGGTAACAGCTCCAGCGGCAGCGCCAACAGCTGTGCCTTTAGCCACGGCACTAGTTCCATCCCAAGAATATCCCGTTGGGCAATTATAAACACTTCCCGGATTATTCATACAAGTGCCTCCCTGGGTACCGCATTTTCCTCCCGGGCCTGGTGTTTTTGCACAACAATGAATATCATTACCGCAATCACTGCCGCCAGTTATCCATTGCTCGGTTTCATCACAGGTGCGTTTGCATGTCCCCCAATTAGAATAACCACACACTTCACCTTCTAATTTGGCATTGGAATCATGATAATAACAATATTGCCCACTTGGACAGTTTTCGTTTAGATCACTTGTCCAGCCAATTGGTTTTGGGTTTTCCACAAAACAATAACCGCCACTTGCACCACAAGGTTGACCTTTAGTTATGGGTTGATAACCGCTGCCAGTGTCGATACATAATTGATTGTCGTTTAATTGGGCTAAACCTATTGCTTCACAACTAACAGGTTTTTTAGTGGCTCTATCAATTTTTTGTCCTTGATCATTGGTCGTGACCGCAAATGTTTGAATTGTTTTTCCACAACAGGTTATGGTTTCGATATGCTCGACGGATTGGATTTTTGTTGGCTTAATATTTACCAATGAAGTATTGACCGTGCCAAGAATTGTATAAGCGCCGAGCACTAAAAATAAACCAATAATACTTGAGGTGATAAAACCTTTGGCTTCTTCAATCTTGGAGCTATTACCCTGAGAAGTAATCCAAATAATTCCGCCCAGCATTAACATAATGGCCGCAACAATTCCAACAATCGCAATTGCATAACCATAATAAGCTTTAATGTAGTTGATGATTGGGGCGGTTGATGATTCTAGTGGTACTCCGACAGTGGCCGTAAATTGTGATCCTGGGATTGTGACAATGGGTGTGAAAATGACAGCTGGTTTATCGGCTGCTTGTGCACTGGGAACAATAATAAAAAATGATCCGATAAAAAAAGACAGAGCAATCAGGCAAAATAATTTTGGCACAATAGTTTTATGGCGCATATTTTTATTTAATAAATTTTATTTCCTTTTTATTAGTACTTGTTAAATCTTTAATAATTACCTTGACTATTTTTTGACTAACATCGCGTCCGCCCAGTCCGATAATATAATTTTTAACCACGCCGGAATATTGGCCAAACAGCGCTGCCCGTAAATCCGTGAATAATGGACCATGAGCACCAAGACTAATTGCTTTTTCGAGCACAGCAATCTTTTTAACTTTTAATTTTTTTATGATATCAGCTAAATCCGCGGCTGGGAAAGGACGGTAAGTTTTAATTTTCAAAATACCGATTTTATTTTTATCCTTTGAATTATTAATAACTTCTTTAATGGTGCCAACAACTGAGCCCATCGCCACCAAAATTATTTGGGGATTTTTTGGACCACTGTATTCAAATAATCCATTATTATTAGGATTGATTTTATTGTCGTTATTTATAATCTTATTGTAAAGCGTGAATTCTTGTTTAATAGTTTTGATTGCCGCGTTCATATCTTCATGTAATTCTTCACGAATTTCCATGTAGTCATTGGGTGTTGCAAAAGCACCTAGGGTCATTGGATTTTTGGGATCAAGAAATTCGCCTGGTGTTGGTTTGTATTTTGGTAGATATTTTTTTATTAGTTTAGTTTCAGGAATATAAACTGCTTCATAAGAATGCGTTAAAATAAAACCATCAACATTAACCATGACAGGCAATTTTAAACTTTCAGCTAATTTGTAAGCCATGATGTGTTGATCAACTGCTTCTTGATGATTTTCAGCAAAAAGTAAAATCCAACCACTATCACGAATTGTCATGACATCCTGTTGATCATTCCAAATATTAATTGGAGCGGAAACAGCACGGTTAGCGCAGGTAATAACTAACGGTAAACGCATACCAGCAGCATTAAACAAAACTTCAATCATGAGAAGTAAACCTTGAGATGATGTGGCGCTATAAGTTCGAGCACCGGTCGCTGCCGCACCTAAAACAATCGAGGCGGCCGCGAATTCACTTTCCGCCTTTAGATAAGAAAAGCTCGCTTCACCATCGGCTTTAGCCTTAGCTAGGTCTTCCACGATATGAGTTTGGGGTGTAATTGGATAGGCAGAGACAACGTCGATGCCAATATTTTTAACAACCTCAGAGATGGCATTGGAGCCTTCAAGAATGCGCATTTTTTGTTTAATATTTTTCATATAATTATTTTATTTCCTTTTCCATGGCAATGGCCTTAACTGGGCACTCGGACGCACAAACGCCACAACCCTTACAATAATCATAATTGATTTGGGCTTTAGCTTTATTATCCGCATTTAAAATCATATTAATAGTGGCGTCAGGACAAAGTTTGGCACATAGAGTGCAGCCGATACATTTTTCTGGCGTCACAACTGGACGGAAAGTGCGCCAGCCACCAGTTTTATTTTTTAGACTTGTATTTGGTTTTACGCTTAATGATTTTTTCATATTTTTAGTGTTCGTTATAAGCTCGCTTAGCGGCGGCAATATTGGCGCTGATTATTTTTTCACCTTTGCTATTTAATTTTTCGGAAATTGCTTCGTGCAAGCTATTTAAACTAATCAATTTAGTAAATTTAGCAAAGACACCTAAAATAGTGGTATTCATAATGTTGCGACCTAAAACTTCTAGCGCAATTTTGGTGGCATCAGTTACAAAAATATTTTTAGTAGCCGGCATAAAACTTTGGATTTTTTCGGTCTTAATTTTATTGGCAATTTCCTCAGCTGAGGATGAAGTGTTTACAAGTATTTTAGTATTCTTTTTAGCGCCAAATAAAATATCATCACTTTCTAGTAAGGTAGCATCTTGGACAATAATAATGTCTGGTTCATAAATATGCTCGCGCACCGTTATTGGTGTTTCGGAAATACGAGCAAAAGCTTGAATCGGAGCGCCACTTCTTTCCACTCCAAAAAAAGGAAAGGCTTGGGCATAGAGACCACTTTTAAAAGCGGCAATGGCAATTAATTCGGCGCTAGTGACAACGCCTTGGCCGCCACGACCATGAATTCTTACTTGGATCATAGATTTATTTTTTTAGTAAGGTTTCGATAATGTTAATAAAGTTTGTTTGTGGAATAACTCCTTCATGAGCGACACCGTCAAAATACCAAGTAGGCGTTGCTTTTATTCCAAGTGCTGTCGCATCAGCCATATCAGCTTTAATTTGGGGTAAATATTTTTGACTACTTAGACAGCTGTCGAATTTAGTTTTATCTTTAACGCCAGCTGTACTAGCCACGGCGTATAAATTATTTATATCCAAAGTATCTTGTTGGGCAAAAATTTCATCATGCATCTCCCAAAATTTTCCTTGTTCACCGGCACATCGTGCCGCCAAGGCTAACTCTAAAGAATTTTGATGACCAATCATGTCACGAAAAACTACCTTTACTTGGTTATTGTAGCGCAAGGCAATATATCTGATAATTGGAGCTGATTCCTTACAGAATGGACAAGCCAAATCGGAAAATTCGACGATGGTTAATTTTGGTGTGGAAGTTCCCAAGGTGTAATTTCTGATACTACCATCAGTTAAGATTCGATTGTTTTGTTGGCTTAATTTTTGTTGACTTAAATATTTGTCTTGGTTAATTTCTACGGCTTTATTATAAACCCATAGAGCACCGCCACCAAGCGAAATTAGAATAATAAATAAAATAACTATAATAAGACAGCCCCACCATTTTTGGTACCATTTTTTGCGGGGACGATAATCAGCTTTTTGCTTTAGTTGTGCTAGACGCTCTTCGATTCCCATTGAAAAAAAGCTTAATTTTTAGTATGATTGAATTATAGCATTATTTGCTAAATAAATCTATATGAAAAAAGCCTGGCTACTTTTATTTTTGTTCTTGTTTTTTTGTCCATTTTTAGTGCGCGCCGCTGCGCCGTTGGATAGCGATAATGATGGCTATCCTGATACAATGGAGATTAATAATGGCTACAATCCTTTTAGTTCCTCTACCGTGAAACTTCCGAAGCGCATTGAAGTGGAACTCAAGACACAAAAATTGCGCTATTATCTTGGTGATATTAAATTGGGGGAGTTTAAAATTTCAAGCGGCAAAGCTAGCACGCCGACGCCGAAAGGTGATTTTACCGTGCAGAACAAAAAAGTTCGTCCAAAGTCATCATTGTATAAAAATTTATGGATGCCATATTGGGTGGGTTTAAATATTTCTGGTTACGGTATTCATGAGTTGCCTGAATGGGGTAAAAATATTAAAGAGGGTGCGGCTCATTTGGGCACGCCAGTTTCGCACGGTTGTGTGCGTTTAGGTGTTGGTCCGGCCAAACAGATTTATGATTTTGCTAGCGTTGGCACGAAGGTAAAAATTTATTAAAACAAAAAAATGAAAATAATTTCTTGGAATATTAATGGTTTGCGTGCAGTGGTTAAAAAAGGCGATTTAGTCGCTTTTTTAGCTAAGGCCAATCCCGATATTTTATGCTTACAAGAAATAAAAATATCGGAAGCTAAAGTGGAAAAAGAAAATTTGCAATTCCCGGGCTATTATTTATTAACCAATGGCGCACAGCGCGAAGGTTATAGCGGCACAGCCATGTTGGTGCGTGAAAGTTTATTTACTAAAATGCCTAAAGCAGAAAATGGGATTGGTGTCCCGGAATTTGATGATGAAGGTCGAATTCAAATTTTAGAATTACCGAAGGCTTATGTTGTGAATGTTTATTTCCCGAATGCCAATGCTGAACTTTCGCGTTTAAATTATAAATTGAACTTCAATAAGGCCTTACTTAAACATTTAAAAAAGTTAGAAACGAAAAAACCGATTATTATCACTGGTGATTTTAATGTCGCTCATCAAACAATTGATTTAGCGCGGCCAAAAGAAAATGACGGTAGTGCCGGTTTTACAAGGGAAGAGCGCGAATCGATGGATGAATTTTTAGCGGCTGGTTTTATTGATACTTTCCGTTATTTAAATGATGGACTAATCCAATATTCGTGGTGGAGTTATCGCATGGGCGCTCGCCAACGGAACGTGGGGTGGCGGATTGACTATTTCTGCGTATCCGATAAGATTAAGAAAAGCCTAGAAAAAGCTTATATTTTAGATCAAGTTTTAGGTTCTGATCATGCCCCAGTGGGGATTGAAATTAAATTATAATTATATGTACGACCACAAAATCATTGAAAAAAAATGGCAAAAAATTTGGCAGGAAACCGAATTATATAAAACCAGTAATGACGCAACTAAACCGAAATATTATATTTTAGATATGTTTCCGTATCCATCCGGCGCCGGACTACACGTTGGCCATCCGAAAGGTTATATTGCCACCGATATTTTGGCACGTTTGAAAATGATGCAGGGCTTTAATGTACTACATCCAATTGGTTGGGATGCTTTTGGGCTACCGGCCGAAAATTATGCTATTAAAACTAAAACTCATCCTCGAGTGGCGACGGAAAAAAATATTGCTGTATACAAAGAACAGTTAGAAATGTTGGGCTTTACTTATGATTGGAGTCGGGAAATTGATACGACTGATCCAGCTTATTACAAGTGGACACAATGGGCTTTTATTCAAATGTTTAAAAAAGGTTTGGTGTTTCAATCAAGTGAACCAATTAATTGGTGCCCTTCATGTAAAACTGGACTTTCCAATGAAGACGTGGAGGATGGTGCTTGTGAACGTTGTGGTACGCCAGTGGAGCAAAAGCCATTACCACAATGGGTGATTAAAATTACTGATTATGCTCAAAGATTATTGGATGACTTGGAAAAATTACCGCATTGGGAGGATTCGATTAAGGACATGCAACGCAATTGGATTGGTCGCAGCGAAGGCGCCGAAATCGATTTTAAAATTAAAGATAGTGATGTTACAATTCGTGTTTTTACTACTCGTGTGGATACGATTTTTGGTTGTACTTATGTCGTTTTAGCCCCAGAAAATAGCCTAATTGAAGAGTTAAAAGCTAAGATTGTTAATTTAGCGGCAGTTAATGAATATTGTGAATCAGTTAAAAATAAAACCACTTTAGAACGCACCGATTTAAATAAAGATAAAAGTGGTGTCTTACTTCAAGGGTTAAAAGCGATTAATCCGTTTAACGGGGAAGAGGCGGATATTTTTGCGGCGGATTATGTTTTAAATTCTTATGGTACTGGTGCTGTGATGGCG
This sequence comes from Candidatus Falkowiibacteriota bacterium, assembly GCA_037137655.1. Lineage (GTDB taxonomy): Bacteria > Patescibacteriota > Patescibacteriia > Patescibacteriales > UBA12465 > JBAXJX01. The sequence continues at coordinate 274,706 of JBAXJX010000002.1, forward strand.
GTACCCGCTCATGATGAGCGTGATTTTGCTTTTGCTGAAAAATATAATATTCATGTTAAAACTTCCATTCGTCCGGAAAACGATGGCTTAGCTTTGGGTTGTTTTACGGAAGACGGCGTGCTAGTTAATTCCGGTGAATTTACCGGTTTGAAATCAGACGTGGCGCGGCAAAATATGATTACCTGGTTAGAAAAAAATAATTACGGTAGTCGTAAAATAAATTTTAAAATTAAAGATTGGGTTTTTTCTCGTCAACGTTATTGGGGTGAGCCAATTCCACTTATTCATTGTGAGAAATGTGGTGTGGTGGCGGTTCCGGAAGATCAATTGCCAGTTACTTTACCGGATGTGGAAAGTTATGAACCAACCGGAAACGGAGAATCACCACTCGCTGGTATTGCTGATTGGGTGAATACCACTTGTCCAAATTGTGGTGGCGCTGGTCGCCGCGAAACTAATACGATGCCGCAATGGGCTGGTTCATCGTGGTATTATTTACGTTACATTGATCCGAAAAATGATAGCGCTTTAGTTGATAAGGATTTGGAAAAATATTGGTCACCGGTGGATTTTTATGTGGGCGGCGCGGAACATGCGACCCGTCATTTAATCTACGCCCGTTTTTGGCATAAATTTTTATTTGATATCGGTGTAGTTTCTCACGATGAACCGTTTACACGATTACAACACGTTGGTTTGATTATGGGAGAAGATGGTCAAAAAATGTCCAAACGCTGGGGAAATGTGATTAATCCGAATGATATTGTGGAGCAATTTGGCGCTGACGCTTTGCGCATTTACGAAATGTTTATGGGGCCATTTTCCCAAGCTGCAGCTTGGAATAGTGGTGGACTTTCCGGTACTCGTAAATTTTTAGATCGCATTGATGCTATTACCTTTTCTGATCGCGTTGATGGTCGCGCTTTGAATGGTAGTTTTCATAAAACGATTAAAAAAGTCGGTGAAGATATTGCGGATTTTAAATTTAATACGGCAATTTCCTCTTTGATGATTTTGATTAATGAAATTTACGGTCCAGATAATAAAGGTGACATTAGTAAAACAAATTATATTCTATTATTACAATTGCTTGCACCATTTACACCACACTTAGTGGAGGAATTATGGGCGCGCGCCGGGGAAGCTAATAGTGTCTTTAAATCCACTTGGCCAACTTATAGTCAGGAATTATTGCGTGATGATAACATTTCTTTGGCCGTGCAAATTAACGGTAAATTGCGCACAACAATTGACTTGCCAACCGATACCCCGGAAGATGTAGCTAAATCGGCCGTCTTGGCGAATGAAATTATTCAAAAATGGTTGGAAGACAAAGAGATTGTAAAAATAATTTTCGTCCCGAACAAATTAATGAATATTGTGATTAAATAAAATAATTTAACTAAATTGACAAAATTTTCATAGTGTGGTATAGTATTAGTATATTTAAAAACTAACTTTCTAACAAAAACTATGAAAAAGTTATTTATTTTGACTTTGATTTTTCCAGTTTTGTTTTTAGCGGGCTGTGCGAGTAAAGTAGCGGATAATAATGCACCTATTAATAATAATATTGAGCAAGTCCCAGTTGTTAGTGAAAATACTCCGGTAGCTACCACTTCTCAAGTGGCAGCACCAATCGTTGTGTCTTCAACTTCAGAGAATGTCGCAACAACTAATAATGTAATTCCTAAAGACTGGAGTCTCATTAAAAATGATAAGTATTATTTTGAGTTTTATGCCCCATCCGATTCTTCTAGTACCGAAATATTATTTGGTCAAAAACAAGTGATACCGCAATGGCAAAATGGGGTTTCCGTAAAAAAGGAAGTTGTTTCTAATTATTATAGTTTAGAAAAAAGAGCAGACTCAGGATTAAATGCCTTTTACTCTTTTAAAGTAATTGTTTATCCTAATACAAATAAAATCTTGAAAGATATCAGCAGCTGTAAGGCGGGAGATTCAGAGATTAGTTGTGAAAAGGTTAAAATTAACGGCACTGTAGATGCTTACAAAATTACTTATAATTCAACCCAGGCCGTTCCAGGATCAGATTTCCATTTTATCTATAAGGGAAGTTACTATGTAATTCAACATTCTATTAAGCCACAGTATAAGTCAAATGTTTCTAATGTTGGAGCAGATGTTTTTAAAACATTTAAATTGTTAGAATAAAATAAATATTTAAGTATATTTAAAAAGAGCCTCATTTTGAGGCTCTTTTGTTGTTATGTTGACAAAAATGTTATATGAAAAAAGGACAACGTATTTTGTTGTCCTTTTGAAGTTTTGTTTGATTTATCGTTTATCATCAACTATTAGTAATCCGTTGGCATAAGAGAATTGGTTATTGCCTTCATCGGTAATAGTTAGAGTAGCAACTCCGGTATGATAACTTGTGGGTGATATCATATTTACTCCGATTGTCCATCTCTCTGGTCCTTGTCCTAAATTTAAAGTGTCGATAGCAATGTTTGGATTACCGGCACTATCATTTTTAAATGTATAATTTCTAGTATAGAGTTTATTGGTTCCGTAGAAATAAATTTTAGCTGTGTTTGTTCCTGAATTTAAAGCTAAAATAAAATTTTTATTTGGAAATAACCATAAACCGTTATATATTCCTTCTTTGCCCGTAGTTAAGGTAAAAGTTCCATAATCATTGTATCCTATTGGAACTTTGTTGGCTAAAATATAATCGTTATATTTTTGGCCATCACTAATGTTAACTTGCAAAGTTGAATTACTTAATAAATCAAACTTTAAAGCTTCTAGGCTGTTAGCGTTTGGGTTATTAAATTTTCCATCTTTAAAATAATAGACAAGAGGAGAACCATGATAGTTAGTACCGCTTCCAGAAAAATAAAATAAATCATTTTCTTGAGCTTCGAATCCTGCTTTTGGTTGTTGGCGTTGTTTGTATTCTTTGTATTTTTTATTTTGATTGTTGTTGGGTGTCAATTCCTCATCTTTCTTGCAAGATGTAAAAACTGTTAAAATAGCTATTATAGCTAAACCGATTAATTTTACTGCTTTTGTCATGGTTATATAGTTTTAAATTGTGAATGAGCTGAACTATTTTTGATAAGATAATTATATCACGTTTTTAGCAAAAAGTCAATATATTGTAAAATAAGCTAGCAAAATCAGCATTTTTAGCCTCTTATGAAATACCGCACCTGAAGCGGGCGAAGCTTTCTTGGAAAGGTTGAGCAAGCGCGAAATCTTTTCAAAAAGATTTGCACGCTTCACCCCACACGGTTAACGGCATTCTACCGGAGACTATAAAGAGCGAATATCATGATTAATTAAAATAACCGTCTTTTTAGTCTTCGGTATCTCGGCTTGAATCATCTAATGCTTATAATTTCGCTTCGTCTTGAGACTCAGCTATCTTCAACGCTTTTATAGTCTGGGGCGAATCTGGCAAAATTTTTAAAAAAGATCTCACTAGCGTTCGAACTTTTTTAAAAGTTTCGACCAGCTTCGGATACGGTGGGCTCGGTGAGGGCTTCCAAATATAAATTGGAGGTCACAAATTGTGACTTCCAATTTGTCGGTTTGATATTTTAATTATAAATGAGTATAATCATGGCATAATATATATAAATTTTTTCTAATAATAAAATGAATAATTTACTTTCCCGCACACTCGAGCTTTGTAAAATGTATGAGATTTATCCGTCCCGGTCTAAAGGGCAGAACTTTTTGATAAACGAAAAGGTTTATGACGATATTATTGTGGCGGCTGATTTAAAGAAGACCGACATTGTTTTGGAGGTTGGCCCAGGCTTGGGATTTTTAACGGAAAAGTTGGCGGCTAATTGTAAAAAATTAGTGGCCGTAGAACTAGATGATAAGATTTTTAATTATTTGCAGATTAAAAAAATCAGTCAAAAATTGGACAATGTAGAATTATTAAATAGCGATATTTTACAAGTTAGAGTTAAGGAAGTGTTACCGGTCAAATATAAAGTGGTGGCCAATTTGCCTTACAATATTACTTCAATATTTTTAAGAACATTTTTGGAAAGTGATTTTCGCCCCCAATTATTGGTCTTAATGTTGCAAAAAGAAGTGGCGGAACGCATTACCGCTAAAGCTGGAGAGATGAGCTTGCTTGCTTTATCGATTCAATATTTTGCGAGTGCTGAAATTATTGAAATTGTTCCGGCCTCTGATTTCTATCCAGCCCCGAAAGTGGACAGTGCTATTGTAAAAATTGATACGAGTGATTCATCCAAAATTGATTTTGCGGAGGCGAAATTATTTTTCCGTCTGGCGCGCATCGGGTTTAGTGCTAAACGTAAAATGCTCAAAAAAAATCTTGGTAACGGTGTGAAAATACCGGCCGAAACTATTGAACAAGTACTCGTTGATTTGGGATTAGATGTTAAAATTCGTGCTCAAGATTTATCCCTCTCTGATTGGAAAAACTTATTTGCCAAGTTACGCAATTTCATGCTATAATTTAAACAAATTATGGAGGAAAATAACGGTGTAAAAAAAGCTCAACCGTTTACCACGCGACAAAGAAAAATTGTCGCTTATTTTAGTATTTTTAGTTTGGCGGTAATAATTTTTATGTTCATGCAAATTCGTTACAGTATTCGCTCGCCCTTTATGGCGCCTAAAAATTATTCCAGCTATTTAGCTAAACAAAATCAACCAAGTACATCTTCCGCTAGTATTGATATGACCAATGTTGATTGTCGTGCTGCGGCCATCTCTTCACCAGATAATTTAGTTCTACGTAATCGTGATACTGATGGCGATGGTTTGTCGGATTATGATGAACTTTGTGTTTATAATACTTCACCATATTTAGCCGACTCTGATAGTGATGGTTTTTCTGATAAAGAAGAGGTTGTAAATAATACTGATCCAAATTGTCCAGCTGGCCAAACTTGTGCCACTATTTTAGATGCTAGCAAGAATACTTTTTCGAGCTCATCCTCAGTTACGGCTATGACTCCGGAGGAATTAGCAGCAATTCAAACCTTGTCCGGTTCAGCTAGTGATGCGACAGCGGTTAGAAAAGTGTTATTGGCTAATGGTATGGATAAAACCACTTTAGATGCGATGAGTGACGCAGAATTATTAGCTGCAATCAGTAATAGTACAAGCACTGCGCCAACAAACACGGTGAAAACACCAAGCATTGGTGGTACCGGAACAAGTACTGTGTCACAAAGCGTGTTATCAGGTACGGCTGACACTAGTGTTTTACGTAAAATGTTAATAGACAATGGTGTTAATAAAGCGGCGGTAGACGCATTAAGTGATGATGATTTGCGTGCTGCTTATGAAAAGACTTTGAATCAATAAAAGATAAAATTTGTAAATATTTTTTTAAAATACTATGAAGAAAAAATTATCCGGCGTTTTACTTCTCGTTTTGATTGCATTTGGTTTTTTAATGCCAAACATTTCTCATGCTACTCCAGCTGATACGATCGGTGGTCCAGTTGCAATTATTAGAAAAGTGACTGATGTTGTTCAAAGTAAATTTAAAGACACTTTGCAAAAAGTTGGTTCAGCTCTTTTGAAGGGCGCAATTTCTAAAGCTTTAAATAAAATTGCGATTGATGCGGCGACTTATGCTGGTTCTGGCGGTGAAGGCCAAAAACCTCTCTTTGTAACTAAGGGCTTAGGTGCTTACATGAAAGATATTGGTGATAATGCGATTGGTGATGCCATGGAACAATTCGCTCAAGGCACTGGTATTAATATTTGTTCGCCTAATTTGGATTTTAAATTGAAAATTGGTTTAGGTTTATCAGCTCTAACAGAACAAAAACGTCCAAGTGACTCAGCTTGTAAATTTTCTACCATGTCTCAAAACTGGAAGAATGATATCAATGCTAAATGGGCCGCTTTTCAAAGTCCGGATCTTCTTAAGAATGTTGCCGGATCTTTTAGTTTAAGTGCTCCAGCTGGTATCAACGCTTCTTATAGCGTGTTGTCTGGTGCGGCTGATACTTCTAAAACAAAAGTTAATGATGCTACTAATGGTCAATTGATTGGTAAAGGCTGGCTTACTCCGACTAATATTGGTGGTCAAGTAACAACTGCGCCTGGACAAGCCGAAGCTGATTTAGCCAACATTAAACAAACTCAACAAGCTTCATTGTTACAAACTACTGGCAACGTCTTTGTTGATGCTGGTAAGGTTTTTGTTAACCAATTAGCGGTCACAGCTTTTAATCGAGCTTTGAAAAAATTAGCTACTGGTGATGTTGGAAATATTATTCCTGGCGTAACTGTCGGTAGTGACGATTGGTGGCATAAACAAATCATGGCTGTTACTACTTGTGATCGCACCCCACTTGATGGTTGTAATGCTAGTTCTAAAAACGATCAAGACCAAAGTAAATGTTATGCTGGCTACTCTTGTAATTCTGATTGTAAATGTGTGGACGACAATGCTGCTGTTGCTAGCACTGATAATCTTTATAATCCAAATGCCGTTAATAATACTGGCGGCATCAAGGCTATTACTCAAAGCTTACAAACTTTTGCTAAACCAAAATTCAATGTTCAAGCCGATCTTAATGTTTTAGCAAGTTTAAACTCTTGTCCTGATGCTGGCCCTTACGGCGTTGGTCCAACTGATTGTGTGCTTGATGATAAATTCATGCAAGCCGTGCAAGAAAAGAAAACTGTGGCTGAAGCAATTTCCGAGGGAACTTTAGATCCAACTTGGAAAATGACAGCGGATGATAATAAAACTTATCAAGACGCTTATACAATGCGTGATATTAAAATCTTAGGCCAATATCGTATTTTACCAGTTGGTTGGCAACAAATAATTGCTACTTCGACAATTAACAAAAATCCAAATATAACTTTGGGCGATGCCATGGCTTGTTTTGATCCTAATGATGCTTATACTAATTTTAGTCCTAATTTTAATTCTGATGGTAATGGTGATATTTGGTGCCAAGGATTAGTTGATCCTAATTGGGTTTTGAAAGCACCACAAACACAATGTGCTAAACTTGGTGTGGGTAATCAACTTTTAAGTAAGGATGTTACAACTGAAGGAGTTTTGATAACTCGTAATGATAATTATTGCGCCGATGTTCAAAGTTGTATTTCAGAAAACAAAGATGGTTCTTGCAATAAATTTGGTTATTGTACTCAAGAAAAGCGAACTTGGAATTTTGCTTCTGATGCTTGTGACCCAGTTTACAATACTTGTAATACTTATGTAGGTTCTGATGGTACTCAAGCTTCTTATTTGGCCAATACTTTAGATTATTCTAATTGTACTGGTAACCAAGCTGGTTGTAAGTCTTATGCGACGACTGGTATTTATAGTTCTTCCTCCAATACTATGAATTGGGGAACTGATAATTTAAAATATTTTAACAAAACTGTTGGTATTTGTGATGCTGGCAACGAAGGTTGTTCTGGTTTTATCCGCACCAATAATTACCATAATTTTTTAGTGAACGGTGATTTTGAAGATAATTCTAATTTAGCTTTTTGGGGAGTTGGTTCTGGTGGAATTTCTATTACCACTTCCGGTTACGCCTCAGCTCAAGCCATTGCCTTCTCAACTAACGGTTTAGGTCGAACGATAGCGGTTGGTCCAGCTGATTATAATGTTGCCGATGAAGCTTATACTTTGTCTTTCTACTCTAATTGTACTGCAACAACTACAGCTTATTTGGGCACAGCTAATAATATGGCCATGAAGTCTCTTCCTTTTTCTTCGGGAAATACTTGGTCTTATCATTATTTAACTAATGTTTATCCGCATGACGCTGGTACAAACCAAATATCATTTTCGATTATACCAGAATCAGGTTCTTGTGTAGTTGATAAAATTAAATTGGAAAAAGGTTTGGACTCTTCGGCTTATTCTGAATATGGTACTAACGATACAATTTATGAAAAAATCTTACCTAAATATTTAGAATCAGTTTGTTATGTAAATACTGGTAGTGCTAAAAATTATAATTTGCAACCATTTGCTCCGGCGATTTGTCAAAAATTTGCAAAAAAATGTAATGCCGATGAGGCTGGTTGTGAACAATACAAAGCTGCTGGCGATGCTTTGCCAGTGCAAGCTGTCGCTAAAGCGGCTGATTATTGTACCGCAGAATGTGTTGGTTACGATACTTATATTCAACGCGAAACAGCTTTTAATTCTTCTACGGCCGCTAATATCATTCCAAAAACAGCGAGCGCTTGTAGTGCGGCCGCCGTTGGTTGTAATGAATTCACTAATTTAGATGCTGTTGCTAAAGGCGGTGAAGGCAAAGAGTATTACACTTATTTGCGTCAATGTGTAAAACCAAGCGAAACTAAATGTGGTGATTTCTACACTTGGGAAAATTCTGGTGGTCAACAATCATTTAAAACTTATAACTTAGAACTTGGGGCGGTTGTGGCGGATGGTCCAATGACATCGGGCGCCACAGCTTATGCTTTTGCGGGTAATAAAGGTGGTTCGGATTGTTCGTCTAGTACCTATAAATTATTGCCATCTGATCCAAACTATAATTCTGATTGTCGTGAATTCTATGACAAGGCTGGTAATATTTCGTATGCCAATTTAGGTCAAACTATAACTTGTAATGATAATTGTTTGCCTTACCGGGTGACTGATAATATTGGTGGTGACAAATGTACTTCAATTGGTGGTACGGCGGATACTAGTGCGTCCAGCTCTTGTATCGTTTATGCTGTTCCAGGTGAAGGCCGCACTTGTAGCGCTGCGGAAAATGGTTGCCGAGAATATAATGGTAACTATGGTAACAATATTAAAATTGTTAAATCATTTGATTTTGAAAATGGGGTTAATCCGTTTACTTTTGATACTCAACAGAGTTCTGCTAGTGTTGTGCCTGAATCAAATATTCGCGATGGTCATTCTCTTAAAATTGTTAACGAGGGAAGTATTGGTTATCAAACAAGTCAGTGGCAAAAATTGACCTTTAATTTAAATCTAGCCGATAAAACAATTGCTTTCTTTAAAGATGTTTTAAATAAATTGAGTTTAGCAGCCTTCGCCGCCTCAACCGTTCCAGATCATGGCGTGGCCGTTGATATGACCGGCTCAGCCGTTCAAGGTGCGGCTTACACTATTAAATTTTTAGCTAAAGCTTCATATAATTCTTCGATTAATATTGATTTTACCAACGGTAAAAACGCCGCTCAATTCTTATCAACTGCGCAAGAAGGAGCTTCGGCTTATATCCCGGGTGATAATACTTGGAGATTGTATCAGATGTATTTACCAAGCCTTGATCATGATGTTTCTAAAGTCGAGGGATTGGTTCTCTCTACTGGAGTAAAAGATGTTTACATTGACAATATCGTTCTAACCCAAATTACTGATCGTTATTATTTGCTTAAAGATTCTTGGAAGACTCCTGATTCTTGTTACTATGATATTTTTGGTAAATATCAAGGTACAAATTATAACTTGGGTTGTAACGCTTATGCCGATCGTGATAACAGTACTCATTATTTACGTAATTTCTCCAAGATTTGTGGCGCTACTTCGGTTGGTTGTGAGGCAGTAGTTGATACTGGTAATAGCAGCGCAGCCACAACAACCCCAAATTATATTTATGCGATTTATGATTCCACTAAACTTTGTGGTGCGGACAATAAAGGTTGCAGTCGTTTAGGCCAAGCTTTGTTGGCAAATCGCGATGTGTCAATTCAAAATGTTTATAGTGATGTTTATGTTAAAGATAATCCAGATAATTACACTACTCCGACTAAGGCTGGCATTACTTGTTCGTCTGATGCTGTTGGTTGTGAAGAATTTAAGAGCACAGATGGTTCTTTGAATTACTTTAAAAACCCAGGTTCAAATACTTGTGAATGGCGCGCCGGTAAAGGTGATCCAAGTAATAAATGGTATCGCAGCGCTTCGATGCGATGTGATTATAATACATCAACTAAACCGGGTATTGATGCCGTCGGCGGTGCAGTAACTGAGCAATATAACCGTTTATGTTTGCGGGATACAGATTGTACTGTTGGTGCGACTAAAGGAAAATGTATCGTGGATACTAATGATTATTTATGTCCAGTGGAAATGGCTAAAACTTTAGGTTTTGGTGGTACTGCAATTTATCAACCAAGTGGCGCGACTGGTATTTGTAAATCGGATGCGGATACTTGTACTGAATTAATCGATCCTCAAAGTGGTTTTATGCCAAATTTAGTTTTGGATCCAAGTGGTTATAGCGGTACGTATAAGAGTGATAAATGGAGTGTTAGCACGGCTGTTAAACCAATTCTTGGTAACCTTCAATTCCTTGAGGGACAAAATATAAATCCGTTGTTAGCTCCAAATAAACTATATAAGATTTCAGTTGAAGGAGTTGCTCCTCCGACATCAGCCTTAAATGGTGATGTGGTTTTGTATTGTAATGCTAATGTTAAAATTTTGCGTTCGGATAATAGTTTAACTGACTTTAATCCAGCGACCGACCCTAACTATCAAGGAAATATAAGGGTAAGTGTTGATCAAAATAGCGTTAATAATTCTATTACTTTCTATACTGGAACAGGTGACTCTAATGTAAAAAGTTTTTCTTGTGCGGTGTATAATCCAGATAAAGGTAAAATAATTTCTCTAAAAGAAGTCGCGATTGATTATCAATTGGCTAAAGATTTAGATCGCCAATCTTGTAATGGTACTCCAAATACTGATTCTGGTTGTGTCTTGTTTAACGAAAGAGGTGTAGCGGCTAGCAGCACGGCGCCATTCGGTCAAAAATTAGCGACCTTGGGTTATAACGCTGGCAAGTCTTATGATTATTCTCGTATCTATAGTACTTGTGGTGGTGTTGGCCAAGTACCTTGTAACAGTAATTCATTGATCAAAGCCACACCGGATCGTTCTTGTGCAAAATGGTTGGCGTGTGATGATTACGCTTTAGATGGTAATAACCAAGTTTGTAGTCATTACGCTGAATGTACGGCCGCAGATGATAGTGGTCAATGTAATACCTTCTTGCAAACATCACCTAATACGGCCCATGTCTTTTCTTCCACAAATGATCAAAATTCTTCTGGTTTTTCGTTGTTGAATAATTTCTACTTCAAGGATATGAAGCAGGTGGGAAGTGATATTTTTCATCAAGACTTTGAAAAAGCTTGTGTGAGCGGTGAACAATTTTGTACTGGTCATATAATAAGTTCTCCTGATGATTTAACAACCTTAAAAAAGAATTCACGCGCAGATTATCCGGGCCATGGTAAGAGTTTTATGGCGGCGGACAACGTTGCTGCTATTGCCGGATTTGATGTAGCTCCAAATACGGATTATTACATTAATTTTTTGGTTAATGGTGATGATTTGATTGGTCGTGGTCTTGATTTGGCAGTTAATGACTCAAAAAAGACTGATGCGGGTGGATGCAGTAATCTGGACTGTGTTTATCCTGGTGGTGCAAGTAGCAATTGGGGTCACCCAGTTATTTATCGTAGTGGTGGATCGGCATTGAATGTTTTGTCTGACGGTAAAAAAATTATTGATGGTAGTGGTTGGCAAAGAATGGTGGCGAAGATTCATGTTCCAACAGGTACAACTAAAATTAATTTACAATTTTACACTTCTGAATCCGGTTATTATGTATATATTGATGATATTAATATTGAATCAGTGTTGCAGGTAGCTGACAACACTTTAATCGCCAAGGATTGTCGCTTGTATCCTAAGACCGACAGCTTAACTTGCGAAAGTGATAATAAGAGTGTGGTAGCTAATGGTCTTTATGGTTATTGTTTGCAATACGATTCAAAAAATCCAAGTGTTTGCTTGATGTGGTACCCAGTTGGTGGCGACGGTAGCAGTGTTGATAATTATAGTGCTAATAATATGTTTACTGGTTTTACTAGTACTGGTTTAACGCCGCACTGGTGTATGAATGTTGCGGTTAACGCTACACCAGTGGAACACAGGGAAATGAGAGTGTTGTCTTATTTAGGTTATTGTACTGCTGATACTGCTAATCATCCGACTGAGGCCGCAAAATGCAATCAACAGCTCGACTCTCAGGGTAATGGCGTTAGGGATTATTTTGGACGCTCCTTAGTTTATCCAGCCTTAAATTCTGTACCAGCGACAAAAGATAGTAGGGCTATATTCCCCGGCTATGTCGAAGGGAATGCTGATTATGATTATTTTACGGTTTCGTATGAAGCGCCGGGAACTCATGATATTTGGCAAGCACTGATTCAAGTGCCGAAAAACAGCAATTCATACACTTTTTACGACTTAATCGGCGGTTGGGGTATGCCAACCACCCCAACTTGTGAAGCTAATACGGATAATACATGTGTCCCAAAAGGCTCCACTGTAATTAATGGCGGTTGGTGGGCTAAAGGTAGTAGTTATACTCAGTCCGGTAATAGTAATTATCAAATTGTTAGTGCTGACCCTATCGCTCCGGGTAGCGCAAATGAGAATTGTATTTCTCTTGATTTTGTCTCCGCTGGTAATTGCGGTGGCGGTAGGGATTGTACAAACGTTTCAGCAAGTAAGCCTGTTGGCGGTGCCGTAGACCCAAGTAAAATTTCTATTTGCGTTAATACGTTGGTAAATGGTTGGTATAAATCTGATTTACCTACCGCTCTCGCTGGTTTTGCTAAATTTCATGTTAGTGATTATTTCAATGGCACTTACCAGGACTTTTTTACTCCTGCCGGTGGTGATTATGATGGTTATAAAATTATTTATCTTGATCAGGGAGAAAAAACCAATAGTAGTCCTGCCGGGCAGCCAAGTTTGTGGAATGGAACTATGGTAAGAAATAATTTTTCCGACGAGCCCTTAACTTGTAATACTTATACCACGCCGCCGCCAGGAGACTATGATCCATTAATTACTTGGTATGACCGTGCAAAAGACACTAAGACTAACTGGAGTGCATTAACAGGTAGTGCTTATGTTGGATATTACACTGCTGATACTAATAATGCCCCATTTAGTGCTGTTAGCACTAAAGTAGCTAATTGTTATTTAAAGTCTGGTACTTGTGGTTTACCGTATGGTTGTAGCGGAACTGGTTGTCGATATTTATCTGCTACTGGTGGGGTGTTAAGCTTAAATAGCTCAATCCAGGATACGATTTTTAACACTAATAATACTGACGGATATGCTCGTTTTAAACCTATTATTAAAAATTTGTTTTTAAATGCGGGTGTTGATGATTACACAATTACTGATGGTAACTTGCCAAATCCAATCAATAGTACTAATCCTGAACATATCGGCAAGTGCCCCACTGGTAGTCCTTGGTGCGCTACTTGGCCGACCGTTGATGGTCCAGTGCTAATGGACAAAAAAGGTGCTTTAGTTGGCGGCGCTATGAGTCCGGGGTATTATACTTTAAAATTTGGCGTCACCGTTAATTCAAACCAATTGCCTTTATATAAAATGCGTATCGATTGGGGTGATGGTAGTAACGTTGAAAAAACAGTGATTGATCCTCGAAATGGTGCTGCGCCTTTTGTTTTTGTTCATTATTACTCCGCCGCGCCAACAACCGATATTAAAATTACCGTTATGGATAATTGGAGATCATACGGCACCGCAACCAGGATTAATGGACTTTGGAAGTAATGTGCTTGTGCAATTAAATAGATATGAAAAATAAAAAAGCTTCAGTATTCATACTGAAGCTTTTGTTTTTTTTAATTTTTATTGTTTATTGCGCCAATATGTTGGTGCCGTCAATTGTTAATGTTTTAACTAAATCTGACTCAACGTTTAGAGCAATATTGATACCATCTTTACTAATCGAGAAAGGTTGACTGCTAGTGTAATAAGTTCCACTAGAAAGATCTTTCGCGATTGCCCAGAAAGCAGCTGTTTTGTTTAATAAATACCATGGCAGTGTGATCGTCATAGTTTTAAGATCTCCAGAATAAGATTTGTTATCAATCGTCATGCCGAATTGAGTTATTTTTTCTTGCATAACCGGATTGAAGGTGGCGCTAAAATTAACTCTCAGGCGACCATCAGTAATGGTAAAAGTTTTTTCCACATAACTTGAGTCACCTTTAACATTTTTAGCAACAAGGATAACGCTATATGTTACTGATGTGGCATTTGGTCCAAAGGCCATGGAATTGCTAATCATTGAATAATAGAAGTTTTCGGTCGCGCTATTAGCTTTTTTTTGGTCAGCCTTATTACTTTTAAATACCCAATACCAACTAGTAGCATTGGTCGAAGTGTTAGTAACATTTACGGCTACCGAATCATCTTTTAGATTGATTGTTTCGGAAGCGAAAGTGAAGTTAGCTACTGGCAATTTGTTCACTGGATTAGTAGTGTCTATATTGTCAGGTTTTGGATCATCTTTTTTTGGTTTACAACTGGTAAACGTGCTAATGACAAGTGTCAAAAGCAAAATTGGGATTATTACTAGATTTTTCATGGTGTCAGCTCCTCCTGCGGGCTTTGTTTTATATGTTAGTAGATTTTATTTTTAAAGACCAGTACATTAATTGCTTATAATTATAGCATGCGGCGGGGAATTTGTCAATGTCACCTCACCCTTAATCCCTCTCCATCCATAAATGGACGGAGAAGGAGAGTAATTTTATTAGGCGCGCGTCATATTATTTTTAATTGGCAGGCTAAAGTTATATATTCTAGCCCAGTTTTCAGCGCCAAAACCCAGAACGGTCTTTATTTTTATTAAAGTGCTGTTGCGGATGTCGACATTGCCACTTTCTAGGTTTGAGATCATTTTTTGGGTGGTTTTGGTGGCAGCTGCTAAAGCTTGTTGGCTTAAATTATGAGCCAATCTGGCCTGATATATTTCTACTCCAAGTCTAATACGTGCCGCCGCCTCTTCGGAGTAGGCTAAAAATTTTTTATCTTTTCGTGCTTCAGCGATTGGGTCGGTGCTAATTTTTTTATTGATATCTTTCATAATTGTTAGGATTATTAATAAATTTGCGATAGTAATCGTTGGTGGTTTCGTAATATTTTTCAATAGCCGCCCGCTCTTTATTCGTTGTATAATTGTCTGGTTTTTCAAAAGCGTTTAATAAAACAATTACATTTTTATAGCGAAAATATAAAATTCTAATGACAGTGTTTTTATCCTTGCGACTTTTTATTTCAAAAAAATTATAGTTATGTAATGGCAGGGAAATTGGTGGTGTTGGTCGACCATTGTTAATAGCAACAAATTTTATTTTTTGATCGATTTCGGCCAACAATCTTAATTTTCGGTCATGACTTAATTTTATAGAATATAAATAGTGTTTTACTGGGCAAATAACTAAAACATCGTCAAAATAGTAAACAATTTCCATATCAAATACCTAGCCCAATTATATCTAATAAGATATAATTAGTCAAGATGTTAAAATTTATAATTATAATAATAGCTTTTTAAAGTTAAATTTTTTCTAAATAATAATTAACGAGTAGTTGACATTTTCTAAGAAAAGAGGTAAATTACTTTATTATTAGGTGAAAAAACGTTCTTTTAAAAAACCCACGGGAGGGGGTAATATATTATGGAAAATAGCTTTGTAAACTCAGTTTCAGAGAAGCGGGGTAAGTTTATCGTTTGCGCTTTTGCAATATGTATTTTTAGCGTCTTTGCTTATGTTTGGCTAAGTTTTGATGGTTATTTTTCTACGGAAAAAAATCCTGACTCAATTTCAGCCAACTTTAGTGTTCGTCACAATATTCGCTTGGATGATGAAATAGCTTTCATCAGCCCGGATAATAAGGCTCATGGTTATCGTTTACTCGAATGGTCAATGGTCGGTCTTGGTCGGGAATTTCTCTCCACTGACACCAATCCAACCTTTGAGATTGATACACCTGGGACTTATATTTTGTCTCTAGCGGCTTATCCGACTAATGAAAAGTCTGATAAATGGCGTTCGTTTAAAGACACATTGGTTGTCGTTACGGATAATCGTTTGCGGGCAAAACTACAAGTTGATCCGGCAGTGCTTTATTTTCCGGGAGATAAATGCGAAATTCGTTTTAAATCAGAGCAATTTCAAGTCAATCGGTCTTTGCGTTATGGTCAAAATGACTTTGCTTTACCGCGCTTTTTGTTAAGACTTAAAGTGGAGATCGTTGTGACAATTTGTCATCTCGATTCAACTACTGAAACTTGGCAACAGAGAACTTTTGCTCAAGAAAAGGTAATAAGCGATTCACTGCTTTTAAAAATCGGTTCCAAGAAATCATCTTCAAAAAACTAAGTCTAAAAACTAGACCAAGTGACCCAAGCAATATTTGCTTGGGTCTTTTTATTTTCCGCCTTATTTGGTATAATTTATTTATAAAAACTAGAAAAATTTTAGATATGCCTAATCCCAAAAAACTTATTAAGGTTGCTGTTTCTGGATATTTTAATCCGTTGCATGTCGGCCATTTAGAAATGATTAGTTCCGCCAAAAAGCTTGGTAATTATTTGATTGCGATTGTAAATAATGATGCCCAAGTGAAATTAAAAGGCTCGGTACCATTTATGAGCGAAGCCGATCGTTTGGCAATTATTGCGGCACTACGCGATGTGGATGAAGTTTTTTTGTCGATTGATAAGGATGCGACAGTTTGTAAATCGCTAAGTAAAATAAAACCAGATATTTTTGCTAACGGTGGTGATCGTAAAAATTTAAATGACGTGCCAGAATATGGCGTTTGTCAAAAGCTGGGCATTAAAATGGTAGATGGCTTGGGTAAAAAAATTCGCGCCAGTTCGGTTTTAATTGCGACAGCGGCGGAGAAAAAAGAAAAATTATGTGGGGAAATAAACAAAAACAAAAAAGCAAAAAAATAAAGCGTTGGTTTTTTATTGGAACTCTAATTCTGTTAGTAGTTTTTTTGTCATACACTTATGAACGTCGTTTGCAAAATAAATTAGCCGTAGAAGCAGCTCGGGCCAAAGCGGCTTTGAGCGCGGAAAAATCAATCACTTTAATTGAAGGTTGGAATTTAAAAGAAATCCAAACTTATTTAGTGAAGCGCGGTTTTGCCGATGCGAAAGATTTAACGAGTTTAAAAATGAAAGATTATCGCGGTGATTATTTGTTTATGGCTGATGCGCCGGCTAATGCTAGTTTGGAAGGTTACTTTTTTCCAGACACTTATCGGGTTTATGCTAGTTCTACTCTTGATGATATTGTGAAGAAATCATTGGATAATTTTCAATCCAAATTTACCGCTGATTTTTTAATGGAAGCTAAACGACAAAATAAATCAGTCTATCAAATTTTAACCATGGCTTCGGTTTTGGAGAAAGAAGTGAAGAGTGAAAGTGATATGAAAATTGTCTCCGGTGTTTTTTGGAATAGAATAAAAAATGGCCAAGCTCTACAATCATGTGCTTCTTTGGCTTATATTTTGGGCGTAAACAAGCCCCAGTATAGTTATGAGGAAACACGGACACCTTCAGCGTACAACACTTATTTAAATAAAGGTTTGCCACCCGGACCAATTTGCAGTCCAAGTTTAAAAGCAATTCGGGCCGCGCTTTATCCGACACAAAATGATTATAATTATTTTTTATCCGATCCAGCGACCGGTAAAACTATTTTTTCTAAAACTTACGAAGAACATTTACGCAACAAAAATAAGTATTTAAAATAAATTAAAATATATGTTTCAAGACACAAACCCATCTCCAATTACACCACCAACAAGCGCTCCGGTGGTGCCTAAAGCTCCAGTTGTTAAACCGGCGCTGCCGGAAACGGGAAATGTGTCTTTTGCGGGGCGCGGTAATGGCGAAGGGTTTCCGGTCGGTCAAGTTGCCGCAGCCGGGATAGTCCTCTTGCTTATGATCGGCGGTTTAATATTTGGCGCGGTTAAATTTGTTAATCGTCCTACAACTCCGAAGTCGGTGCAAAATCAAAACGCTACTACCAGTGGCGCTGGTTTAGATTTGGCAGCGAGCAGTACTCCTGGTTTACCGAATGCTAGCTCAACTGGTTTGACGACGGATAATGGTTTGGCGGATAGTCAAAAAATTGAATATTTAACTTTTGCTGATTTCTACAATGAACCAAGTAAGAGCTACCAAGTAAATTTAAACAATTATAATTTACCTTTAGATATTAAAACGGCGGTTTTGAATTATTATGATGTTTCTCGTAAATTAAATATTGATAATAATTTAACCGAGCTTAACAATTTGGGTTTCACAACCATGGATAATCAACTTAAATCAGTTGATGATAAAACTTTGCCGGCCGATAATTTTTTCAGCGCTTATAAAACTTTAAATACTTTAGGTTTACCATTACTTTTTACTTCTGATTTTATAACTTATTATTACCAAAATATTAATAAGAAAATTTTTAAAGATATTGAGAAAAATGTTTTTTATAATAACATGTGGGATATTTCTTCCAAGATGTTTGAAGTAGCGCGTGATCGTTACAATCAACGCTTAGCCCAGGTCGGTAATATTAATGATCCGATTTTGGAAGGGGCGCGTATGGAGATGGCTTATTTTGCGACTGCGTTGGAAATTATGCAACCAACCAAAGAACAAATTGGTAATAACTCCGATCGAAGTGCAAAAGAATTATTTACAAATGCCGAGGCTAAATATTATGCCTTTACTGTGCCGGAATATTTGAAAGTTGATGTGGATAGAGAAGTGGCACTTATTCGCGAGCACGGTCAAAAAATTAAATCCCCAGTGTTATTATACCCAGTTGATTACAGTGACTTCGCCTTACCGGTTGATTATGTAAATAGCGCGAAATTAACTAATTTTTATTTAACTACTCGTTGGTTAAACTCACCATTTCCAGCTTATTACCAAAGTGCGGCTTGTCCAAGTTGTTCTTTGGATATCGATGATTGGCGCGTGCGCGTGGTGGCTGCTAATTATATTGCCCAAGACTTGTTTAATGATTATTATTTGAAAGCGAAGTGGGCGGGAATTTATAAAGTCATGGGTTACTTTAAAGGTTTGCGCGGTGGTTTAACTTTTGTTAATTTCCGTGATGCTTTATCCGAAGTTTTTGGTACGGATGCTAAGATTGAAGAATTGTTTGATTCTAAAAATCCAGCCATGCCGGATAATTTTAAAAAACTACAAGATAAAGTTTTAACTTATACTTTTGGTGATATTGAAAGTGCCTATAAATTAAAAGAAGTCGGCAACCCAAACAAAGTTGGCGCTGCCATGTTGCTTGAACCTTATTGGCCAAACAATTATATCTTTGGCGCTTTATCTTATCCAACAGTTGGTTTGTATAAAGGTAAATATGCAACTAAACCAAACAGCAATACTACAGCTTGCCAAATAAATAATTTAGCTGAACGTTGTAACGGTTTTGGCTTGGATATGATTAATTTAATTCATCCAGTTCCAAGTTCTAATAATTATTTTGTCGAAAACACTAACTATAATAATTATACCAGCAGCACAGTTGTTCTTAAGGATAGTATTTCTTATATAAAATCAAATTGGAATTATAATAATTTTTGGTCAACTTTAAAAATGTTGCAATCAAGCTTGAGTGATGATCAAAGTATTCGTCCAGTTTTTGCGCGCAATGATATTTATGATAAAAAAGAAATTAACCGCTCTTTGGCGACTTGGGTTAATTTACAATTACCAATGGATGTTTTTGATCCGTATAAAGAAAAGACAGGTAGTGCGATGGGTGCGACGAATAATGATTATTTTAAATCAGTTCAATATGCTTATGTCGAACCTAATTTGGGTTTGATAGATGAATTAATTGCCAATGCTGAGATGACTGATAAAATGTTCCAGGCTTTAAAAATCTATAATGACGTATCTTCCGCTTCAGGTGATTTACGCGATTTACTTTATCGTTTAAATATTTTGCGCGGCATTATGGTAAAAGAGTTGAACTCACAAAATATTGAGGATGCTGATTATCAATTTTTAGATAAATTAAGTAAAGAATATCAAGTTAAAACTAATGCGACCAAGAGCTTTGTGATTAGTGGTAAAAATGGTTCGAGTATCACTGAGAGTTTGCCGGATATTAAATTGGAATTATTGATTCAAAAGCGAGGTAACGATTTAATCTTGAACGTTGGACCAGCATTTAATTATTGGGAAAAGAAATAAGGGTTGAATATTATGGTTAAATTTGGAAAAGATATTTTTTGGACAAGAGCTTTGCTGTTAACGCTGGCGGTGATATTTTTTATAATGTCCGCCAGTTTTAATTATCTAAAACAATCATCCGATTTTGTGAAATGGAATTCACCTGATGAAACTGCCAATTATTTTTTTACTAAACTTTATGCTGAGACCGGCGACTTACGTTCTTATGAGAAATTCAATTTAACGGCCGATGATTTAATTCATCCGCGCAGTGTGCGTAGTGACGATGGCGTGTTGAAACCGGTGAGTTTTTTGGGCATGATTTTACTTTATGGCACCATTGCCAAGATCGTCGGTGTCGGTGTTCTGCCATACCTTACTCCATTGTTAGGTGCTATCGGTATCATCTCCTTTTATTTACTTGTTAAAGAAATCTTTAGTCGTAAAATTGCTTTGATTTCAGCTGTGCTCTTAACTTTTTTTCCGCCCTATATTTATTATAGTGCTCGTAGTTTTTTCCATAATGTACCGTTCGTCGTTTTGGCGGTCATGGGTTTCTATTTTGTGGCCCGATTCTTGCGCCAAAAAGATTATGAAGTTACCAATCATCCTTTAGCTAAAAATAAAATCGTGGCCCAAAAGTTTATTTGGTCAGCTCTGGCCGGATTTTTTATTGGCCTAGCATTACTAACTCGAACCTCGGAGGCGATTTGGTTATTGCCAACTTTGTTTGTAGTTTGGGTGTGTAATTTGGGTCGAGTTGATTGGTTTAAATTCGCCATCTTCTTTTGTTTTATTTGGTTAGCGCTTATCCCGATGTTTTTTTGGAACCAGGCTTTATACGGTTCAGCTTTTGCCAGTGGTTATAGCGAGATGAATACCACAGTTCAATCTCTGGTGAAGACTGGCGTCTCTGGGGCGCGACCAAGCGCTATTTTAACTAAAGTGCGCGATACGATTTTCTATTTTGGTTACAATCCAAAACAATCTTTCAAAATGGCGTATCATTATTTTGTGGAAATGTTTTATTGGATTTTTTGGCCAGCAGTTTTAGGCTTTTTATTGTTATTGTTCCAGATTAAAAAATGGAAAGGCCGTCACTACACTTATTTTATCGCCGCGATCCCGGTCGTTTTAATTTTAATTCTTTATTACGGTTCTTGGCAGTTTAGTGATAATCCAGATCCGACTCGTTTTACAATTGGTAATTCATATACTCGTTATTGGTTACCAGTTTATCTAATGGCGATACCATTGGCGTCATTTTTTCTTTTTCAATTTTCCCGTTGGTTTTTCCGTCGCAGTCGTTTTTTGCATCGAGTTGGATTAGCTTTTATTCTTGGAATTATTGCCGTGCTGTCGGTAAATTTTGTGCTTTTTGGCTCAGAGGAGGGTTTGATGTATGCCTTAAATAATAATACGATTGATCGCACAATTTATGATCACGTTTTGGCGCAAACCGAACCGGAGGCCGTGATTATTACTCGTTACCATGACAAAATTTTGTGGCCAGAACGCCGCGTTATTCTTGGTACTTTGACGGATGATAATATGAACACGTACTATGGTAAATTATTAAAAATAACTCCAGTTTATTATTTCAATTTTACTTTTTCAGAAAAAGATGTAAAATATCTCAACGACAGTAAATTAATTAAATTTGGCTTCAATATTGAACCCCTTGATAAAATTGATAGTTTCTCACTTTATCGCTTATTTGCCAGTTCGACTGCCGTTAAAAAATAAAATTTATGACCTATTATATTATTGTTATCGGCTGCCAAATGAATGTGGCCGACAGTGAGCGCCTGGCAGCTTATTTAGAGTCTAATGGCTATACTTTGGCATTAGATGAGAATAAAGCTGATGTCGTGATCATTACGACCTGTGGCGTGAAGCAATCAGCCGAGGATCGGGCTTACGGCATTGTTAATCAATTGAAAAAGAAAAATAAGAAAGCGACCATTGTGATTACTGGTTGTTTAAGTGAGCGTCCGGATGTAAAACGACGTTTGAAGGGTCAGGTTGATATTTGGTTGCCGACTATTCAAATGGAAACATTGTTGGAGCAAATAAAAAAAAGTCGTCCGAGTGATGCCAAAATTGATCCACGTAATTATCTAAAGATTGCACCAAAGTACCAATCAACTTTTACAGCTTATGTGCCTATTGGTAATGGTTGTAATAATTTTTGTTCATATTGCGCCGTGCCTTATGCGCGGGGACGTGAAGTTTATCGTCCAGCTGGAGAAATTGTGAAAGAGGTTAAAGATTTGCTGGGTCGAGGCTTTAAAGAAATTGTTTTATTGGCACAAAATGTAAATAGTTACAAATCCGGCACAGTTGATTTTCCAAAATTGTTAGAAAAAGTTAATGCCTTGCCAGGAAATTTTTGGTTACGTCTTTTTTCGAGCCATCCAAAAGATATGAGTGGGGCGCTTATTAAAACGATGGCAAAATGTGACAAGTTATGTGAACATGTTCATTTGGCGGTTCAATCGGGTGATGACAAAATACTACAAGCTATGAATCGTAAATACACTTCAGCTCATTTTCAAGATTTAATCGTTAAAATTCGCAAGGCCATGGCTAAACGTTCGGTGCCGGTGGCAATCACTACTGATGTGATTGTGGGTTTTCCGGGTGAAGGTAAAAAAGAATTTAAAAATACTTTGAAATTATTTAAAGATGTAAAATTCGACTTGGCTTATGTTTCCAAATACAGTCCACGCTTTGGTACAGTCGCCTCTAAAATGAAAGATGATGTGCCTCTTGTTGAAAAGAAATTGCGCGAACAAGAGTTGGGCGCTTTATTGAAAAAAACAGCCCTGGCCAATAACAAAAGTTATTTACATAAAACGGTGGATGTTTTACTTGAAGGTCGCAATCGTCACGGTCAGTTGTATGGAAAAACTAGAACTTATAAATTTGTCACCTTAGAAGATTCCAAAAAGATTGGTGATGATTTGATCGGACAAATTGTGAAAATAAAAATTAACCAAGTGCGCGAGTTTGCCTTGGAAGGGAAACTAGTTTAATTTTTTATGAAGAAGACAAAGGTGGTGGTAATTTTAGGATGTACAGCCAGTGGTAAAACTGGACTAGGCATAAAACTAGCCGATTTATTTGGCGGGGAAATAATTAGCGCTGATAGCCGCCAAGTTTTTAAAGGTATGAATGTCGGCAGTGGCAAGGATTTAAAAGACTACGTTAACGCTAAAATTCCATATCACTTAATTGATGTTGTTAAACCAAATACTAAATTTTCTCTAGCTAAATATCAACGTTTGGCCGAGGCAGCGATTAATGATATTTGGCGCCGCGGGAAATTACCTTTAATTGTCGGTGGCACTGGTTTGTATTTACAGGCCGTGATTGAAGATTATAAATTAGCGGATGTAAAAACTGATTTTAAAAAACGGGAAGAATTGGAAGCTTTGTCGCTCGAGGAATTATTCTCACGTTTAAATTTTTTAAGCCCAGAATTTGCGACCCGATTAAATAATAGTGATCTTAATAATAAGAGACGCTTAGCTCGTTACATAGAAATTTTTTCCCAAGACGCTGATTTTGCACCGCGAAAATTTACTGCCAACACCAAATATGATTTTTTGTTAATTGGTATTGATTGGCCGATGGACGTCTTGGAAGGTCGCATTCGTCATCGCTTAATGGAGCGCTTGGAGAAAGAAGATATGATTGGTGAAGTAAAGCAATTACATCAAGATGGTGTTTCCTGGAAACGTTTGGAAGGTTTTGGATTAGAATATAAATATGTTTCCTGGTATTTGCAGGGGAAGATGGATTATGAAGATATGGTAGAAAAATTAAATACGGCTATTCGCCAGTTCGCCAAAAAACAAAAGTCTTGGTGGAAGCGCTGGGAGAAACAAGGAGCTAAGATTAATTGGGTGAATGATTTTTTAGAAGCGAAAGATTTAGTAAAAGGATTTGTAAAATAAAAAAGACTTCAATTTTTGAAGTCTTTTTTTATAGGTAAATTTGAGAGTTAGTTTCTTAAGCATCGGATAGAGAAGGACACATCACGGGAACTGCCAGCTCTGTACACTCCGTCATAAGTTCGGCTAACCCGGTAATAGTATGATGTGCCTTGATCTAACTCAGAGTAAGCTGACCACATATAACCATTGTCTCCATAAGCACCACCGTTAAAGCCAGAAAGAATAAAATTAAATCCACTGCGACCACAAATATCAGTACCGCTCATATAACAGTCGGAGGCTTGTTTTAAGCTATCAGCAGCACCGACGCAACCCCAGCCGCTAATTAGGTCGCAGCTTGTCGGACTGCTGGTGGCTACTAATTCGTGTAATTCGTTATCACTTGGGATATGCCAGCCACTTGGGCAAATGCCTTGATGTTTTTGATCTATTTTATATGTTTGTCCGCCTAAGCCACATTGGCTACCAGCTGCTTGTAGGTCGGCGTAATAAGCTGAACTATTGCAAGCCTTTGGAAATCCCATAGCTTCCGCCCATTGATATAAACTGCCATTAGCAGTGTTGACGAATATTTTTTCTAAATTATTATCATCAGAGAAGTTCGAATTATTAACGCCGATATTCATATTTGTTTTCATCCAACATTGGGATCCGATTTGAATCGTGCCATAGGTACAAGTATCATAATCTGGTGCTCCGGTGTTGCAGTTATGCCCTTTGATTGAGGCGATAGTGATTGTTCGTCCACAAGAACTTATGCTTGGGCATTTACCCGGGACAACACCTTTAGGTGTGGCACAATTAAGTCCAGAAGCGATATCGCTACTCGTCGCACTTAAGCAAAATTGAAGCTCGTAGCTGCCATTATCTAATTTTTGATAAGCATAATTATCGTTAGCACAAGCACCATCAGCTTGCGGGGCTGGATTGTTCGGGATAGAAGACATGTAAGTTGTTGATGATCGAGTGCCGAGTAAATCGCCGCCAAAATTTATAGAAGTCGGGTAGCTTTGTTCGTCACGATAATAATTTTCCAAGACGAGTTGAATTTTTTTAATATCAGTCACGCGTTTAGTGTCGCGCCCTTTGGCGCGGAGCGTGCTAATGGAAAAAGTGGCAATTGTAATTAAGGTGCCAATAATCGCGACCACCACCAATAATTCGATCAGTGTAAAGCCTCTTTTTTTCATAGTATTAATCCAAATATTTTTTTAATAAATCAGCAACAATTGTAGGATTGGCTTTGCCTTTAGTTTTGGCCATAGTTTGTCCAACGAAGTATTGAAAAATCCCAGTCTTGCCGCTTTTGTAGGTAGCTACTTGTTCTGGGTTACTGTCGATTACATTTTTAACGATAGCTTCAAGTTCGTCACCACCACCCATTTGTTCTAAGTTTAATTCGGTCATTAAGTCGCTCGGATCTTTTTTGGTTTCGACCATGGCTTTTAGAATTGTTTGCCCGGCAGAAGAGTTTATTTTATTTTCGTAGAGCATTAATATTAATTTAGCAAAATCACCAGCACTTGGTCGCGCCGCAGAATCATATTTTAATAGTTCGCTGGTTATCCAATTACCAGCTAAGGTTGATAGTTTCTGCTCTTGGCGCACAAAAGAATCACCTTGGGATATGATCCAAGCGTTTAATTCAGAAATAACATTTTCATACCACTCTGATAATTCTTTGTCGTTAATTAAAATCTCGGCAATTTCTTCGCGCAATTCGTATTCATGAATGAAGCGAGTTTTTTTAGCTTCTGGTAATTCGGATAACTTCGAACGCAAATTTTCTAGTAATTCATCACTAATAATAATTGGTGGAATATCTGGTTCAGAGAAGTAGCGATAATCAGCGGAGCTTTCTTTGATGCGTTGGCGCACAGTACAATTTTTATTATCATCCCAACCACGAGTTTCTTGCCAAAGTTTTTCATCATCAGCAATAGCTTTAGTTTGGCGCACAACTTCATAGTTAATAGCCTTTTCGAGTGAGCGGAAAGAATTAATATTTTTCACTTCCACTTTTGGATTTAATATGGCATCACCAACTGGATCGATGCGACCATCAATATATTGCCAAGAACCTGGAGTTTGAATCGAGATATTAGCCTCACAACGCATTTGGCCTTTTTCCATATCGGCATCACTCACGTCGAGGTAACGTAAAATTTGTTGATATTTTTGGCAGAATTTTTTAGCCGTGGCCGCATCAGGAATTAATGGTTCGGTTACTAATTCAACGAGCGGGGTGCCAGCGCGATTAAAATCAATAAGGGTGTAGTCAGTCCCAGCTGGATGAGATAATTTTCCAGTATCTTCTTCTAAGTGAATACGGGTAATTGGAATTTTTTGGTCATCAAATTCTAGTACACCATTATAAACTAACGGTAAGTCATATTGAGAAATCTGATAACCTTTTGGAAGATCAGGGTAAAAATAATTTTTGCGATCAAATTTGGAAATCTGGTTAATGTCGCCATTGATAGCTAGACCAATTAAAATTGTGTCTTCAATCGCTTTTTGATTAGGGCGGGGTAGGGTGCCAGGATGGCCAAGACAAATCGGGCAAACAACAGTATTAGCTGCTTTGCCTTCAGAATTATTATTACAAGAACAAAACATTTTGCTCTTAGTTTTTAGTTCGGCGTGGATTTCCAAGCCAATAATTACGTCATATTTCATATATTTGTTAACTTTATTGTAGCAGACTGCTTAATTTTGCGCAATAAAAAAGGTCCATATTGCTATGAACCTTAGTTTGATGTTTTCAGCCGTTTTTAAGGGCTACTGATAGTTTTGAAAATAAAATCTTCTCTTTTAGCTCCAGTCTTAAATCCGGCGGGAATCATTTGGATATTTTCCAAACTATCACCACTTAGAAAGTAGACTAAGCCATCATCGACATAACCACCCATTAAAAATTCATTTTTCGGAATTACCATAACAACTACATTGTTTTTGTTGTTTTCGGTAAAGGTTGAAAAAGCCAGCGCATTATCTTTATTTTTTTGTTCGTCACTAATAAAAAATGTTTTCATTTGTGAAGAAAAATTAATGCTGCGGGTAATTTTTATGGTAGTTAAGATTTCCAAGGATTCAATTATTGTTAAGGCTTCTTCTTTTCCAGATTTTAAACTGTTTTCGATTTCACGATAACTAGTAATAGTTTCTCCTTGATTTAGAGTTGAGAAGTCAATTAACCAATATTTTTTACGAGTTGTTTTGGAATTTGCCGGAATCTTTCCAGTCCAAACAGCTTTAGCTTCTAGGCCATTAATTCCAATTGTTGGAACTAGGTAGAAATTTCGACTATTTTTATTTTGTTCAGCGGCTAATTCTAAATCTTCACGTGAAAAATTATTGATCTCATACTCGACATTATTTTCTTTTTTGCCCCAAGCTGTCGCGGCTTCAGAAGTGGAAATAAATTTGTTTCCAAAAATTTCTCGCGCTTCATTTTCGCTGATAGCTTTGGTAATTATTGGCTTGATAATCATAATCAAGCTAACAATAAGAATTGTTAAAGGTCTCATGTTAGTCTCCTTTCTTTTTAGGAAATACTGTAATTGTGAATAAATAGACTATATCATATTATTTTTGTTTTGTCAATAAAAATAACAAAAAACCCGCTTTTGGCGGGAGTTTTGTTGTTTTATAAAGTGTCTGGTTTTTATTAGTAGACTGGAGCTTCATAACTGGCAATTTGGCCATCGTTATCAAATTCAAAGTTGCGAACCTCATGTTCTTGTTTTTCAAAGGCTACCATTTCCTTGTTGAAGTTGTTCATGAATTTTTGATCTTCCATGCTCAACTTGTCTGGACTGATTTTTTCTAATTTAGCCATTTTAGCAACCACGGCGTGATTAGCCTTGTTCATTAGATCTTGTGCTTTTTCTAATAGATTATCAACGGAGATTTCTACAACGCGATTATTTTCATCAAGACCCATTAATAATTTTACTTCTACGCCAGTTTTGGTTGATAGATCTTTAATTGCCTTTAAACTGGCAACGCTAACATCTTGAATGGCCTCATCGGTGGCAACTACTAAAACTTGTTTGCCCTCTACTTTTTGACCATGATTAGCTTCTAGAATTTTTTCCAAAGCGGAAACTGTAGAGCTTAACATTTTTTCGTGAGCATAACCTAGGTTATGCTCAGCTTTAATTTTGTGGCAAGCATCTTTTAGATCACTAGCGTCTTCCATGCTGTGTAAGGCGTCGGAGAAGAAACCGATGGCATATTTAGTTGGACTTTTAACATCCTGAATATTTTTTTCAATGTTGTCCGCAATATAATCTTTAGAATCAAACATGGAACCACTTTTATCAATTAACATTGTGACTTTATCGTAATGTTGTCCAGCTTGAGTTAGGGTAGTTGGATATTCACCAACACCTTCTAAATTTAATTTAGTGTAGCGGCATTCTTTTAATAAATCTTGATATTTATCAGGATTGTTAGCTTTGATAGCACTAATTTCGTCGGCGGTATAATGTTGACCAGTAGCTGGATTGTTTAAATCTGTAAGATAAGTAACTCCAGCTTCGTGGCCATTTCCGCCACTTGGAATTTTTTCTCCAAAAGCTTTGTCTTTTAAGGCTTTGATCTCAGTATTACTTAGGCCACTGTGAGAAAAATCAAATTTTTCCAAAGCAGTTTGTAGTAGTGGTTTAAGAGAATTAACACGATCATGAGTTAATTTTTCATTACCACCTTCAATTGGGATCGGTCGTTCATCGCTTGAACCTTCAATTGTCCAATTTGAGAAAGCAAATTGCTTATAATTATCATGATTAATTTTAGATAAGAAATCATGAAAAGTAGCTTCAATATTTTTTTGATTTTCCGGTGAGATTATGGCTTTGGCAGTTTCAAAGCTATTGCTTAAGTCAATCTTAAGTGGACCGTTGGCATACTCGTTGTGTTCACCGCTAAGTTTTGGTTCCCATTTGATAGTTTTACCATCAGCGCTTTTGTGAGCATCGGAAGCTTTAACCTCAATTTTATTTGGGTTACTTTCTTTGCTAGTGTTGTTTTTGGCTTCACCGGCCATAGCTGGGACGGCGAATTTTAATGATAATAAGGCAAAGATAACAGCGGCCCGACCCATTTTACCACTTTTTTTCCAGGCTTCTTGGCCTTTTATAATAAAGCCGGCTTGATCATTATTTTTTCCACCATCCTTTAATAAAACGATTTCTTTTATACTATCGTTAAAATTTTCTAATAAATGGTTAGCATCGTGATCCAATTTAATATTGGCTAAAAAGTCTTCCCAGCTTTCACCGAGATTATTCATAATTATTTTATCAAAGTCTTTGTCGCTTAAAGTTTCTAAATTTTCATCACCTAAAGCGTTTACCGCTTCTAGTAAAGAATTTAATCTTATACCGACTTCACTGACCTTAGCTTCGATTGATGGTTTTTTTTCGGTAACATTGTCGATGCTAGGAGTAGCTTTTTCGGATTTATTCTCATTTTTTTTTAAAAAGTTCCATTCCATATTTTTATTGATTTGCTTTATTGGTTTTTATGACCAAATAATTGCAAATACTTATTTATAAGTTCTTCTTTTGAATAGTTAATTTTAGAACAAATTTTATCCATTAGCTCGGCTTGATCATTAACATCTTCAAGTTCGGTGATGAAATCCAAAGATTCTTTTTCAGGTAGGTTTGATAATAATAAACTAACATAAGTGTTGAAGGTGACATAAATTAAAGATTTAACTTGCAGTTGTCGATCAACAGTCTCAACTCCAGAGCTTAATAATTCTTTAATTTTTTCTTCTATCTCCGCGAAAATTGGATGATTAAAGGAGAAGAAGGGTATAAAGTTGTTTTTTGGGGAATTAGCCATATTTTTATATTAATATTATACTATTTTTTTATGATTTTGTCAACTTCTTGCCAGACTTTTTCATGAATATCTTCACGACTCATGATTTCGTCATTTTTTGAACATTCGACTAAATTAAAGTCGGAAAACATCTCGCAGATTTCTAAATAAACTTCTTCGGCTTTTTTGAGATGATCAAGATTACTTTCATGAATATCGCCACTATTTTTGGTATATTCTGGTTTGCGCGCAATTGCATCTTGGTTTTGGGTTAATTTTTGGGAAATTTCCGCGGGAACATGAAGAATTAAAACAGCATCGGGGCGGGGAATGGCAAAAATATTATATTCTAAATCATGGAGCCAGTTAAAATAAATTTTTCTTTCAATAGTACTGTTAATTTTACCACCTTGGTGTGCCATGTTGGCGGCTACGTAACGATTAGATAGAACAATCTTGCCTTCGTCTAACCATTTTTTAATTTTAAAGCTAGCGTCGAAGCGATCAATCGCATAGAAAATAGAGGCGCGATAAGGACCAACTTCTTCAGCTTGACCATATTTACCGCTTAAGTATTCTTCAATTGCCCCAGCTGATTTTTGGCCATATTGAGGGAAGTCAGCCATTTCAACGTCGTGCCCCATAAATTTTAAACGTTCAGCTAATAATTTTAGCTGGGTAGTCTTGCCGGAACCATCAGTTCCGTCAATTACAATAAATTTTCCTTTGTGAGACATAATATTTAGCGATTATCGCCGTTACCGTGAAGTACGCCACGTTCCATGCGAGAATATAGTTTATTGATATTATTTTGGGCAATATCATCGAGTTCTAATTTAAATTCACTGGCTAGTTGAGATAAATACCACAAAACATCGCCTAATTCTTTAGCAATTTCTTGGCGATCTTCTTCGCTGACAATGCCATTTTTATCACGCAACACCTTTTTAATTTTCTCTGCTACTTCACCGGCTTCACCATTCAATCCTAATACTGGATAAATATAATTGTTGCCTTGGTTTGGGTAAAGGGCGGTAACACGAGATTTTTCTTGATATTCTTTAAGTGTCATAGGTTTAGAGAGGGTAGTTATAATCAGTTTTAATTTTATTTATAACTTTATCAATATTTCTTTCTAGTTCTATAATAGTATCTTCATTGTAGATTTCCATTTCAGCTTTAGCCATCACACGAGGAATTTCCATTTCCGCTTCCGCCTTTTCATCATTTAAAAAGTCGTCAAATGTTTTTTCATTATCACCTTTATTTTCATTGCGGAAAACTACTCGTAAAAAACGTAATTTTTCCTCCGCGACAATTCGAATTAAAATAAAACCGTGAATCTTACGTAAATATTTAATGTCGTTTAAGCGACGGATACCATCAATAATTACGATATCATGTTTATCGTTAACAATATCTTTGGCAATGGCTTTAGCTAGTAAATCATCACCGAAGGTAGTTCGAAGTGCGAGTGATATTTTTTGGAGATTTTCGCGGCCAGTTTCCACATCTAAGCGATTTAAAACGTCACGCAAAATAGTGGAGAAACGATAATCAGCTGCACGGTCGCCGTACTTGCTCATGATGTATTTTTTAGTTATACCTTTGCCACAGGCGATCTTGCCGGTTAAACCGATGATGATTTTTTTTGGAACTGCCATAGTTATTTTAATTATTTTTTAAAACTTTGTATTT
Source organism: Candidatus Falkowiibacteriota bacterium (assembly GCA_037137655.1). Taxonomy (GTDB): domain Bacteria; phylum Patescibacteriota; class Patescibacteriia; order Patescibacteriales; family UBA12465; genus JBAXJX01. The sequence goes on from JBAXJX010000002.1 coordinate 306,264, forward strand.
TAACATGACGCTATTGTCGCCAATTTTTTCGGCGGCTAATAATTCTAAATTAATATCAAAGTCAGTGTTAAAAAGGGATAGACCGGCGCCAAATATTTTTGGTTCAACCGTTAAAATTATTTCATCAATTAAATTATTTTTTAAAAACAGGGAATTCATAAATGATCCACCACCAAGCAACGCTTTTTTATATCCCATAGCTTCTAATTCTTTTAAAACATCGGCTGGATCACCTTTAACCCATTTAACTCCCGTAATTTCTTCAAGATCGGTTTTTTCCGAGAAAACAACGTTAAGACGATCTTTGAGTGGTGATGGAAAAGTGCGAAAGGTAGTTTCACCCATCATAATCATGCCAAAATCACGTGAGGTTTGCACGAATAATTGTTTGTCAGCTCGACTCGTCCAATTGGCTAATTGGTTTTTGTCCTTGGCTATTTTGCCGTCAGCCGTGATGGCCATGATCATTGTTACTGGAATCATAATTTTATAAAAATAGACCACTAATGTTTGGTGGTCTATTCAGTTTATACAGCAATAGGTGCTGAAATGTTTGGTTCTGGATCGTAACCCTCTAAGTTAAAATCTTCATACTTAAAAGCGAAGATATCTTTAACTTCTGGATTAATAATCATTTTTGGTAAAGCCTTTGGTGTGCGGGATAATTGTAATTCTACCTGTTCGTGATGATTATTGTAAATATGAACATCACCAAAAGTGTGAACAAAGTCACCTAGTTTTAAATCGCAAACTTGGGCCACCATCATAGTTAATAAAGCGTAAGACGCAATATTAAATGGAACACCTAAAAATAAATCCGCACTGCGTTGATAGAGCTGGCAAGATAAACGGTTATCAGCATCGACATAAAATTGGAAAATAGTATGACATGGTGGTAGAGCCATTTTATCAATAAATTCAACGTTCCAAGCACTAACGATTAAACGACGTGAGCTCGGATTTTTTTTGATCATTTCGATTAGATTTTTTATTTGATCAATATGACCGCCATCAGAAGTTGGCCAAGAACGCCATTGATAACCATAAACTGGTCCAAGATTTCCGTCTTCATCAGCCCATTCGTCCCAGATATGAACATTATTGTCAGATAGGTATTTGATATTAGTGCTGCCTTGTAAAAACCAAAGCAGTTCATGAATAACACCTCTTAGAAAAATCTTTTTTGTGGTTAATAAGGGGAAGCCTTCATTTAAATCATAACGATTTTGGTAGCCGAAGATACTACGGGTGCCAGTACCGGTGCGGTCTTCTTTACCTTTGCCGTTTTGGTATACGTGTTGGAGTAGGTCTAGATACTGTTTCATAAGCGTGGATTTATAAGGTTTATATATGTTTTTAAGTTACTGCCATAAACTTAGGCCTGTAACCCAAAAAAGTCAAGTAATTATTATTGATTTTTATAAGTAACCATTTCATCGCTAATTAGGTCGAATTCGACGCCAGCTTCGATAAAAATTTCTTTTGATCTGGCTCCAGCATGATAATCTTGAGCACAAACCACACGCTTGATACCAGCATTAATAATCATTTTAGCGCAAACGTAGCACGGAGTCATTTTACAGTATAAAGTTGCACCTTCTAGAGAAATGCCAAAACGAGCGGCTTGGCAAATAGCATTTTGTTCAGCATGAGTGGTACGAATACAATGATTTGATTCGCTGCCATCACTGTGCACGACAGTGTGCATTTCATGTCCAACTTCATCACAATGTTTTAATCCAACCGGAGAGCCGGCATAACCGGTACAAACAATTCTTTTGTCGTGGGCAATAACACAGCCAGCGCGACCGCGATCGCAAGTACCACGACTACCAACCACTTCAGTTATCTTCAAAAAGTATTCATCCCAAGTTGGGCGAAGGTATTTTTCAGTTTCCATAGAGGCTAAAATTTATTTATAAGTTATTATTATTTTAGCAAAAATTAGCTTATCTTTCAATATTGACTTTTTTTAATTTTATGGTTGGGCTATAATGATTCTATGATTGAACAATGGCAAAAAATATTGGCAGATAAAGGCGAACTTTACTTAAGAGTTAAGGTGCGCCCCGGTGCTAATATTAGTGAAATTAAAGGAACCATGGCTGATGAAACTGTTAAAATTGATATCAAGGCAGCACCGGAAGGTGGTCGGGCTAACCGAGAATTGATAAATTTCTTGGCCAAAGAACTAGGACTTGCCCCGGATAATGTAAAAATCATCGTTGGTGCTGGCGAAAGAATAAAATTAGTGAAAATAAAAAAATAAATTCATGGACTTATCGGTAATTATTGTTTCTTGGAATGTGCGCGAGAAACTAAAAAATAATTTACAATCATTATTCGCTTCTAGTGGAAAATTATCCATGGAAGTTTTTGTGGTAGATAATAATTCGGCCGATGGCACAGCGGCCATGGTAGCGGCACAATTTCCCCAGGTAAAATTAATTGCCAATAATGTTAATCTTGGTTTTGCTAAGGCGAATAATTTAGCGATTAAACAAGCGCAAGGCGATTTTATTTTGTTGCTTAATCCGGATATGCAATTGGCGCCCGATACTTTAATTAAGAGTTTGGAATGGGCTAAAAATAATAGTCAGGCCACAGTTTCTTCTTGCCGCTTAGTGGATGAAAAAAATAATAATATAAAACCCGTGCGCCGCTTTCCGCGACTTTATGATCAATTAGCGATTGTCTTAAAGATTCCGCACTTTTTTCCTTTTGTTTTGAACGGCTATCTGCAAAATAAGTTTGATTATGCGATGGCCAGTAAAGTTGATTCAATTCGCGGGGCTTTTTTCTTGATTAATTCCGCTGCTTATCAAAAAATTTCCAATGGGAAATTGCCATTGCTCGATGAACGTTATTTTTTATGGTTCGAGGAGGTTGATTTTTGTCGCGAAGTCTATAAAATGGGTGGGGAAGTTTGGTATACGCCGGTTGCCGTTTGCACGGATTATGTCGGCGCTAGTTTTTCCCAGGTAAAACGTGGCCAAACGCAACAATATTTCCGTGATTCAATGCTTAGTTATTTTCAAAAATGGGAAGCACCTTGGAAATATCAAATTTTAAAATTGGCTTGGCGAATAATATTTTTATGTCTAAAAAAGTAGCAATAATTTTAATTAATTATAAAGAATATGCGAACCGTTTTTTGCCGGACTGCATCGTTTCTTTGCGTGCTCAGGATTATGTTGGAGAAACGGAAATTTTTATCGTCGATAATGCCAGCAGTGATGAATCCTATAATTTTTTAAAAGCGACCGCACCCGAAGCGCAGATTATTTGTAATAAAAATAATGATGGTTTTGCGAAAGGGAATAATGACGCTATCAATTTAGCTTTGGCACTAAACTTTGAATATATTATTTTGTTTAATATGGATACGATTGTGGCGCCAAACGCGGTGTCAGAAATGGCTAAAGCGGCGGAAAGTTCAGAGCGAATTGGCTCGGTCCAGGCGCGGTTAATGTTGCATCCGGAAACGACAAAAGTTAATAGTCTTGGTAATTCAACTCATTTTTTAGGCTTTGGTTATTGTGAGGGTTATAATGATATTTACAAAGAAGGCGATGATAGCTTGAAAGAAATTTTTTATCCCTCCGGTGCGGCCGTTTTGTTTAAGGCCGCGACTTTGCGCGCGGTGGGTGTTTTTGATGAAAGCTTATGGATGTATAATGAAGATCAAGATTTGGGTTGGCGCATTTGGTTAAAAAATTATACTTGTGTCATGGCGCCTCGTGCCGTGGTTTACCATAAATATGAATTTGGCCGTTCCATCTCAAAATATTATTGGATGGACAGAAATCGGATGATCGTGATGTTAAAAAATTACAGTTGTTTAACTTTAATTTTAATTTTTCCAGCCTTATTGGTAATGGAAATTGGTTTATTTATTTTTTCTTTGCAAAATGGTTGGTTTAAGGAAAAATTAAAAGTTTGGGGCTATTTTCTAAACTTAAAAAATTGGCAACGAATTATTAGGGAAAGAAGAAAAATCCAACGGAATCGAAAGTTAAAAGAAAGCGAAATTTTAAAAATGATTAGCGCCAAAATTTGGTATCAAGAGGTCGGTAGCAATAAGTTGCGTGTTGCTAATATTTTTTTTAGTGTATATTGGAATGTAGTGAGGTTTATTTTAAAAATTGCCCGAGCTTAATATGGACTTATCAATTATAATAGTTAACTATAAAAATAAAGTAAAAATCACCAAATGCTTGGCGGCGCTTTATGAATCGGATTTAAGCAATTTAAATTTTGAAGTTTTTGTGGTGGATAATAATTCGGGCGATGATTTATCGTCTTTAGCTTTTTATCCTAATTTAACCATTGTTAATTCTGATAAAAATTTAGGTATGGGCGGTGGTAATAATTTGGGACTGGAAAAATCCAGCGGCGAATTTGTATTGATTTTAAATCCAGATGCCTATGTTTCACATGATGCTATTAAAATTTTATGGCAGTATATAAAAGATAATAATGACGTGGCGGTAGTTGGGCCAAAACTTTTAAATTCGGATGGGAGTTTGCAAAATTCTTGCGCCCAGTTTCCGCGCGTGTATATGCCAATTTTACGCCGCACTTTTTTAGGTGATTATTTTAAAAAAATCCGTGACAACTTTATGATGACGGATTTTAACCATGATGAAATTGCCAGTGTTGATTGGTTGATGGGTTCGTGTTTAATGATTCGCCGCGATATCTGGTCGGGTTTTGATGAACGCTTTTTTATGTATTTTGAGGATGTTGATGTTTGTCGCACTTTCCGTGCTATGGGCAAAAAAGTTGTTTATAATCCCAGCGCAATTGTTGTTCATGATCATGAACGGGCTAGCGCTAAATATCCATGGTATCAAGCGATTTTTCGTGACGCCTTGGCCCGTGAACATATAAAATCATGGGTAAAATATTTTTGGAAGTGGCGCACTAAGAAAATTATTTAATAAATAATTTATATAAGGCTTCTTGTTGACCTAGTTTAGCAGTGAAGTAAAGAGTATCGCCAGCGGCATTTAAAACCGGTGGCATTATTTTTTCTAGAGATATAAGACGTGTAAACTGGCGCTCGCCATTTAGGTTTACAATGTTGATATTTTTTTCGGTGGAGTAAATGAGATAGTTGTCTTTTTGCCAAATGATACCGGTTAGAGCCTCGCTACTTCGCGCTACCAAGGCTTTTTGATTTTGATTAATGTCAAAATGCCACACGGAAAAATCATCGGCGTATAAAAATTCGTTGGAATTAATCGGACTATAATATTTAATACTTTTAAATTTATCTTGAACAATATCCGGAACATTAATAAGCGGATTTGAAGTTAGAAGAACATTTTCTTCTAACTCACTTTTTAGGTTTATTATTTTTTTGTCCGCATTTAAAATTAAATGGTTGCCATCACTCGTTAGCTCGATGTTTTGTAATTTAGCATCTAACACTTTAAGCGGTAAATTTTGTCGAAATAGGTAAATATTTTCTAGATAAGTTGTTTCACCTGGATAAACATTAATAGTTTTGATAATTGGCCAATAGCCCTCGAGTTCAATTTTAACTTCATAGTTTCCCGGTAAAACACTCTTTAATTTTGCAGGTGTTTTAAATTCTTTACCAGTAATCGACGGGTCGGTCACGATTCGTTGGGGGGTTTTATCAATAATTTGCACATTAGCATTGCTTGGCTCACTGCCAAGAAAAATTGCCCCATTTTTTTGTAGAAGTTGGTTGAATTGTAATGGCCAAGTTAGGTTTAGGCGATAACCGGCAGCGTAAAGAAAAATAAAAAAAGTCGTAATAAAAAATATTACTACAAAGCTCCAAAAAATATAACGACGGTGACGATGAGTCATAGTTTAATCAATGCGTTTAATATCGGCTCCGAGCGCTTGTAAGCGTTCATCGATTTTCTCGTAGCCACGTTCAATTTGATAAATATTATCAATTTCAGTTGTGCCTTTAGCGCATAAAGCCGCAATAACCAAGGCGATACCGGCACGTAAATCGGGACTAGTTAATTTTTTACCGTAAAGCTGTGTTGGGCCACTAACTACCACGCGGTGTGGATCGCACATAATAATATTGGCGCCCATTTGGGACATCATATCAGTCCATAATAATCGACGATCATAAATATTTTCTTGTACCAAACTTGTGCCATGCGCTTGAGTCATTAAAACGACGTAGGGTGATTGCAGGTCGGTTGGAAAACCTGGGTATTCATGAGTTTTAATGTCGTACGGTTTGATGTTTTTTGACTTTTTCATTTTTATGAAATCGCTGCCAACTTCAAAATTAACGCCAATCTTTTTTAAAATAGTTAAAAGAATTTCAATGTGCGCTGGATTACAATTATTAATGGTAATTTCGGAATTGGTTGTTGCCGCCATTAAGGCAAATGAACCGGCCTCAATACGATCTGGAATAATAGTAAATTCACCGGCGGATAATTCTTTAGTACCTTCAATAATAATAGTTGGACTACCGGCGCCAGTAATTTTAGCGCCTTGAGTATTTAAGTAGGCGGCTAAAGTTTCGATTTCTGGTTCCATGGCGCAATTACGCAAAATGGTTTTATCGGGAATTAAGCAGGCAGTCATCATTAAGCTTTCAGTTCCAGTCACACTGACGGTTGGGAAAAAATAATCAGCACCATGTAATTTTTCACCTTTGATATGATAGTGCTTGTCGTTGGTTTCTACTTTAGCGCCAAAAGCTTGAAAGCCGTCTAAGAAGAAATCGATTGGACGTTTTACGGCGCCAATCACGCAACCACCTGGATGAGGGAATTTAACTTCACCAAGACGAACTAAAACTGGGCCGGCAAACATCACCGAAGAACGGAATTTATTAACTAATTTTTCTGATAGTTCCACTTGATTGATTTTGGAAGTGTCGATTTCAACAAAATCTGCTCCACGCTCCACGACGCCACCAATTTCCATGATCAAGTCCAAGGCTTTATCCACGTCCTCAATGTTCGGTAAATTTTTTATGGTAATTTTACTTTTTGATAAAATGGCTGCTGGAATTATTTTTAAGGCTTGGTTTTTGGCACCCTTAACGGTAATTTCGCCTTTTAGTTCGTTTTCGCCGGTAATTATGAATTTTGGCATATTTTTTAATTTTTTTAATAATTTTAACAAGTCTTATCCTATCTTATAGTATTTATATAAATTTTTCAATTTTATGTCTTTGGTCTCGGTCTGTTTATAAAATTTTCAAATTTTGTTATAATGACTAAATAATAAAAAAATCTTATGAATAATAAAAAAGTTAAAGGGTTTACATTGATCGAGCTGTTAATTGTGATCGCGATTATTGGTATTTTGGCCACAATTGCAGTTATTTCTTTGCAGAATGCTCGGGTTAAATCTCGTGATGCGCGTCGCTTATCTGATGTTGATCAAATGCAAACTGCTTTAACGCTCTATTATCGTGATAAGGGAAAATATCCAGCTATTAGCGACTTTGTGGCTGGCGGATCACTGATAGCCACTACGAGCGCTGGCACCGTGACGTACATGGCGCTTATTCCGACCGCACCGACACCAGCCGATGGAACTTGTAGTAATAGTGATAATGCTTATCATTATTCTCCTAGTTCTGATTTTAAAAAATACACTATTTATTATTGTTTAGGCGAAAAAACTGCCGATGTTGGGTCCGGTAATCATGCTGCGACCAGTGATGGTATAAATGCCGCCCCCGCTTGGAGTCTTTTGGGCGTTTACGATGGTTATGTCTCTGATACGACGGTTGTTAATGGCGTGCCATATATTTCTTATAATCTTGGCCCACAAGACGGCTATCATGGCTTTGTAAAAAGATATGTAAATGGTAATTGGGAAAATGTTGGTCTTGGTAATACCGGTATTAGTACTGGATCGGCGGTTAGTGTTTACCTTAAAACTGCTGAAAATGGCGATCTTTATGCTTTTTACATTACTTTTGATGGTGGCTCTCACGTGGTCGCAGCTAAATACACTGGAAACGGTGCGACCGGCTGGGAAGCTTTAGGTGATTCTAGCTTTTTCCCACCTTCAAGCACTAGCTTAACCGCATCATGGACAATTAAAAATAATACAGTCTATGCTATTTATAATTATAGTGATGGCAACATTGTAGCAGCTAAGTTTAATGGCTCTAGTTGGGTGCAAATTGGCTCGATTATTGCAGGAAACTATATTGATATTGCGGGCATTGCGGTTAATGATGATAATGAGGTTTATGTTATGTATCACAAGAAGTCTGATTACGGAATTTATGTTGATAAGTTTAATTCTGGCACTTCTAGCTGGGAGCATGTTGGTGGTTATGCTGATAGTGACTACGGTTTTTCAAGCCAAGAGCATAATCTTAAAATAGTGGCCGGAAAACCGTGTGTTTTTAGTCGCGCGCAAGCATACTCTTCATATACTTTGCATGCCATGTGTTCTGACGGCTCATCTTGGGCACCATTGGGGTATAATTTAAATCCTTATGGTCCATCTGGCTTTGTTTCGACCTATAATCCTTCATATATCTCAGTTGATTATTCTGGCGGTAAGGTCTATGTGGCCTATAAAGACGCTAATCAGGATGGAAAAATCAGTATTTTACAAAATGGTCTAAAAACCGGTGAAGAGTGGTCGGAAGTGTCTTATCCTGGTTTATCTGATGGTGTTATTTCAGCATCTAATATGTTTATTGATAATTCTGGGGTTCTATATCTGTCTTATAATGATGGCGGTAAAACTTATATTAAAAAGTACGCTCGCTAGCATTTGACAAATCTAAATAATCTGTTAATATTAGGAATATTGAATAAATTTAAAATTATCTACCCCAGCACTTAGCAGCTTGGTAGTCACAAAAATATGGCAAAAATTGCAGTTATCGCGACCGGAGGAAAACAATACAAAGTTCAAGAAGGTCAAACAATCAAAATTGAAAAATTAGAAAAAAATATTTCTGACAAAGTTACTTTTGACACTTTATTAATTTCTGATGAAAATGGTGATGCTTTACAATTAGGTACTCCATCTTTGGGAGAAAAAGTTACTGCTGAAGTTACTGATCAAGGTAAAGCGGACAAAGTTTTAGTAGTGAAGTTTAAAAACAAAACTCGCTACAAGAGAACTTACGGTCATCGCCAACCTTTCACTGCTATCAAAATCACTTCTATTGCTTAAGACTCTATATATAAAAAACACCTCGCATCTGCGAGGTGTTTTTTTGTTTATAATTTAAATCCAATTTCTTCTCGCGGTTTTTCTTCTTGGACCAGAAGATGTCGTAAAACTTCAAAAACATCACTTAATTCTTTATCGTATTTAGATTCCATGGCTTCAATTTTATCCCAGATTAATTGATTATTAATGGCTAATTCTCTTAACTTTATAAAGGTTCGCATTATTTGGATGCTAACATTGATAGCTTTTTCACTTTTTAAAACACAGGACAACATCGCCACTCCCTGTTCTGTGAATACATAGGTTTTATATCTTGTACCGCCCCAACTTGAGGTCACAATTTGTGACCTCAAGTTTAAAACTTCATCATTGTCTAAGGAAAACATAAAATCTTCCGGGAAGCGCTCAATATTTCGTCTAACCGCCTGATTTAATACTTTTGTTTCCACTCCATAAAGCTCGGCCAAATCGCGGTCAATCATTACTTTTTTGCCACGAATCAAAAATATTCGCCCCACAATGCGTTCACTGGGAATGGCAATAATCTTATTGTTTGATTTTTCTTTGGACATAAATATTTTCATTAATTGTAAATGATTATAATTATGCCAAAAGTGAGATAAACCTTTTCTAAACAAAAAATGACAAAAATCACCAGATATTGACAAAAAGATTCGGGGGGGGGTATAATAACATTATAAGCAATATGTCAAGTTACAACTTATAATTAATTTTAAAAGTATGGGAATGGAAAATTTTAATGCTCAAGGTTATCGTGATCAACTCGCCAAGGATATTAAGAGTGAGTCGGATCACGAAAAACGCCAAGAAATTTTGGAAGGTGAGAAAAATACAGTACGTTACGATGTGGCGGAGAATAAAAGTTTTGCCAAACGTGAATATGCAATGAATCAAAATAAAGAGAAAAAAGAAGCTATAAAACAAAAAGAATTAAAAGAATTGGAAATTATTGGGTGTACTACCGAAGAAATCGCTTATGGATTAGACAAGGTGAATGAAAAAAAGAAGGTTTATGTTGGTGAATGGAATTTAGAAATTTTTAAAAAAATGCCAAAAAATATAGAACATATTTATACGTCATTTCCAGAAGTAAAAATAGTTAAAGAAAATATAAAATTATCAAATAGTACCTCCGAAGAATATTTGGACAAATTAAAAAAAGATGGAATTAAGGTCTCGGCCTTTGCCGAAGAAGCAATACTTCCAAAAATGCCACAAATAAACGATGGCCGTGTTGTTTCTTTGATCCAATTTTCTATTAGCCAACTAGGTTTTTCTGGTGATGCTTCTTTGTCTGAGATTTATAAAAAGGCGGTGGAGTCTGGATTGATTTTATGTCCTCCACAGGTTGGACCAGAAATTTGCTTGAAATATAATAATAGCCCAATTTGCGAACATTTTAATTATTTGAATATTGCGATGGATCCGGTACCTGACGGTGATGGTAATCTTAATAATACTAATAATGGTATGACACTTTTTCATATTAATTCACGTGAAAATAATAAACTTGAACTTAATGATATGTATTCAGGTTCAGGAATGGACTATCCTTGGCATAATGGTTCCGCTAATGATTCCAGTAAATTTGTCTTTTGTGTTTCAGAATCAAAAAAAGCAGATAATGAGAATGTTGAAAAATAATATTTTGTAGATATAAAAAACTCGAGCCGTACACGGCTCGAGTTTTTTGTTTGAGTAATTTATAGAAAGTTTAAACTTGAAGTCACAATTTGTGACCTCAAGTTGGATTTAAATAATATTCCGATACTTCAAGGCATTACCGAGCGTCATCTCATCGACATATTCTAAATTCGCACCCATCGGCAAGCCACGGGCGAGACGGGAAATTTTTATCTTGGGATTTTTTAAAAGTTTACTTAAATACATCGCCGTGCTTTCACCTTCCATGGTTGGGGAGAGCGCTAAAATAATTTCAATATTATTTTTTACTTTTAATAAGGCATTAATTTTCTCGGCCAATTTTCTGATATTTAAATCTTCCGGTTTAATACCATCAATCGCATTGATTAAACCGCCAAGCACAAAATACTGACCATTGAATTGGTTGGTGTTTTCCATGCTAATTAAATCTTGTAAATTGGCGACGATACAAATTAGGGCTTCATCTCTTTTTTTGTCGCTACAAATTTCACATGGATCGCTTTCGGAAATTCGTTGGCAGGAAGAACAGACGGTAATATTATTTTTTAGTTCACTTAAATAATGCCCGAACATTTTTAATCTTTCTGGACTTTGTTTTAAGAGATAAAAAACATAACGTTCGGCTGTTTTAGGGCCGACCGTTGGAAGTTTCGAGAATTGCTCGATTAAATTTTTGATGCTGGCCGGATATTTCATACGGCGTAAGAATTATTAGTTTAAGCCTGGAAAACCGCCCATTTCTTGCATTTTTTTAGCCATTAATCTTTGAGTTTGTTTCATGGCATCGTTCACAGCAGTTTTAATAGCGCTCTCTAAACTAGCTTTATCAAGTTCGGAATTAACAACAACTTCAGTTATTTCCATATTACCATTCATGGCAATTTTCACGCCATTTTTTTCGGCGCTAATAGTTTCGCCGGCTAAAGCTCCTTGCATTTTTTTAGCTTGGTCACGTAAATCTTTGATTTGTTTTAATTTGTTGAACATAAGTTTAAAATTATTATTTTTTAATTATAGCAATAATTAGCTTTTTTCGCTAGTTTAAAATTGAACCGGTTTTTCATTATCACTATATTGTTTGGCCATGTTTTTAAAGCTGGCTGTTTCATCGGAGAAATATAAATCAACTTTTCCAGTTGGCCCATTACGGTGCTTGGCGATATGAATTTCCGCCTTGTGTCTTTCTTCAGCTGGTAAATCCTGTGGGTTGTAGGTCCGATCAGCCGCTTTACGATAAATGAACATTACGATATCAGCATCTTGCTCAATCGAACCAGAGTCACGTAAATGAGATAATTTTGGAATCGCTGGACCACCTTGTTGTTCAACGCCACGAGATAACTGGGCAAGGGCTAATACGGGAACATTTAATTCACGGGCAATACCTTTTAGACCACGACTGATTTCAGAAATTTCTTGCACCCGATTATCTTGAAATTTACCGCGACCTTCCATTAACTGCAAGTAATCGATTACAATTAAACCTAAACCTTTTTCAGTTTGCAGGCGACGGCATTTAGCGCGAATTTCCATAACAGTCACATTTGGGGAATCATCAATATAAATTTTGGCCTCAGATAATTGGCCCATCGCTTCTGATAGTTTAGCAAAGTCATTACTCTCTGGTTTGTCAGATAGATTACCAGTACGCATGTTCCAGGCGTTAATATTGGATTGAGCACAAAGCATACGATCAACTAATTGTTCCTTACTCATTTCGAGTGAGAAAATACCAACACCTTCTCCGGTTTTAATAGCAGCTTGGCGGACAATATCTAGGGCAAAAGCGGTTTTACCAACAGAAGGACGAGCCGCTAAAATAACTAAATCGGATTTTTGCAAACCGGAAAGTAAATTGTCCAATTCGATAAAACCAGTTGGCATGCCACGTAATTTTCCACCTTTTTTTTGTAATTCATCAATTCTTTCAAAGGCGGCATTAAGCAGGGAATCGATTGGTAAAAAAGAATTTTTTAAATATTTACGGGAAACGCCAAAGATTTTTTGTTCGACAGTATCTAAAATATTTTCAATTTCTTGTTCTTCATCAAAACTTAAATCCATGATTTCCGAAGCAGCTGATTGTAATCTTCTTAAAGTCGCCTTGCGTTGAATCAGGGCAGCATAGTTGGTGATGTTGGCAGAAGTGGTGGCAAAATTGGAGAGTTTAGCGAGGTAGGTGCGACCGCCAGCAGATTCTAATTTTTTTCGCTCATCTAATTTAGAACTGAGTGTAATAATATCAATTGGCTCACGAGCCTCATAAAGAGCGCAAATCGCCTCATAGATAAGTTGATGAGAGCTTAAATAAAAATCAGTTGGCATCATGCTGTCAGCAACTTTGTTGATAGAGTCCTTGTCAATTAAAAGACAGCTTAATAAATATTGTTCCGCTTCAATGTTTTGTGGCGGGATTTTTTCAATTAAGTTTTTATTGCGATCGTCCATATTTTTTTGGGTTTAATTTTTCTTTATCTTATCTGATAATCTGTCAAAGTTCAACCGGTATTTGTCCCCCGGTTTTACCCACTTTAAGCACAGGGGCGTTTACTCTTGCCAAAATTATTTTTCTTTGTTATTATTCTTACAAGAAACAGATTTCCTGTTTTTTTGCTTAAAACACTAGTTTTTTAAGCGCTGTTAGCTCAGCGGTAGAGCAGATCCCTTTTAAGGATAAGGTCGAAAGTTCGAATCTTTCACGGCGCACATTCCGTTCATTAGTAATGACGGGTTTTAAAAAAGCCATCTTAGCTCAGCTGGTAGAGCAGCTGTCTTGTAAACAGCAGGTCGTCGGTCCGAATCCGACAGATGGCTCACATAAAAAACATCAAAAGGCGCAAGCCTTTTTTTGTTTGGCGGATTTATTAAAATGTGTTATATTATTATCATAGTTTCTTATGTTTAAAATATGGTAAAAATATTTACAAATTTTAGTGATTTAAAAATTTCTCGAAAAATTTTTTTAACTTTTTTCACGTTGTTTTTTTTAGCAATTACTAGTTTGATTCTCAACAACTATATATTTTTTAATGAGGCGGTACATCGCGTCGTTGAAGCTAAGGCGGATTATGGCAATCGGCAGTTTTATAGTGCCATATCTAACCAATTTGACGTGCTATCAGCTCTCTCAGGCTCAGCCGGTGATGATGCTAAACTCCAGTCTTTATTTATTGCTGGTGATCGTGAAGCTTTGTATTCATACACCAAGCCACTATTTGAAACATATAAATTGCGCTATGGAATTTCGGGTTGGTATTTTCTTGATTTAAACGGACAAAGAGTTTTGCGCGTTCAGCAAAAAGATTTATTTGGCGACATTGATAATACGGAATTATTTAAGGGGGCGCAATCCAGTTCTGAGGCGGTTTATGGTTTTGGTATGAATGAAAAGGCTTTTTCCTTTCGAGTGGTTTCACCTCTAAGTTATCAAGGTAAAGTTGTTGGCTATTTGGAGTTTGAAGAAGGCATTGACGATCTTCTTGCTCGCAGTGAAAAGAACTCTGATTTTAAATTTGCTTTTATTGCCAACAAGAAATATGTTGATAAAAATAATTTTTTCGTGAGCAAGAAAAAAGCAGCTTCACGTAATAATTGGGGTGATATGCCGGATGATGTGATGGTTAATAATATAGTTTATTCACCTGATCAAGATCAATGTTTTAGCGAGGACAATGTTAATAGTTTGCAAACGAAAAAGTTCACTTTTCAACAGATAAATTGGAGTGGTAAGACTGAGGAGTGTGCTGGTTTTTTATTCTTTTCACCCTATTATGAAGACCCTTTTAAGATCCTTTATTTGGTTGATGTGAGCGAACAAGTTGGTCTGTTTAATCAAAATATGATCGTTGCTATAATATTTTTATTTATTACTTTGATTTTAGTAACACTGGCGATTGTTCTTGTTTCTCGCATGATTACTGCGCCGATGCGTAGTCTATTGTCGGTTATTAGAAATTTTACCAAGGGTGATTTGAAGCGTCGTTTTGATCCGTCTGGTCACGATGAAACTGGTGAGTTGGGAGTAAATTTTAATTTAATGGCAGATGTTTTGGAAAAAAATAAAGTTGATTTGGAAAAGAAAAATATAGAACTACAAAATATTAATAATGATTTAAAAAACCAAGATGAAATTTTGGAAAAGAAAGTGGTTGAACGCACAGCCGACTTAATGGCCGAGCGTGACAATTTAGAAAAGAAGGTAACTGAACGTACTACTGATTTAACAACCCTTAATAAATCTTTGGAGGAGCGCGTAGCCGAGCGCACAGTTGAATTACAAAAAAAGATTACTGAATTATCAAAGTTTAATCGCATCGCGGTTAATCGTGAGTTGAAGATGGTGGAACTTAAAAAGGAAATTAAGCAACTCAAAAACACTGATAAATTATAATATTATGCCAGAAGAAATTAAAGATGAAAATAATTTGGAAGATAATATTAAGCTTGCTCAGTCTTCTGAACCGGAGGCTTATTTGCTGAAGATTTTGAAAGATGCACAGCAAGAAAAAAAGAGATTGGAAGAACAAAAAATCGCTACTCTAAATATTTTAGAGGATATGAGCGAATCACAAGAAGAGCTCCGAATTAAATATCAGGAGGTAAAAATTATCAAAGAATTGGTGCAGAGAATTGGCACTAGTTTTGATCCGATGGAAATTATTACCAATATTGCCAAATCGGTTTTGGGTGCTTTGCCGGATATGAAAATCGCTTGTGTTAATTTTTTGTCATTTGGACCGAACAATGTAAAAACAGTTATGTTTTTTAGTGATGGCGGTATTGGTGTTGATTATATGGCAGCTGTAAAAAACAGCTTATTTGAATTTATTGGTACCCAAAAAACATTGTTAGCTGATGAATGGACGATGAAGGAATGGAAAAATTATAGTAATATTGAAGCTAAGATTGTGATGGGCATTGCCGAGATTACTCCATCTTTGCCGGTTAACAGTGTAAATATTCCAATTAATATTGAAGGTTTAATTTCTGGTTTTTTTAATTTTTCCTCACCTCACAATTCTATTTCCGATCGAGAGATTAGCTTTTTTTCTGAATTGCTTGATAGCGCCGCTCAAACGGTTGTCCATTTGCGCCAATTAGTTTTTTCTGAGCACTCTCGTCTGCGTGATTTAATTCAAAGCATGACTAATGGTGTTTTAAGATTTGATAGTGACTGGCTTATTACAGCGGTTAATCCAATTTTTTTGAAGATGGTGGCAAAGTTGGATGTTGGTTATAACCTTAAAGAATTTTTAGAATATTTTACAGAACAACAACGAGCTGCTACCACCAAAGAACTGGATTTAAAATATTGTATTGAAAAAACTTTAAAAAGCGGCCGTCCAACTTTTATTGATGAGGTTTATTTTAATAAGTCGGTTTTTCAAGTTTCAGTTGTGCCGGTACATGATTATGTTGGTCGAGTTACTGGCGGTGCGATTATTTTACACGATATCACACATATTAAAGAAATCGATCAACTTAAAACAGAGTTTGTGTCCGTGGCTTCACATCAACTTCGTACGCCATTAACAGCCATAAAACTTTTTGTGGAAATGCTTTTGGGTGATGACGTTGGCCCTTTAAATGCTGATCAAAGAGATTATCTTACTAATATTCAAGAATCATCTTTACGTATGATTCGTTTGGTTAATAATTTGTTGAATGTTTCTCGCATTGAAACTGATCGTTTAAAAATTGAACCGGAAGATACTGATATCGTGGCTTTTGTGACTCAAGCTATTGATGAAATTATTAGTCTGGCCGAACTTAAAAAGTGTAAGATAAAGTTTAATAAGCCAAAATTGGATATAAAAATTTTATCAATCGATCAAACTTTAATGCATCAGGTTTTTCATAATTTGTTAACTAATGCTATAAATTACTCTAAACCAAGTGGCGGAAATATTATTATTGAAATGTCTGAAACTCATGAAGATGTTATAATTTCCGTAAAAGATGATGGTATTGGTATTCCACTAATTGCACAAAAGAAAATTTTTCAGAAATTTTTCCGAGCCGATAATGCCGCTAAAGCTTCAACTGAAGGATCGGGTTTAGGCATGTATGTTGTTAAAATGATTATTGAGGCTTCGGGTGGTAGAATTTGGTTTGAGTCACAGGAAAATGTGGGCACAGCTTTTTATGTTGCGATCAAAAAAACAGGTATGAGACGGAAGGAAGGGGAGAAGGCTTTGGTTGCCTAAACTTTTAATTTTTGTTAAGATAATAAGGAATAATAAAAAAAATATATGAAAAACGGACAAGGAAAAATTTTATTAGTCGAGGATGATAAGTTTATTTCTCGCGCTTTTAAAGACGGCTTGACTCGTGCCGGGTTTGAAGTAATTCAGGCCATGGATGGAGTCGAAGCTTTAGAGAAAGTTAAAACCGAAAGCCCTGACTTGATGTTGTTGGATTTAATTATGCCAACTAAAAATGGTTTTGATGTTTTGGAAGAAATGAATGCTAAAAATTTAAAAAAATTTCCAGTAGTAATTTTATCAAATTTAGGACAAGAGCTTGATATTAAGAGATCTAAAGAGCTCAACGCTGATGATTATTTGATAAAGTCAAACGTGACGTTAAAGGAAGTGGTGGATAAGGCGAAGTCTTTTTTGAAATAATTTTTAGATCCTTAACTTTAAGCTATGTTGGTAACCAACTCCAAGTTACACGAATTATTAGTCGACCGTGGATATATATCTGAGGCCGATTTTAATGCTGCCATAACTCGGGCGGAGGCGGAAAAAAGTAGTGTGGAAGAGGCTTTATTTGGCGCTGATTTAATTCATGACGATCAATTGGGCCGTTTGGTGGCAGATGATTTTGGTTATCGTTTCATTGAACTCAAAAGAGAAAATATTGATCAAGAAGTTTTTGCCTTAATTCCAGAATCAATGGCGGTGTCTCGTGGTATTGTGGCACTTGGTCATGATGGAGATTCATTTAAGGTTGGTATGCGCAATCCGGATGACCTAGAAACAATTTCGCTAATTGAAAAACGTTTAGGTGGACCGATTATACCATATTATATTACAGCGCGTGATTTTGAAGATAGTGTCTTTAAATATAAAAGTGGTTTGTCTGGTGAGTTTAAGGGAATTATAAAAACTTTAAAAGATAAAAATACTAAGCGAGAAGTTAAGGATGAGCTAATCGTAAAAATTGTAAATATTCTTTTAACTTATGGTTACAAGGATAATGCGTCTGATGTGCACATCGAACCTTATGCTAGCAAAATTGTTATTCGCTTTCGTGTTGATGGCGTGATGAGTGATGTTTTGGAAATTCCGAAAGAGTTGGCCGAATTTATCGTGGCGCGTATCAAGATTTTAGCGAAGTTAAGAATTGATGAACATCAAACTGCACAGGACGGAAAATTCCGCTATGATGTTGGTGGAGAAGTCTTTGATGTTCGTGTTTCCATTTTGCCGGTGAGTAATGGTGAAAACGTAGTGATGCGTTTGTTGTCCGCTAAAAATCGTCAAATTGGTTTGCTTGATTTAGGTTTGGCGGAAAAAGATTTAAATAAGGTTAAAAAGATGGCAGCCTTTCCTCATGGTATGATTTTGGCGGTGGGACCAACTGGTGCTGGTAAAACCTCCACTCTGTATTCTATTTTGAAAATTTTAAACACGCGTGATGTTCATATCTCCACGATTGAAGATCCAATTGAATATAATATTGAAGGTATTTCGCAAATTCAAGTTAATGCCAAGGCTAAGTTAACTTTTGCTAAAGGTTTGCGTTCTATTTTGCGTCAAGATCCGGATGTGATCATGGTCGGAGAAATTCGTGATGAAGAAACGGCGGATATCGCTATCAACTCAGCTTTGACTGGTCACTTGGTGTTATCAACTTTACATACCAATAATGCTGTTACTTCTGTGCCACGTTTGATTGATATGAAAATCCAACCATTTATTTTGGCTTCGACTATGAATTTGGTTATTGCTCAAAGATTGGTGCGTAAAATTTGTGAAACCTGTCGCGAATCTTATGTGGCTGATGATGCTACAGTGGAATTAATTCACACTGATCCGCTTGTCGAAGAAATTTTGAAAAATACTGGACACAAAGATTTTAAGAAAATTCGTTTTTATCGTGGCGCTGGTTGCCGCGCTTGTAATAATAGTGGCTACACTGGTCGTATCGGTGTTTTTGAGGTTTTAGAAATTAGTCCTAAGATTAAAGATTTGATTTCCAAGCAAGCCTCAGATGATGAAATTATGGTGGTGGCTAAATCAGAGGGCATGACCACGATGTTAGAGGATGGTGTTAATAAAGCATTAAACGGTTTAGTGTCGCTAGAAGAGGTGATTAAGAATGTTAAAGAATAAATTTAAATATAAAAAATATGGCAAAAGAAATGTCCGCACAAAATATTGGTTCGGCCGACTCCTCGGCTAGTGGATCGTTTTCAAGCTCGGCAAAAAAATTAGCAGCACCAAAAGAACATAAATTGGAAAAAATGTTTAACATTAATCTTGGTGGCGGCAAAGTTAATATTTCTCAAAAAGCGGTTTTTGCTAAAAATATGGCGATCATGTTGCGCTCTGGTTTAAATATTTCTGAAGCCCTAGATATTATTGCCAGTTCTTCTTCGGGATATTTTAGAAAAGTTATCATGGATATTTATGAATCGGTTTCTTCTGGTAATTCTTTTTCCAATTCTTTGGCGCGTTTTCCAAGAATTTTCTCAGGCATGTTTATTAATACAACTTATGCCGGTGAATCGTCTGGTACTTTAGAGGCTAACTTTGAAGCAATTGCTGTTCAACTTGAAAAAGATAAAGAATTATCTTCTAAAATTAAGCAGGCTTTAATGTATCCAGTTATTGTGTTGGTGGCCGCTTTGGTTTTGGGTTTAGGTATTTCATTTTTTGTCTTACCGCAAATTGTGGTGTTGTTTCAGGGTATGCGCACTGAATTGCCACTGTCCACTCGAATGTTAATTGGTTTTGCTGATTTCATGCGTAACTATGGTGGAATTTTTATTATTTTTTTAATGGTGTTTGCTATTTTTATGGCGTGGTTATTGCGTCAGAAATTTGTTAAACCATTTACTCATGCTCTCGCTTTAAAAACTCCAATCATCAGTGGTCTAACTCGTGGTGCAAATTTATCTCATTTTTGCCGCAACTTAAGTTTGTTGTTACAGAGTGGTATTAGTATTGATCGTTCTCTTAAAATTACTAAAGATACTTTGAGTAATTATTATTATAGTAAGGCAGTAGAAGAAATTTCTTCTCGGATTAGTAAGGGTATGTCACTTTCTGATGATTTGCGCCAATACCAAAATTTATTTCCGCCGATGATGATTAAAATGATTATGGTGGGTGAACGCTCTGGCCAAATGGAAGATACTTTAACTTATCTCTCTAATTTTTATGAAGGCGATGTGGATACTTCCGCTAAAACCTTAACGGTGATTATTGAACCGATTCTACTTTTATTTATTGGTGCGATTGTCGCCTTTTTAGTGTTATCAATTATTACTCCGATTTACAACGTGACCGGCAACATGAAATAATTTTTGTATGATTAAAAAAAACAAAAACTTGCGCGGTTTTTCCTTGGTGGAAATGTTGATAGTTGTGGCGATTGTCTCAATCTTGGCTGCAGCATCTTTGCCGGTGTATAGTAATTTTTATGGTCGCGCCCAACTTAATGAAGGTTCGCTTGCTATTACACAAGCCTTGCGCCAAGCCAGGGAATCAAGTTTTGTCCGTTATAATAATTCTAATTACGGTGTTAAATTTTTATCAAATAGCTATGTTCTTTATACTGGAACATCTTATGCTTCACGCACGACTAGCTCGGATTTAACTTATAGTTTAGATAAATCTTTATCTATAACGACCACGCTAAGTAATAGTGAAGTAAATTTTTCCAAGGGGTTGGGCAAGCCAAACACTAGCGGTACAATCACTTTAACTAATGTTACCTTAGGGGATAAAGTTGTCAGTGTTAACTCTAGCGGCTTGATTGGACTTGGCGCCTCCTGGTCTCTTCCTTCATGGTCTTATCGTCGCACTCTTACCATTAATCATAATTATGTTTCTAGTTCGCTCGCTAACTTTCCAGTTTTAGTTTCTGTTTCTGGCCTTTCTAATGTAAATTCAGATGGCTCTGATATTGTGTTTACTGCCTCTGATGGCGTTACCAGGCTACCAGCCGAAATAACATCATATAATTCTAGCACTGGATCACTTGTAGCTTGGGTTAAGATGAGTCTTGTAAAATATAGCGCCAGTTCGGCCGATGATATTTTTTATATGTATTATGGAAATCCTTTAGCGGCGACTCCGGCTGCTAATTCTACTTATGGATCGCAAAATGTTTGGACATCTTATTATGGCGGCGTGTGGCACTTAGATGATTCAGCTAATGAATCAGTTGGCGCTTATAATGGCACTCCTGCTAATACCACTAATGTCGCCGGAAAGATTGGTGACGCACTCAGTTTTATAGCAGCCTCAAGTTCTAGTGTTACTCTGCCAGTAGCGCCATTTTCCGGCATTACAACAGAGGTAACTATTTCCGCTTGGCAATATGGTGCTACTGTTCAACCAGCACAGGGTGTCTTTTTTTATGCCAATTCGGCTGACGGTCTAAGACAATTTAATATTCATATACCATGGAGTGGTAGCGTTTATTGGGACGCTTTTGGTACGGTTGGTGTTTATGATAGACTTCAAAAGGCGGCGATCGTATCTGAATATAAAGGCCAGTGGAATTACTGGAGTTTTGTTAAGAATCAAGCTACTGGTGATATGAAAATATACTTAAATGGAAATTTATGGGCTTCTGGTACAGGAAAGGTTAAGACATATCAAACAATTGTTTCTGCGATTTTGCAAAATGGATCTTCATGTAACGATGGCTATGTTGACGAGTTCCGAGTTTCGAATACTGCGCGTAATGCTGATTGGATTGCCACTGAATATAATAATCAATCAGCACCATCATCTTTTATTACCATGGGAAGTCAAGGAACAATATCAACTCAATAATTAATAAAATGAAAACAGTAAATATCAAATCAAAAAATAAACCAGCTATGTCGCTCGTGGAATTAATAATTGCCATGGCGATTTTTGCTTTGATTGTTATGGGTTTGACTGGGATGGCGGTCGGCGGTTATACAGCACTGGATCGCAGCGGTGAACAAACTGAAGCAGCTAGTTTGGCACAAGAGGGAATTGAAGCGGTGCGTGCGATTAAAAGCCAGGCTTGGAATAATTTATCTTATAGTACGAGCGGAGTGCAAATCGTTGGTGGCCAATGGGCGTTTACGGGCGAGGGTACGACTGATACGATCGGTAGATATACTCGCACAATTAGCTTTGCCAATGTTTGCTTAAATAGTGACAATATTACTATTGCTGCTTGTCCAGCAGATCATGTTGACCCGCTTTCTAAAATGGTGACGGTGGATGTAGCTTGGTCAGCTGGTACCAAAACTAGTCATGTTATTCGTCAACAATATTTAACTAATTATCTCGGTCACTTTTTTAAACAAACTGATTGGGCAGGCAGTTCCGGCCAAAGTATTTGGTCGGTGGCTAATAAATATTTTAGTGATAATGCTAGTATTAATACGAGCACGGCTGGGCAAATTTCTTTGATTGCGGCGAGTGGCGCCACCTCAACAGCTAGCAATGATTGGACCTACACTAATGCCTCTGACTATACTTATAATTCTGGTTCAATTTCGGTGGCTGGCGGTTTGGCTCAACTAAAAATTGTGACTACGACACCCGACGCTTCAACCATGGGTTTGTGGCACATGAACGATGCTTCTGGTAATTTTGTTGATTCCGGTCAGTATGCTTATAATTTAAATATTGGTGGAACTCCAACAACTTATGCGACTTCCGGTAAATTCGATACATCAATTTATTTCAATAATAATGGCCAGGCTCGTGGTATCGTTGATGGTTCATCGACCAATTTAAGACTTACTGGGGCAAAGTGGACGGTCGAGGCTTGGGTTTATAAAACAGCTGCCGCCACTACCACTGAGACAATTTTGTCTAAGTGGAATGAGACCGGTAATATGCGAGCTTATATTCTATATATTGATTCTACTAACCACCCATGCCTTTGGTTATCTAATAATGGTGTTAACAACACTTTAACTTTGTGTTCACCTAATACTTTAACTCTAAGTCAGTGGGTACATATCGCAGCCGTTTACGATCAGGGTTCATCAAATATTACTTATTTATTTGTGGGCGGCGCCTTGCTTGCCCAAAGTAATTATTCTAATGGCAATTATAGTGCCACGGCCGCTAATTTTTATATTGGTGGTGCACAAAATTTTTCTGGCGCCAGCTCAACGTTTAGAGGAAAAATTGACGAAGTGCGTCTTTCTAATGTGGCGCGTTGGACCGCCGGATTTACACCAACAACTACGCCTTATGCCTCATCTTATCCGACGACCTCACCATCAATTTACCAAACCAGTACTTACGCGACTACATCAGTTTTAAATTGGTCACATTTTACAGAAACTGCCACTACTAATGGCGGATCAATTTCCTATCAGTTATCACCAGACAATAGTAATTGGTGGTGGTGGAATGGTTCGAAATGGGCGACAACTACCAGTAGTTATAATACTTCCTCGGTTATTGATACTAATATTCCAACATTTACTACTTCCACTAATCAAATAAATGTTAAAGCTTTTTTAACTAGTAACGGTGCACAACTTGTGCAACTTGATAATATTAATATTGCTTATGTAAAACAAGGTGCGGCTGGATGCAGTCAGGTGCAAAATCCATATAGTTATGATTTTACTTTTGCTAATTCTACCGATTATACTTATAACGCAACAACTATTGAATTTGTGGCTGGCCAAGCTCAATTAAAATTGGTGAGCGCTGGTGCTGGTAATACGATGGGTTTGTGGCATATGGATGACGCGAGTGGTAATTTTGTAGATTCTTCTGGTAGTGGTTATAATTTAAGCACTGCTTATGGCGCTGGTACACCAACTTATGCGACTTCGGGTAAATTTAGCACTTCAATATTTTTTAATAAAGATTATGGTCGTGGTATTTTAAATGCTTCGGCGCCAAATTTACAAATCACTGGTCCGATGACAATTGAAGCTTGGGTCTATAAACCATCAGCGTTAACTGGTTATAATTTTGAAGAGATTGCTGGAAAATGGAATGACACTTATAATGCGACCGATGGTTCTGCGGCAGCTTGTTATAATTTAGCGATGGATTATTCAGAAAAAGTCCGCTTCGATGTTTCTAGTAATGGTAATAATAATACTACTTATGTTATGTCTTCCGGGGCCCTACCCCTCGATCAATGGGTGCATTTAGCTGGTGTGTATGATGGTACTAATTTGTATATTTTTGTTAATGGTACTTTAAGTGGAACTTATGCTTATACTGCTGGTATTGCCAATAAAACCCAATCCAATTTTACCATTGGTTATACCCCAAGTTTTAATAGTGCGGCCTGGTATTTCGGTGGTAGAGTCGATGAGGTGCGTGTGTCCAATGTTGCTCGTTGGACATCAACTTTTGTTCCATCGGCCTCAGCTTATTCTCCGGAGGGTGGTTCAGCTTATTCAACAACGTCACCATCAGTTAATGCGACGGTTGGTTTTAGCACCTCTTCAGCAATAGCTAGTTGGACACATTTTACTGAAACGGCGACTGTTAATGGCGGATCAATTTCTTATCAACTATCTTCTGATGGTGGAACAACGTGGACTTATTGGAATGGCTCATCCTGGGCTACGGCCGGAGCAGGCAATTATAATTCGGCTGCCGTAATTGATACTAACATCCCAACATTCACGACCAGTACTAAACAAATTAATGCGCGGGCTTTTTTAACAAGTAACGGTGCGCAACTTGTGCAACTGGATAATATTAATATTTCCTACTTGGTTAATGGTGGAATGTTTTGCGGCGGTACTGGTTCACTTATTTCTTCAGCGATTAATATGAGTACAAGTTCAGCGGTTTCTGATATTGCTTGGGATGAAGACTTATCTTCCTGCACACCAAATTGTTCTGTGAAAATGCAATTACGGACTGCGCCAGATAGTAGCGGCGCACCGGGAACCTGGACCGGTTGGTATGGAGCTAGTGGAGTGGGAACTTATTTCACTAATCATTGGGGCACAATAACTAATGCCGCTTTAAATGGTAATCAATGGTTGCAATACCAGGCCTTTTTATATAGCAGTAGCACTGGCAACCCGATATTGCAAGAAGTGCGAGTTGATTTTCAATAATTAATTTATGAAAAACAAAAACGGATTTACACTAGTCGAGACCATGGTCTACATTGCGATTTTAAGTATGGCTATGGTTGGTTTTATTACTTTTGTCATGTCGATTTCCGCGGCTCGTAATAAAAATTATACGGTATTGGAAGTTCAAGCTAACACCAGACAAGCGATGGAAATAATTAGTCAAAAAATTCGTGATGCGGCTGATGTTAAAATTGCCTCCTCAACTTTTGGAAGTGATCCGGGAAAATTAACTTTAATTACGACCAACACTTCAACTAATCCAACGGTGATTGATTTAACTACTCAAGATGGATCATTGCGCATTACGGAAGGGACAAGTAGTCCGATAATTATTACGGCCAATAAAGTTTTAGTAAGCAATTTAGTTTTTTATAATTATACTGGCACTAGTCGACGTGACAGCATTGGGATTGCGGCGACGTTCTCTTATTATAATCCAGGTAACGATATTGATTATAATTTTTCTCAGTCAGTTCGTTCCAATATTAGTTTGCATTAAATTTTTTTATGAAAATAATTAATAAAAATAAATCTGGAGTTATTGCTTTGATGATGGTGGTAATAATTGGTGCCGCCGCTTTAGTGATGGCCTATGCTGCCTCCTTTTTAAGTTTGGGGAATTTAACCACTTCTTATGATGCGCACAACGGTAGCGAAGTTTATTCTATGTCTGATGGTTGCGTGGAGACGGCCATGAAAAAATTTCGTTTAAATCCTGGAACATACACTGGTGAAACTTTGAACTTTTCTTCTGGCTCATGTATAATAAGTATTAGCGGTTCTGGTGCGACACGCACTATTACTTCCACGGCGACTCGCGGCAATTATACCGCGATTCTTGACGTCGTTATTTCTTACTCCACCGGAACTTACGGTGAAACAATCGTTACTGTAAATTCCTGGACAGAGCGAGAGAATTAATTTTTTAAAATGGCTTTTAAAAAATCAGTTGGTTTGGATATTGCCGACCACACAATCGAGATCTTAGAACTATCGCGCGGTTTTGTTGGTGCCGTTACGGTGTCAGCTGCTGGGCGCATGTCGCTAAGCCCTGGCGTTGTATCTAATGGTCGGATTATAAATGCTGAAGCGCTTAAAGCGGCTTTACAAAAATTATTTAGCCAAGCTAAGCCAGCAGCAATTGTCGCGGATGAAATTTGTTTCGGTTTACCCGATAGTCAAATCTACACCCGTGTTTTTGCGTTGCCACCACATCACCCGAATGATTTAGAAAGTTTAGTTTTGCAGGAGGCGATAAATAGTATTCCGATTGATGAAGATAATTTAAATTACTCATATAAAGTTTTACACGAAACACCGGCCGGCACCGAAATTCTTTTGGCCGCGGCCGACGGTGAAGTGATAAAAGAATGGCACGATTTTTTCGTTGATTTGAAAATTAAAAATATTACTTTTGATCTTGAGCCATTAGCTTTGGCGCGCGGTTTGTTACTAAAAGATTCTGGTACCACCATGATTTTGGATATCGGTTCAGCCACGACCAGCTTGTTTATTTTTAGTGATGGTAATTTGGCTTATAGTCGATCTTTGATTGTGGCTGGCGATTACTTAACCAAGAAAATTTCACTTGATTTACAAATTAGTCTAGCTGAGGCAGAAGAGCAGAAAGTAAAATTTGGTTTGTCGTATCCAGATAATAAAGTTGTTAATCCAATCATGGATGTTTTAAAAGAAATTTCACTTAAAGCAAAAGAGTCAATTAATTATTTTGAAGAACGTAAAAAAACTAAAGTGACAAATTTTATTTTGGTTGGTGGCACGAGTCAAATGTTTGGATTGCTCGAATACGTAAAAGCCGAATTAAAACTCCCGGGCATTATCGGCCAGATGAAATTTGATGATAAAGTTATTCCATTGCTTTACGTGGAATCAGCTGGTTTAGCTTTGCGCCTCATAGATGATAAATATAAAGATGATTTAAAAATATCTTTTACGCCCAATAAAGTTGCGCCAGCACTGTTACCACAAGAAGAGTTGGTAATTGCGGCTAGCGAATCTTATGATAACGGTGAATCAAATGAAGAGGGAGCACAAATTTTAAAATCATTAACACCACCGCCAGTTAAAGAAGAAAAAGTTAAATCAAAATTATTATTATTGGTAGATATTTTAATTGTGGGTGTTGTGCTTATTGGTTTGTCTTGGCAATATCGTACTTACAATGATAAAAAACAAGCGCTTGATTTACAAGCGAGTATTGTACAGCATATTAATTTGCAAACACTAAATACTAAAATTGAAGTCTCGACGATTGGTCTAGAGAATACTGCTGATCGTGTTCTAGGTCGTGTTGTTCGGGTAACCGTTGCTTCTAGCACTGATTTAGCTACAGCGGAAAATACCGCCAAAGATTTGTTGGCACCGCAGTTAAATTCTGGGGAAAAATATTTCCGTGAGCCAATTAATCGTGACACCTTGTTGAATAAATTAGAATTTCCGGTTATTTTTGAGTGGCTAGTTTATGATCAACGCAGTTATTTGGCGATTGTTAATAAACGGCTTGAGTCAATTAATCCTAATAAAATCCCTGCGGATTTAAATGGGGCCGAGCTAATTGCGCTTAATAAAACTGCTTCGCAGGATGTTTTCTCCTTTGATTGTCGAATTAGTTTTTATGCTAATGAAACTTTAAAATAGTTTATTTTAAGCGCTTGTAGAAAATATTGATATTTGTTATAATTAAGTTGTTAATAAAAAATTGGTCATGTTTTACTGGATTTTATATTATTATAAATCCGCGTGCCAAGAAAAATTTTATGAAAAACAAAAAAGCTTTTACATTGATTGAGCTTTTGATCGTTATTGCGATCATTGCCATCATTGCTGGAATCGTTTTTGTCGCCTTGAATCCCTTGGCAAGATTCGCCGCGGCCAGAACATCACGACGTTGGGCTGACGCTTCAGCTGTATTAACCGCTATCAAGGTTAATCAAATTGATAATGGTGGTGCTTATTGTACCTCTATTACTGCCATGCAAAATGGTATCGTTTACATGATTGGTACTAGTACTACTGGCGCTCAACAAACTTGTCAAACAACTATCGGTACTTCAAGTGCAGTTGATTTAACAGCTTTAGTTACTGGTGGTTACCTAGGTAGTGTTCCAGTAAGTCCAAGCGGAAATTACACTTACTACAATGGAAGCACAACTGGTTACACTTTAACAAAAGCAACTAGTGGTTTAATCACTATTACTGCTTGTGATACTGAATCAACTCCTCAACCTTCAGTTTCTAGATAGTTTTTAACAAAACTATTTATGTCTAAAAAGGATCGATCTGGTTTTACTTTGCTCGAGATATTAATCGTAATTGCGATAATTGCGATTGTTCTTGCCTTAGTTTATGCCACGGTCGATCCTTTTGCTCGTTTTAAGGCGGCGCGTGATGCGCGTCGCTGGTCGGATGCTGAGAATTTATTAAATGCCATTAAAGTTAATCAAGTTGACAATAGTGGTCATTATATTAGTGCCATCGAATCGCTACCAGCTGCTACGGTCTTTATGATTGGGACCTCGACAAGTGCTTGTGATTCACAAAACGCTAACTGTCTTATTGATCCAGCTAGTTCAACGGCCTGTGTTGATTTGAGTCAGTTAATCTCCAGCGGTTATATTGGTGCTTTACCAGTTAGTCCGCGCGGTAATGGAACTTGGAATGCTAGTTTAAGTGGATATACTTTGCAGAAGAATGCTAATGGTAGTATGATTGTGCGCGCCTGTGAGAATGAGGGGGCTCAACCTGTTAGTTTGACTAGATAATTTTATGAAAAATAAACGAGGCTTTACTTTAATAGAACTTTTAATTGTGATTGCTATTATTGCAATTTTAGCATCAATTGTTTTTGTAGCTTTAAATCCGCTAACTCGTTTTCGTGATGCTCGTGATTCGCGTCGCTGGGCTGATGTCCATTCCGTGTTAAATGCTATTCGTATTAATCAAGTTGATCATAAAGGTGCCTTTTTAACTCCGGTCGCCTCTATGGAAACAGGGACGGTTTACATGATAACTAATGCCGCAGTTTCCAGTGGTTGCGCTAACTACAATAATAATTGTAAGGTTGACGTTACGGGTGATAATTATTGTGTTAATTTGGGGCAACTTTTAATTGACGGTTATTTGGGTAATGTGCCGGTTAGTCCAAGTGCTGGGGGAACATGGAGTGATTATGCTACTGGCTATACTTTGGAAAAAGACAGTAATGATATTTTAATTGTGCGCGCCTGTGAATCAGAGGATACTCCAGAAATAAAATTAGCTAGATAATAGAGTTTTTGAAAACACGACTTGTAGTAAGAAGTGTTTTTTTTTTGACGAAATTAATAAATCTGATATAATAAATTTGATATAATAAATTTGATATAATAATTTTATGAAAAACAAAAAAGCCTTTACCTTAATCGAGCTTTTGATCGTAATCGCGATTATTGCTATCGTTGCCGGAATCGTTTTTGTTGCCTTAAATCCATTGGCAAGATTCGTCACGGCCAGAACATCACGACGCCTAGCTGACGCCTCAGCTGTTTTGACTGCTATTAAAGTTCATCAAATCGATAATGGCGGTGCTTATTGTACTTCAATCACTGCTTTGGCGAGTGGGGTGACTTATATGATTGGTACTTCAACTTCTGTAACAACTGGAACAGCGGCTTGTGCTTTAAGCAGCATTGGATCTACTACAGCTGTTGATTTGTCTGCCTTAATATCTGGTGGATACTTGGGTAATGTCCCGGTAAGTCCAAAGGGTAATAGTGCCTATTCTTTTGCTTTAACTGGATATACCTTGACCAAGAATGCTAATGGTTTAATTACTATTGCTGCTTGTGATTCTGAGTCAGGCCAACTTTCAATTTCTCGTTAATATTTTCTTCTTATAAAAAAAGAACTCCACATTGGAGTTCTTTTTTGTTTTGTAGTCTCTAGGGGAATCGAACCCCTGTTACCAGGATGAGAACCTGGCGTCCTAACCGTTAGACGAAGAGACCATTATTATTTTAGGATTGAACCATAAATACCTTTGTTGCCACGTAAAAACTCATCAACATCCATGGCCTTACGACCCTCTAGTTGTAATTTAGATATAATTAAAGCTTGGCCGTTGCCACATTTTACGGCTAAGGCGCCATTATAATTAAAAATTTCACCAGATGCGTGTTGCTTGTTTTTTATAGCTTTTGGTCGGACTGATAGTATCTTAAACAAAACTGAATTAATTTTCAAGTCCGGGCAACTTAAAAGACTGTAAGTGCCTGGCCATGGGTTTAGAGCGCGGACCATTCTTTCGATTTTTTTGGCTGGTAAGTGCCAATCAATTTTGCCATCTTCCTTTTTTAACATCTTAACATAAGACGCACGATAATTGCTTTGGGCTTGAGGTTTAATTTTTCCGGCACAGTATTTTATTAAAGTTGGAATTAATATTTTAGCACCAAGCTCACTTAACTTATCATGCAAAGTTTCAACGCTTTCTTCCTTAGCTAATTTGATTTTGGCTTTCTTTAAAATTGGACCAGTGTCCAGACCGGCATCCATTTTCATAATAGTGACACCACTATAGCGATTGCCATTTAAAATTGGCGCCTGCAAACAAGCTGCGCCACGATATTGCGGCAAAAGGGAACCATGAACATTAACACAGGCAAATTTTGGTATTTCCAAAATTGCCGGTGGAATTATTTGACCATAAGCGGTAACCACAATTAAATCCGGTTGCAAATGTTTTATTTTTTCCACCTCAGTCCGAATTTTTTCCGGTTGATAAATTTCAATATTATGTTTGCTGGCAATCTTTTTGATAGGCGGCGGTAAGAGTTCTTGATGACGGCCAATTTTTTTGTCGGGTTGGGTGATAATAGCTATAACCTCAAATTCTTCCGCGCTAATTAAAGCCTCTAAGCTGGCTACAGCAAAGTCGGGCGTACCTAAAAATATAGTGCGGATTTTTTTATGAGACATATTATTTTTTTTGAGGGTTTACTTTGTTCGGAGCCGTTTCCTCCTCCATGGTTTTTAATTCCGCGCCAGCTGTTAGGCGATCAATAAATAGTACGCCGTCTAAGTGGTCGAGTTCATGTTGAATGATGCGAGCTAGTAATTTTTCGGCCGCGATTTTTTTCTTTTGTCCTTTGTCGTCGGTGTAATGGCAAATTATTTTTTTATGGCGACTAACTGGACCATATAGAATTTCACCTTTTTCGTTTAAAACTGAAAGACAACCTTCTTCATCAACTTCCTTGGCCCAAGATTTTTTAGTAATAGTTGGGTTTATTAAGATATATAGTTGTTGATCATGGTTAACAACGGCGACTCGAATATTGTGTCCGATTTGGGGCGCAGCGAGTCCGGCGCCGTCTTTATCCATCATAGTTTTGACCATATCAGAAATCAGCCGAGTAAAAGCCTTGTCTTTGGCTTCGGTTTTTTTGACTTCTACGGATTTTTTCCTTAGAATTGGATTAGGGTTATTTATGATTGGTAAAATTTTAGGCATAAAATAAAAATAAATATATGGATGATAATGATTTTGGACAGATTAGTAATATACTAATAAATCGTAAGGTTGTCAAAGCTCCGGCTTATGAATGGCAGGATTTTGCTTTGCGCGTCATCAAGGAGCTAAACGCTCCGCCATTTAAACGTTCCTCGGTTTTTAAGATTTGTAAGGACTTGCCTCGACCGCTGGTAGAACAAGCGCTAAATGATACGAAAGAACTTTGTAAAGGTGGACAATCTTGGATGTATTTTTTTAAGATTATTGAAGGTATTGGAAAAAATAATCCACCGGTAAAAAATTAAGCTTCAATATTCATATCCATAGTTAGATAACCAATACCGAAATCGGTTTGGTAGGCCAACATTTTTGGATCAAAATTACTTTCATCCAAAATCCCTAAAAGCAGGGAAATTGGTTTTAAACCACACTCCATAACATCAGAAATTGTTTTAGTGTCCATCTTTAAAATATTGGCCATGGCTGTTTTTGGACTATTTAAATACTCAATTACTTTATTATCAAATTTGGCGCCCTTCGGTGAATATCCAGCCGGGGAGCGTCTTTTTAATTTATGTGATAAGTCGCCCGAAGCAATCACGGCGATATTTTCGTCTTGGCCTTGTAATACTTCTTTAAGTTTTTTACCAAATTCAAAATAGTCAGCTAAATTGCCAGCGCCACTAGGAATAGATATTATTTTAACATTTTTTAAAGCCTCAGCCAGTAAATAAATTGGGATACCACTACCATAATCTAAATCGGTTTCACTAATAAGGCGAATATTAAAATCACTTTTCAAAGTATCTTTTATAGTTTGAGCTAAATTTTGATCACCGGCGATTGTCATCTTGGTGGCAAAGTCACCGAAGGTTTCAAAATTGATTTCGAACTCTGGGGCTACATTTAAAGTTAAACCTTCGTCATGTGTTCGGCCGTGGGGTGAAATTATTATTAACTTGTCGATATTCATGGCACTTAATTTTTCCTCAATTTTTTTGTAAGCTTCGAGCGTTTTAGCTAAAAGCGTAGTGTTGGCCTTGCCAATACTAGGAATAAGAATTGGGGAGTGCGGGGTTATAAAGGCAGCTTTAATCATATAATTTATTTAAGACTGATAGCGTCACCGTTTGGATAAAGCGCCAGAAGTTGTGGTGAGACAGTTATAACATTGGTCCATTTGTAACCTAAACTTTCAAAAGTATCACCACTATCAAATGATCTTTTTTTGCCATTATCAATTAGGTAAACGGCTGGGTTGGTGTTGGAGCGTAATAGTTCGCCGTCATCAAAAATAACTGGGGCAACAGTTGTATATTTAGCTAATTCTTTTTCTGTCTTTTTGATAACTGTTTTGCCTTTGAATTTGGTCTTTAGTAAAACCTTATCAATGACTGGAGCTTTAGTGTCTTCACTAACATAATACACTCCACCATTTTTACTGTTTTGAATAAGGGCGCCGTAAGCATAAGTGGAAGTGGCAGTTAAATTTGTACTTGTGCTGTAAGCGGCCAGTTCGGCAATTGTGCCATTTATGATTTCATCCTTGCTGAAGCCAATTTTTTTGAAAACAGCCTCAGTGGTAATTAAACGTTTTTTATCATCAACCAGTAACCAGATTTTTTTATCAGGAGTTTTAATTAGGGAATAGTTGGGATATTTAATTGGGGTACCGGTCGCGTATTTATTTAAAATATCAGGGTTGACGGTAATGATTTTATTTTGATCGAAGCGGGAAATAAGTGCGCCAAAATTATCAAAAGGATTTTTTTGACCATTATCAATCAACCAAACTTTAGAACTGCTGGCAGCACGTAATAGGGTGCCGGAAGGATAAGAGATTTTTATTTCCTCTTTGCTCCAATCACCGTTTTCACCGAAGTATTTATTCCAAAGTTTGTAGAAATTATAATTACCGTTGTAAACGTGAGGAGTGTAATTATATAAACCGGCCGTGGCAATATTTTCAATTGTAACCGTGCTTGGGTCGGCGTTGGTATTGGAAACAGTATACGTGTTGTCTGGTTTAAAGTTGTAGGAATTTGGGTGGTCCATGTAATAACGGAATTGTAAGGCGGCACTGTTTATTTGTTTGCCGAAACCTTTATAGTAAGGGTTTGGTGACCAGTTGTCGGGGCAACCATAGCCAGTGGCCCAGTCAAGTTGGCTTTGTTGTGGGCTAGTGTCGGTAATTAAACTTTGTTCTTTTTGGGCTAGGACTAATAAAAATTTTGGGCTAACCGTTTGAGCTGGTCGGCATTTAGCTTTCTTTTCATCTTCGGTTGGCTTATCGCTTAAAGTCACACCATCACAATCATAGTTATTAGAAGCTGCGTCATAAATGATTTCGGCGGCGGATTTATTAGCGGTGCCGTGAGCGTTGGTAGTAAAATAATTAGCCAAAAAACTATTATGATCATCTAAAAATCTTTGAATGTCGTTTTTATTCATGGAGCTATAGTCCAAAATTGCTTGGTCAGAGATGATATTACCTGGGTTAAAATTAGGGTCAACGGCCACTTGTGCATGACTTATAGCTGGCAAGGAAATGCCGGCTAAAAGGAGTAAAAGGCTTAATTTATTGATGTTTTTCATGTATTTAAAGTGTTAAATTTTACCTTTTCATTATAGTACATGTCGGCAAAAATTTCAATTTAATCTCGGAAACCCGACCTTCACCAAAGGCTACGGCGGGTGAAATAAAAAAGCTACTATTTTTGCAGATAGTAGCTTGGAGACGTTGAAAATAATTTTTTAAAGCTTTTTTATTTTAGCCAAAGCTTGCAGATTGGCTGGATCGGTCACAATTTCTTCGGCCTCAGCGAAAGTCAGCCATTTGGTGTCCAAAAATTCTCGCGGATCAATATTGAAATCGGCGCCGTCAGTTGAAACTAAATACCAAACGTCATAATGAGTTTTGCAGGGTTGGACTTCATTTTCAATCGGTGTAATTGTGAGTAGAAAAGGCATGACCAATTCTTTGAAAAAATCTTTAACGCCGAGCTCTTCGTTTATTTCGCGATTTAAAGCTCCTAAAATTGTTTCGCCAGCATCGATGTGTCCGCCAGGTGAGATCCATAGTCCGGATTTTTTGTGGTGCACGATAAAGACTTTTTTCGTGCTTGGATTGTAAGGCAAAAAGTAAGCACAAAAATGGTTGGCCGGATCCTCATCGCGAGTTGGCAAACCTGCGGCTAATTTTTGTTGATAAGCTTGGTAAGTTGCCGCATCACATAATGATGGGTTTATGACATTGATAATTGATTCAATTGTTTTCATGTTATTGATTTTTAATGAATGTTTCTTTGTAATTTAACTCTAGCACGGATGTATTTTTATGTTAAGTGCTTTTTATAAAAAGTTTATACCGCCATTGGTTTAATGGTTGCATGGCTAAAATAAAAAATGGTAAAAAATCAATCTTCGGCGGTGAAATTGTGATTTATAAGACTAAAGACGGTAATCCTGATTTAATTGTGAAAATGGAGAAAGAGACTATTTGGTTAACGCAAGCGCAAATCGCCAATCTTTTTTGTGTTGAGAGAAGTGTAATTACGAAACATTTGCGTAATATTTTTAACGATTTTGAATTAAACGAAAAAAGCAATGTGCATTTTTTGCACATTGCTAATTCTGGTAAACCAGTTAAATTTTATAGCTTGGATGCTATTATCTCCGTCGGTTATCGTGTTAACTCTAGGCGTGCGACTCAATTCAGAATTTGGGCGACTAAAGTTTTGAAAAATTACATTATAAAAGGCTACGCAATTAATGAGAGAGGTTTAAGGGAAAACAAGAATTTAAGATTGGACGAATTAGAGAAAACAATTAATTTTTTGCAAAGAATTATTAGCACCAAACAATTAAAATCAATTGAAGCCAACGGTTTATTAAAAGTGATAACTGATTATGCTAATTCTTGGATAGTTTTGCAAAAATATGACGAGAGAAAGTTAAAACTTGTAAGTCGTGGCAAGATTATTAATAATCTGAATTATGATTTTTCTAAAAGTGAAATAAATGAACTTAAGGCCAAGTTAATTAAGGAAAAACAGGCGACTGACATTTTTGGTTTGGAGCGGGAAGGTGCCTTGGAAATGATTATTAAAAATTTAGCTCAAACTTTTGCGGGGAAAAATTTATATTCAAGCGTGGAAGAACGCGCCGCTCATTTATTATATTTTGTAATTAAAGATCATCCATTTGTTGACGGCAACAAGCGCATCGGTTCATTTTTGTTTATTTTGTTTTTGCTTAAGAATAACTATCTTTACAATAAAAAAGGCGAGAAGAAAATTAATGATAGCGCCTTAACGTCGTTGGCGCTGTTAATTGCCGAAAGTGACCCAAAGGAAAAGGACATGATGGTGGCGCTGATATCGAATTTGTTGATTAATTAAACCCGACCTTCGCTAAAGCTACGGCGGGTGAAATAAAAAAGCTACTATTTTTGCAGATAGTAGCTTTAAGGGAATTAGAAATATGATCATTTAAACTCCTATTTCTTTGTTGGCGCTAAATACTGGGTCATCTAAAGTAATTCTAGTGTTTATTGTGTTAGAAATTATTTTTTTTGGAAAACCAGTTAAAGCAATGATTTTATTCAGAAAATCAATAGTTGAAATTACTTGCTTAGAATATTCTTCGGTTAGCCGGTTTATTTCTTCTTGATTGGAAGCATTATGTTCTTGAAAAATTTCGATTAAATACGCTTCAATGCTTAGATAATCACGATCTTTGTATTTTTCGAGTAAAATTTCAAACACTTCCAACCAGTCTAATTCCGAATTTAATATTATTTCTATTCTTGCTGGTATTTCTGCGCGTGCGTTTTCGCACTCGCCAATAATACTAGTTAAAATAACAAATAACACCCCATTATTATTGTTCAAGGTCCAGTGTAATCGCTTAAGAGAGTATTCTTTTCCTTTGGCCCAAACTGGTTCGTGTTTAACAATAATTTTTTGCCCGTCTTTTGTAACTAATCCCGTGTAATCGTCGCAAGAGAGACTGTCATTATTTGTTGTTATATATCTATTTTTTACGACATATATGGCAATTATATTTACGGAAGCAAAAATCAAGACATAAATCATTATTGGATTTTTTATAATATCCATAAATTCTGGTTCATGATTTTCACCTCTACTGCAAAAAGCAATACCAAGCGTTGTGAAAAATAACAATAAAAAATTAACAAGTATTGGAAAGTTGCTAAAGAATAAAAAATAGCTTCTAATAAATTTTTTCATGATTTCTAGATTTTTGGTGAGACATTTATTTAGTTGTCAAACAACAAGTTTGATTTTTTAAATTATCATTTTAACTAATGTTTGTCAAGGCGCCAAATAAAAAAGCTACTATTTTTGAAGATAGTAGCTTGGATTTTGTAAGTCTATATTTGCTTTTCAGTTTATTTAAGCCCTCTAAGTCTTATATTGCTCTTTATAGTGAGTGAAAAAGTTATAAAACTACAAGCAAAACTAATTACTGTTAGTATGGCACCGAATAAGCTTGGCTTATCGATAAACAATAAACCACAAAAGATAAAACTACAAATACCGAGAATTGTGGTATATATGCCTTTGTTGCGATATCGTTTTTCTCTAAAATAATGTACATTTTTCATCGTTGCTAGATTTTTTGATTAAACACTTATTCGCTTTTTGGTTCTTTTGGTTCTTTTGACCCATCTTTTGCTTTTAATACTTCTTCTTTGATGGCATCAATTGCAAATGATGTTGCGAGTGAAGCAAGTCCACATGCCAGTAACGCGTAAAAAGTAGAATGTTTTGTTATGGCATTATAGAGTGAGAAAATAGTGCCGGCAGCAGCAAAACTTGCTATGAATTTTAAAATGTTCATAATGTATGGTTTTTTTGGTGAGTATTTATATGTGAAATAACTGCCAATAATGTATCATGAATACCTATGGTTGTCAAATAGAAAATAAAAAAGCTACTATTTTTGAAGATAGTAGCCTGGTGTGTCGAGATTGTTTTTTATTTGCCTTTAATAATTTTTTTTAGGCAGGTTAAGAATCCATACATGAAAACGCCTCCTCCGATTGGTGCAAATAAAACTGGTATCATGTGACTTATAATAGATAGATCTAGAACGTCTATTGTAAAGCACGTCAATGTTAGTATAAATGCTCCAAATGCTGTTGATGCTCCGATTATTGTTCCGTTAGGGTTCATTTCTATAAATTTTAGGTGAGTGTTAAAATTGTTTATTCGCTTTTTGGTCTTTTTGTTTCTACTGGTTTATTTGCGACAGCATTATTAATCATTTTTTCGATTGCATCAAGAGTAAAGCCCATCGTTGCTAAAGTGCTGCCAGCGGAGCCTATCATGAAAAAAAAATTGTGATTTTCTATAAAAGCACAAAGGTTAACAATAATTAAGACGGCGCATAGTGTCGCCATGGAAATGGAAATTGAGATTCTCATGATATATGGTTTTTAGGTGAATATTAAAAT
The DNA here is from genome assembly GCA_037137655.1 of Candidatus Falkowiibacteriota bacterium. Taxonomy (GTDB): domain Bacteria; phylum Patescibacteriota; class Patescibacteriia; order Patescibacteriales; family UBA12465; genus JBAXJX01. Next base: position 344,406 of record JBAXJX010000002.1, read on the forward strand.
GTGAAATAACTGCCGATATTGTATCACGTTTTTAGTAAAAAGTCAATATGTGGCAAAATAAAAAACCCAATCGTGATGATTGGGTTTTAAGGAATAGTTTGTTTTATTGTTCTTGGAATTCTACTCCGGCCGTAAAATATTCGGCAAAAGTTTCTTTGATTTCTGGGATTAATTCTTCCCAAGAAGAAGTTTTATCTTTGGTAAATTCAATTTGATAATTGCCGGGACGTTCTGCACAAATGGTGCCGTTAGCAACAAATAAGCCGTGAATTTTACACATTTTTCTGCCCAACTCCAAATGGCGAAAAGTCTCAAAGTTTACAATGAATTTCATAAAATTTCCGTTGGGAGATTTTTCAATTATGATTTTTTGTTTATCACCAATTTCTTTGGTAACTTGGATAGACTCCGCACATAAATGACCAAAGATAAATTTCAAGATAGTGTCTAATAATTGATCAAAGTTGGTGGCTGGAGATTTCATAATATTTAATTCATGTGAACTGGAATAACCAATTTTTACCAGCTGTGGCACTTCCATCATTAGATCGTTAATGCTTGATTGGTTGAAATTGTGAGGCATTGAAGTTGCAAACATTAAGACGTCTTTAGCCTTGATGGAATTTTTAGAAACGCGAATGGAAAATTTTAGATCTTTTAAACTGTGAAAAAGATTTTTATCTAAATCATCAACTTTGTAAGCGTCTAATGAAACCTCTGAAACATCTTTCAGTGCTTCACTTTTTTTATTTTTCTTTCCGTAAGAAAAAATCGCCATGACTCCGAACAATGCTCCCGCAAAAATAACCATGCCTAATCCGATGTAATAACCAGTCGTACTGGCTAAAATAATATTTATTACCATTTGTTAAAGTACCATTTTATCGTCCCAGCACTATACGGGACTAGTCTAATAACCGCTACTAGACAGGCGGATTTTGTTGGCTACACGCCGTTCAAGATATGTGTCTTTACCTCATAATTCCAAACCTTAGGAATACAGAATTTATATCATAACCATTAATATTTGTCAATAACATAACAAAAAAATGAGCCATTTCTGGCTCATTTTTGTATAGCGGCTTTTATTTCACATTCAAAAGAATTTCATCTTTTAGACCAAGGTCAATCGTCACCTTATCGCCGTCTTTAATTTTGCCCTCCACAATATTCATCGCTAATTCATCTAAAATTAGAGTTTGAATCACGCGTTTAAGTGGTCGAGCACCATAAGTAATATCAAAGCCTTTTTCAGCTAAAAGTTTCTTCACCTTCTGACTAATCTTAATAGTCACGCTGCGGTTAAGTAGGCGACTAGCCACTTTAGCTAATTCCAATTCCACGATTTCACCCAAAGCTTCTTTGCTTAAATTCTTGAAGATTACAATTTCATCAATACGATTTAAGAATTCTAATTTGAAATATTCTTTTAGAACTTTATCAATCTTTTCTTTCATCTCGCCTTCATGAATTTTTTGTTCTTCAGCCTCATTTTGACCGTCATTAAAACCAATAGAGAATTGTTTGATAACTTCATTGCCCAAATTAGAAGTCATGATGATAATAGTGTTTTTGAAGTTCACGATGCGACCCTTGGAATCGGTTAAGCGGCCATCATCTAAAATCTGCAACAACATGTTGAAAGTTTCAGGATGAGCTTTTTCAATTTCATCAAAGAGCACGACACTATATGGACGACGACGAATTTTTTCGGTTAATTGTCCACCTTCTTCATGACCGATGTAGCCCGGAGGGGAACCGATTAATTTAGCCACACTATGTTTTTCCATGAACTCACTCATATCCAAGCGGATCAAAGCGTTTTCATCATTAAACATAAAGTGCGCTAAAGATTTAGCCAGTTCTGTTTTACCGACACCGGTTGGACCAACGAACATGAAAGAACCAATCGGTTTTTTCTCTTCGTTAATACCAGCACGACTACGACGCAAAGCATTAGCAATGGCATGAATCGCTTCATCTTGGCCGATAACATATTTCTTTAATTCATCTTCGGCGTGGGCTAATTTCTTGATTTCATTTTCCATCATTTTTACGACCGGCACACCAGTCCAACGGGAAACAACTTTGGCGATATCTTCTTCGTCCACTTCTTCCTTCAAAATGCGTTGGCCCTTTTTCTGAATCTTAATTAATTCTTCTTCTTGTTGTTTAATTTCTTTTTCTAATTTTGGAATTAAGTCGTAACGAATTTGGGCGACCTTAGTTAGGTCATCGCCGCGCCGTTGAATAATTTCGGAATTAGTTTTTAACTCTTCAATTTTCTTTTTATTGTCACGGATTTTACTGATAATACTTTTTTCGTTATTCCAATGTAATTCTAATTGACCAGCCTTTTCTTTTATTTCCGCTAATTGTTTACTGATAGTTTTTATTTTACTGGCGCTATTTTTATCTTTAGTGGCTCCGATACCAGCCTTGGCAATTTCCAGTCGTCGAGTTTCACGCTTTAAATTATCAAGTTCTTCGGGCATGGAATCAATTTCCATGCGCAATGAAGATGTGGCTTCATCCATTAAATCCACCGCCTTATCTGGCAAGAAACGATCTGTGATATAGCGACCAGAAAGTTGCGCCGCCGCAATTAAAGCATTGTCGGTAATGCGAACGCCATGATGCACTTCATATTTTTCTTTGATGCCACGCAAAATCGCGACCGTGTCTTCGATGCTCGGTTCATTCACCATAATCGGTTGGAAGCGACGTTCGAGCGCTTGATCCTTTTCAATATATTTTTGATATTCTTTGGTGGTGGTTGCGCCAATAGTTCTGATTTCACCGCGAGCCAAGGCTGGTTTTAACATGTTAGAAGCATCCATTGAACCTTCGGATGATCCGGTACCAACAATGGTATGTAATTCGTCGATGAATAAAATTATTTTACCTTCTTGCGCTTGGACTTCTTTTAAAACTGCCTTTAATCTTTCTTCAAATTCACCACGGAATTTAGCACCAGCCACAAGTGCGCCCAAATCAAGTGATACCACTTCTTTGGACTTCAACATTTCTGGCACATCACCAGCGACAATGCGTTGGGCTAAACCTTCAACGATAGCAGTTTTTCCAGTTCCAGCTTCACCGATTAACACCGGATTATTTTTGGTCCGACGAAGAAGTACTTGCATGATGCGACGAATTTCACTATCACGACCGATAACCGGGTCAAGCTTTTCTTCGCGCGCCAAGGCAGTTAAATTGATAGTATATTTTTCTAACACACGGAATTTAGTGTCTGGATCTGGGTCGGAAATTTTTTGGTTGCCGCGTAATTCTTTTAAGATATTTAAAACTTTATTATGTTCGATCTTAAAGTTTAATAAGATTTTTTGCGCAGAAGAATTAACGCCGATTAAAGCGAGTAAAATGTGTTCGGTGGAAATATATTCATCACCCATACCATCGGCTTCTTTTTTGGCGCGTTCAAGTATCATGGCTACCTCATTAGTGCCTTGAACAGCTTGAACCGGGCCAATGGAAGGGGAGACCTTGCCTTTAGGTAATTTGTTGATGCCCTTTAGCACAAAATCCTCGATCATATCAGGATCGATTTTGGCCTTTTCTAGAATCGGGCGAATTAAGCTCTCGTTTTGTTGGAGTAGCGCTAAAAGTAAATGAAGCGCCTCAATGTATTCTTGCCCGAAATCTTGGGCGATAATTTGGGCGTTAATAATCGCTTCTTGCGATTTGCTGGTAAATTTGTTGAACATATTATTTAAACTGTCATCCTCGTGAATACGGGGATTCAGGATTAATTGTTATTAGCACTCTAATGTTAAGACTGCTAATTTAAATATAGTATAGGCGGAAAATATTGTCAATAATTAAGACAAATAAAAACAGCAAACTTTTGGTTTGCTGTTTTGGGTATATGAACTGAAAGAATTACTCTTGCTCCATGAGCTTTAGAACTTCTTCTGAGAGTTTTGTTTGCAAATCTTTTAATTTGCTTAACTCTGTTTGAAGATTCTCTTTGACTTCAACTTGTTCAACGTCGAGGGCAATACTGTCCAATCGTTGCAAAGTGTTGTCAATCTGTACGGTGATTTCTTCTACTTTATTCATTAGTTCCTGTTTTAATTCTGCTTTGCTTTTTGGTTGATTTGTTGGAGTTTCGAAATTCATATTATTTATTACTTAAGCGCTTGGTGGCTTAAATTTATTAATTATTAAGATGCTCTCATTTTAGCATATTAATATAGTTATGTCAAATAAATGAAAAAGCCCAGGTTTTTAGCCGGGCTTTTATTGTTTAATTGTTTATTCTTTTTCTTCTTCTTGGTCCTTGTCTCTTATTTCTTCGTATTCGTAGAAGCTCAGTTGTTTTATCAATTCTTTTATTACGGCCACGTGTCGTTTAACGTAAAGTGGATCAACGGAGTCATCTTCGATTACGGGCATCTCCACAAGGTCTTCGCTTGGGGCAATACTATTTTTTATTACCGGAATTATCTTTGGGAGTAAATCGTCCCATTCAAAACACTTGCCTTTTTCGAAACCAATTTCATAAGGGCTGATGGTCATAGCGGCCACTCCTTTTATTTTCATTATATTCCTACCTAAACATTCTAACGTTTCCCGGTATTTTTCGTAACATTCGCTGTAGTCAGCGGTTAAAACACAATTCGTTGATTCAAACATTATGTTGGGAATATTAAGTAGTTTTCTATCCACGCTGATATACATATAGTGAGGATCACCTGTTTTTTCAACTCTTATTTTCATCTCGACCTCCTTTTTATATTGTTAAATTACTAAAAAACCTTGATTATATATTAAAGCCTTATTTTTAATTTTTGTCAATTATTTGTGATTGTCAAACTTGACAAAAAATTAATTAAGTGGTAATTTTAGGCTAGTAATTGGGCACGGTGTTCGTCCATATACAGTTCTTTTAAACTTCTTAAAAATATTAGAGTCATGGATAGCAAGGGGTATTCGGCAATTATAGTATTGCCAGCAAAAAAAACTTGGCCTTATTTTAAAATGTTTTCTAGTGAGGCTGGTCTTAATCTGAGAATTATTGCCGTCTTACTGGAGGCAATGAAAAATAGTCTTAGTTCTAAAAAAATTCCAGTATTAATAGGTAGTACTTTGGGGGATGTTAGAATAACGATGGCTGAAGATTTTGTATTTTACGGATTTGAAGCGCATCAAAATTTTTTCAATATTTCCTTTGCCATGTTAAGACCTAAAATAATTCTAGATACGGTCTTAGAAGTGGTGGAGGAGCACTGCTTAGAAGAAAATAAAATTTTGCTTATTGTTAGTAAGCACCAAGAACAAGAAGTGCGCAGCGAGCTTAAAAATTTTTTTACTTCCGATAAAATAGAAATCGAAGCCGTTGCTTAAAATATTTTTAAATTTAGGGAGCCAGTTCAAATAGAACTGGCTTTTTTATTTTGTCTCCCAAATATTTTGTGCTATTATATAGAGGTGAAAGACTTCAATCTTAAGATCAATTTTAAAATGAATAAAAACAATTTTTTAATTTACGCTCCGAAAGTTTTGTTAATTATCGCTTGGGAAATAGTTTATTTTCCACTCTGGTGGTATAGCGCTGGCTTTGGGCGTATGGCTATGGGTGTTTTTGGAGCGATTAAGCGAAAGTTTATTAGCTTGGCGCTAGGTGTTTGGCTAAAAAATTTATTTGTCCCGATGTATGGTCAACATGATTTTGCCGGACGATGCATCAGTTTTTTTATGCGCTTCTTTCAGATTATTTTTCGGGGCATCGCCTTTTTGTTTTATACTTGTTTTTCCTTACTCCTTATTATTTTTTGGTTGATCTTGCCACCGCTAGTTATTTATCTTATTTATCTGGAATTAAATTTAAAATAGTATGAAGATAAATTTTAAAAAAGTTGAAGATAAATTCGGCGCAGAACTTAACGGTGGATTTTTTTATTGGAATGCGACCTTAAGTCAATCAGCTATATTTTTAAATCGCTTGCGTCGGCAGGTGAATAAACTAATTAATTTTAGCGCCGCGCTTGTTGGTGCGGCTGGTCTCTTGTCTTTAGCTTATTATTTTTATCAAAACTTCCAAACGATTAATAGTTTTTCTTTAGCGCAAATAAGTTTTTTAATCCAAACTCCAAGTGTTTGGATTTTGTTGTTTTTATTTTCAATTTTGGTTGATACTTTTTTGTTTTATCGTTTAACGGAAGAGGAATATCAATTGGGACGAATTAAAAATTTCTCTGTCGATGATTTTGGTGGTGATAAAATTGCAGTGGATCTTGGATTTAGTACTAATAGCTTGATTATTGTGGAAAATGCCTATGAGTTGGCCGAAAAATTAAAACAAAGTGAGGTTAATCCCCGCCATTTATTTTGGGTACTTTTACGTAATAATAAAGTGCGCACTTTATTCTCACGTTTAAATGTTGATTATGCCGCCTTGGTTGATAAATTAAAGCGTCATCTTTTAGTGACTGATCCGGCGAGCGCCCAGAATTTAATTCTTTCCGAGAAAACCCAGGAAGTTTTAATTCAAGCCTATCTTAATGCTTACAATGACAAACGCCGCGCAGTTGATGTTTTGGATCTTTTAGATTTTTGTTATAACGCTGATGATCTTTTGGGAGAAATTTTATTTGACTGTGAAATTAGTCAAGAAAAATTAGTTAATGCCATTGCCTGGTTTCGTTCGAATGATAAAGTTATTATTGATCGTAAAATTTTCCGAGAGATGGCGCGCTTAAAACCGGGCAGCTCTATGGATCGCGCGTACACAGCGCTGTCGACACCAACTCTTGATTATTTTTCCGAGGATTTAACCTTGCGCGCTAAATATAATTATTTTGGTATTTGTTTAAATCGCGATAAAGAGATAAAAGATATTTTTGATACTTTTGCTAGTGGCTGTTTTGGCGCTTTGTTGGTTGGTTCAGTTGGGGTTGGTAAGCGAACAATCGTAGAGGGCATCGCGCAGTTAATGGTGAAAGAAGATGTGCCGGAAATTTTTAAAGACAAGCGTTTAGTGGAATTGGATGCGGCCCGACTTATTGGCGGTGTGAGCGCGGCTGAGGCTGAAGAAAGATTAATGACAATTATCAGTGAGATTGTTCATGCTAAAAATGTGATTTTATTTGTTGATAATATTTCCGCGATTACCGGTATTAGTTCTGGTGGCGACGGCAGCTTGGATTTGGCTCAAGTTTTTGCCAATCTCTTAACCCGTGGCAACGTCTATTGTTTAGCGACAATTAGTCCGGAGAATTATGCCGAATTTGTGGAAGGCAGTGCTTTAGGTAATGCTATGCCGAAAATTGAAGTGCGCGAACCGGATCACAATAGCGCTATTCAAATGCTTCAAACTAAGGTGGCTTATTTTGAAAGTAAGTATGGTATTTATTTTGATTATGATGCTATTGCTAGTGTAGTAGAACTATCGGCGCGTTACGTGAATGATAAATTTTTACCGGAAAAAGCCATTGATATTTTGCGCTTAGCGGCGGTTCGAGTGGCTAATATTTGTAAACATGATAAGAAACATTGTTTTTGTTCTCAAGACGACGTGGCTGATATTATTGCGGAGTTTACTGGTGTACCAGTAGCTCGAGTTGGAGAAAAAGAAACAGAAAAACTTTTGAATCTAGAGGCGAGTATTCATCAACGCATGATTGGTCAAGAAGAAGCGGTTAATGCTATCTCTGGTAGTTTGCGTCGGGCGCGGGCGGAAATGCGTGAAGGGAAGCGACCAATTGCTAGTTTTTTATTTTTAGGACCAACCGGTGTGGGTAAAACAGAATTAGCCAAAACAGTCGCAGAGGTTTATTTTGGTGATGAAAAAAATATGGTTCGTTTGGATATGAGTGAATATCAAATGTCAGATAGCGTTGTGAAAATGATTGGTGATAGCGCCGGTAATTTAGGTTATTTAACTGAAGCCGTACGTCATCATCCTTTTTCTCTAATCTTGTTTGATGAAATTGAAAAGGCTAATCCGGATGTTTTAAATTTATTTTTGCAATTAATGGATGATGGACGATTAACTGACGGCAGCGGCCGCACGATTGATTTTACTAATGCGATTATTGTGGCGACTTCTAATGCTGGAGCTTTATATATTGAAGAGGCGGTGGAGACGGGTGTGGATATTAACATTATTAAACAAGAGATTATTGATAACCAGTTAAATAAGTTTATGCGCCCAGAACTTATTAATCGTTTTGACGGGGTGATAGTTTTTAAACCTTTATCTTTTGCTAATGTGGTCGAAATTGCTAAATTGATGTTAAATAAGATTGGTCGGAGCTTGGAGGAAAAAGGAATTGTCTTTGCGCCGACTCAATCCGGGGTGGAGCGTTTGGCCCAACTAGGTTATGATCCAAAATTCGGTGCTCGCCCGCTTCGTCGTTTATTGCAAGATAGAATTGAAAATGAAGTGGCTAATTTATTGTTGGCTAAAAAAATTCGTCGCCGAGACACTATTATAGTTAATGATAAAGGAGAATTAGAGGTTGGCAAGGCGAATGAGTTGTAGTTTTAAAAAACCCACCGACGCTAAAGTTTTGGCGGGTGAAATAAAAAAGGACCATCGTTTTTTGATGGTCCAATTAATGAGTGTTGAAAGTTACTTTAACAACTCGGTGTTAATTGAAAACTTTCTTTTTGTTCGATCTTTGCCATAATTTTTTCTAGACCAATTTTATCTGGGCCAAAATCAATTATGCAATGTGTTCCTTTAATAGTCTCAATTTTCTCGCCGTACAAGCTTGATAATATTTCCTCAACTTTGTTTTTTGTGAGTAATTTTGCTTTTACGATGTTTTGGTTGCCACGAACTAAAATTGACTCGATTACGCCTTCTTTGTCGTAATCGTGTAGATAGTCCATCACCTCTTTAATGATTAATAATGATGTTTCAATTGCGATCACTGTCGCATTGTCTCCTTGTACTAGAATAATTGAGCTGAATAACATTTTTTTTCCTTTCTTTTTTTAAGGGTTAGTATTTATTTTTTTAATGAGCTAATGTATTATAAACTATTGTTATAAAACTGTCAACACTTATGTCTATATATTTCTTTATTTTATCATTATTACTGGCTTTTATCTTTACGCTCGTTGTTAAAATGGTGGCGATAAAGTTTAAAATCGTTGATAATCCTGATAATAAACGCAAGATTCATCTTAAACCAATTCCGCTTTTGGGCGGTTTGGCTGTCTTTTTGGCTTTTTTTACAACAATTTTTATTGGTCATGACTATATTTTGTCCGGCAATTTAACTTGGCACCACTGGTTAGGGGTATTAGTTGGGGCAATTTTTTTAATGATTGGCGGTTTTTTGGACGATAAATACAATTTTAAACCAACTTGGCAGCTAATTTGGCCAGTTTTAGCTATTATTTCAGTAATTGTTGGCGGCGTGGAGATTCAAAAGATTAGTAATCCTTTTGGCAATCATTTATTATTACCGGGTTTTGTTAGTTCATTATTTATTGCTGTGTGGTTAATGGGTATGATGTATACCACCAAACTCTTAGATGGCGTTGATGGTTTGGTTAGTGGTATCACGGCAATCGCCGCTTTGGTAATTTTTCTCTTTACGGCCACAACTAAATATTTACAACCCGATATTTCTTTCGCCGCTTTAGTTTTGGCGGGCGCAGCTCTGGGATTTTTAATTTTAAACTTTAATCCGGCCAAGATATTTCTCGGGGAAGGCGGTTCGCTGTTTATGGGTTATATTTTGGGTGTTTTGGCGATTATCTCAGGTGCTAAAATTGCCATCGCGCTCTTGGTGATGGGAATTCCAATTTTGGACGTCGCCTGGACAATTATCCGTCGTTTGGTTCATGGTAAAAATCCGTTTCGTTTTGCCGACCGGGAACATCTTCATCATAAATTGCTGGATTTGGGCTTAGGGCCAAAGAAAACGGTGCTAGTTTTTTATGCTTTGTCGATAATTTTTGGACTTAGTGGCTTATTTTTACAAAGTCAGGGTAAGGCTTGGGCGTTACTAGCCTTGTTTGTTATTATGATTGCTTTGGTTGTTTTTTTAAACACCATCAAAAAGAAACCACGTTTATTGCTGCACACTTGCTGTGCGCCATGCGCTGCTTATACGGTAGTGGAAGTTTTACGCCAGAAATATGATGTGACATTGTATTTTTTAAATTCAAATATCGATAGCCAAGAAGAATATGATCGTCGCTTGGATTCGGTCCGGATTTTAACTGATAAGTATCATTTACCGCTCATTGTGGCGCCCTATGATAGGTCTGGATGGTTAAAGGAGGCGGCTGGCTTGGAAAGCGAACCAGAAGGTGGTCGTCGTTGTTTATCGTGTTATGCAGCTCGCTTGCGCCAAACCGCCGTTTTAGCCCAGCTTAAGCGGTTTGATATTTTTGGCACCAGCCTAACTCTTAGTCCGTTTAAAAATAGTCGCTTAATTTTGGATATGGAGAAGAAGATTGGGGAGGAATTAGGGATGGATTTTTTGGATTATGATTTTAAAGAGAATGATGGCATAAAAAAATCACAAGACTTTGCCAAGACTCTGGGTGTTTATCGCCAAAAATATTGTGGTTGTGAGTTTAGTAAGAAAAAATAAATTGTGCTATAATAGGAGTAATAATTAATTTAATTTTAATACTATGCAAAATTCTTTTGGGCCCAAGAAAATTGTTTTGTTTTTTATTTTGCTTGTCATGGTTGGTAGTTTTGCTTTTTTGAAAATTAAGCAGACCATGGATTCTAATCGAAGTGCAGGTAATAGTATTAATAATATAAAAAATGCTAGCTCGACTCCAGATAATTCCGCTATGATTAATAAAATCTCCGGTGATTCCAAGATGCTTAAGTTTAATAACGGGGAAGAGTTGAAAGCTTTCTTGGAGGCGAATGCTAATGGCGGCGGATCTATGGCTAATGGCAATGGTGGTATTGCTGGTGGTGTAATGATCAAAAATTCTTTAGCACCAACAGCTTCGGCTGGTAGTGTTGGCGAAATGGTCACAAAAGATACAGTAACTGGCGCTCCGGACGCTCCCGGTACCGGCTTGGGTGGCGCTGGAACTACTCCAAATTATTCTGCGACCAATGTGCAGGTGGCTGGAGTGGATGAGGCAGATATTGTAAAGACGGACGGTAATTATATTTATGTTGTTTCTGGTCAAAGCTTATTTATTGTTAAAGCTTATCCAGGTGAACAAGCCGAGATTGTTTCTAAAATAACTTTTGCTAATCAACCCCAAGATATTTATATTAATGGTGATAGCTTAACTGTTTTTGGTTATGATAATCGTTTGTATGCCACACCGATGTATAAGACTTTTATCCGTCAAAACCAATACACTTTTTTCAAAGTCTTTGATATTTCTGATAAAAAAAATCCAAAGCAAACTCGTAATTTAGATTTTGAGGGAAACTATTTAGATTCTCGTCAGATTGGGGATTATGTTTATTTCTTTGTTAATAATTATAATTACTACACCAGTGCTGATCCAGTTTTACCACGGGTTTTAGATGGCGATCAAGTGTTAAGTGATAAATGCGCAAGCGATAAAACAAAATGTTTCGCGCCAAATATTTATTATTTTGACATGCCATATAACTCTTATAATTTTACAACGATTGTAGCGGTTAATACTAAAAAAGCGGATGAGCCAATTTCCGGTGATATTTATTTAATGGATTCCGGGCAAAATTCCTATGTTTCAGAAAAAAATATTTATATCACCAATACTCGTTATTTAAATGAGTATGATATTGAAACGGCATTAGCGCGAGAAATAATTTACCCACGCTTAAGTGCCGGTGATCAAAACAAGATTACACGCATTGAGGCAGCCGAGGACTACGTTTTAAATCGTTACGAGAAACAATCTAAAGTGGCGCAAATTATTGATCGCTTTGTGACGTCTTTAAGTAAAGATGATCAAGATAAGTATAATGCGGAATTAGAACAAAAATTACGCCAGAAATATATTGCTTTAGCCAAAGATATGGAGAAGACAATCGTGTATAAGATTGCCATCGATAACGGTAAACTAGAATATAAAACTTCAGGTGAGGTAACTGGCAGTGTTTTAAATCAATTTTCAATGGACGAGAATGGCGATTATTTCCGCATTGCCACAACTCGTAATCAAACCTGGTCTCGTTTCCCGGATTTAAATTCTAATTCTTATAATAATCTTTACGTACTTGGTGCTGATCTAAAAATTGTCGGCAGTCTGGAAAATCTAGCGCCAAATGAGAGAATTTTTTCAGCGCGTTTTATGGGTAATCGGGCTTACCTAACAACTTTTAAACAAACTGATCCGCTATTTGCGATTGATTTAACAACTCCAAGTAACCCACAAATTTTGGGAGAATTAAAAGTCCCAGGATTCTCTAATTATTTACACCCATATGATGAAAATATGTTAATTGGCTTTGGCAAAGATGCTATTGATATGGGTGACAAGGGCGTTAAGGTTGGCGGTTTGAAATTGAGCTTGTTTGATGTGCGTGACATTAAGAATCCAAAAGTTTTAGATGAATACACTGTGGGTGATGTTGGCAGTGATTCTGTGGCTCTTTTTGAGCACAAAGCTTTTTTATTTTCAAAAGAGAAAAACCTTTTAGTTTTACCAGTATCATTACGTAAGTCAGCTGGATTGGATATGTGGGGCGATATTACGTTTAATGGCGCCATGGTTTGGCAAATTAAAAATGACAAATTTGAGCTACAAGGAAAAATTGATCATAATGATGGTAAAAGTGTGAATAAAGTTGACTATTTCTATGGCTATGGCTATTATGACAGCTCAGTGAAGCGCAGTCTTTATATTAACGATAAGTTATATACAGTCTCTGATAAATTCTTGAAAATTAATAATTTATCTGACTTGAAAGAAGTTAAGAGTCTAGAATTGCAAAAAACTAGCAAAAGTGATTTTCAAGTTGTAAATTAAAGCATTTATGAAAAGTAGCGTTGTAGCATTATTAAGCGGATTAATTATTATTTTAGGCTTGGAGGCAATGCTTCTTTGGCCAACGCTTTTTTTGGTGCCTCTAATTATAATAAATTTAGCAATCTTTTTTTCCGTATTCCTGTTGGTGCGAGAAAATAACTTACGTTGGCGTTGGATAGTTTTTTCCGCCTTGCCAATAATTTTTATAAACGCGCTAGTGGTGTCTTGCGGATTAATTCCGCAAATAACCTTGTGGAATAAAATTTTGTTGCAAATTATTTTTTTTGCCGCCGTTTATTTCTTTTTGTTCTATATTAGAAATCTTTGGCTTTATTTTAATTTCCCGGAGCGCCCGAATAATTTAGATAATTTTTCTTTTGGCATGGCAATCGTCACTGCCTTTTTCTGTTCTTCGGCCATTTTTGGTTTACAATTATTTTTGAGTTTGCCATATTTAATTTTGGCTGTAATTATTGCCGCCATCTTAACTCTGTTGGTATTCTGTAATTTGTGGATGTCGCGTTTATTCGGCTTAGAGCTTTGGCCACTACTGTTAATTCTGTTTTTTCTATTTATTCAAATCGTTTGGGCCTTATATTTTTTACCATTTGATTATACCGTGCTTTCATTTGTTATGACTTTGGTTTTTTATTTGGCGCTTAGTTTGGCACGATTGGATTTACGCCAGATGTTGAATCGTCACAACCTAAAACCATTACTTATATATGTTGGAATAGTTCTGCTTATAATTTTAGCAACTGTTCGTTGGCATTAATTTTTTAATTTTGTATTAATAATATTATGAATAAGAATAAAATTTTTTTAGTTAGCATGATTGTTGGGATTAGTTTATTGGGTGGAATTTTAGGTGAGATGTTGGTGCGCTTTTATTTTTTTAAAGATCTTTATGCTGTGCCTTACGGTAACGAGGTTAACTTGGATAGCTCTCAATTTAATAAAGCTAATGTCACAATTAGCGCTCCACAAAAAGTGGTGGTTAGTCAGGACTTTATAACACAGGACACTTTGCGGTCTATTAATGACGGACTAATAGCTATTTTTAAAAAACAAACCCCAAGTAAGACGGCCGTAGTCGATGATAAAAATAATTACTATGATTTAAATAATCCATTGAGTTTTGGATTAGCCTTAACAAACGATGGTTGGATTTTGGTGAGCGCCGCTAATTTTGATGCTATAAAAACAAATTTAGATTCTTACGTGGCGATCACTAAAAATAAAAAAGCTTATCAAATCGATAATTATTTTCAAAGTGACAATAAAACTTTAAGCTTTGTGCACTTAGCTAATGTTAATGACTTGGCTTTAAAAAACATGTCAGACTTTAGTGATATCTTACCTGGCCAAAGTGTGATTGCGGTTAATTGGAAAAACGATGTGCTTTTAAGTTCAATAATTAGCACCAAAAGACAACATGATATTATTCGTTCCACTGATAAATTGGATGACCAATTATTTTTAATTGATCCAATTGCTGATCGCTTTGCCAATTCTTTATTGTTTGATTTAACTGGTAACCTAGCCGGGATTATTGATGCGCAAAAAAATATTTTACCAATCACTGATTTTAAATCAGAAATTTTAAATGTTCTTAAAACTCGTCGGGCCGTATCATCTTTCTTGGGTGTAAATTATTTAGATTTGAGCCAGACGGTAAAAAATGATTTTAGTAAATATGGTGACAACTTACGTCAAATTGGTGCCTTGATTTATCCGGATGCGAATCACATGTCTATTGTTAAATCTAGTCCGGCTGACTTGGCGGGACTAGCGGAGGGTGATATAATAACTTCAGTTGATGATATTGAAATTAATGAATACAACGATTTAGGTGAAATTGTTCAATCTAAAAAAATTGGTGATAAGATTCTAGTGAAATATTTACGTGGCAGCGAGGCGAAAAGCGTTGAAATTATTATTGGTGAAAAAAAATAAATTCTGGATCCCCGACCAGTTCGAGGATGACAGGCAAAAACTATGAAAGTTAAATCAATTAAACAAGCGAAAAACATTAATGGTCAAACAGTCTTTTTGCGAGTTGATTTCAACGTTCCGATGAAAAACGGAAAAGTTGTTGATTCAACTAGGATGCAACAAAGTCTGGAAGACATTAATTATTTAATGGATCGAGGTTGTAAAATTGTTATTGCTACACATCTTGGTCGTCCAGAAGGGCGACGTAATATGGCTTATTCGGTTAAGCCGCTTATTAAACTGTTAGTTGCCGCCTTAGAACGCCCAGTAAAATATATTGATGCTACTGGCGCTAAAAATTTAAATGCGGCCGCTAAAACTATTTCCAAACTTAAACCAGGATCTTTGGTTTTTTTGGAAAACTTACGTTTTAATAAAGAGGAGCAAAAAAATGACATCACCTACGCTAAAAAATTAGCGGCCTTGGCTGACGTTTATGTTAATAATGCTTTTGCTGTTTGTCATCGCGCAGATGCTAGCGTGTCAGCTATTAAAAAATACTTACCAAGCTACGCCGGTTTATTGGTAGAAAAGGAAGTGTTAAATTTAAATAAAGTTTTAACACCAAAAAAACCGATGGTGGCGATTGTTGGTGGTATAAAAATAGAAACAAAATTAGCTTTACTAAAGAAGCTTTCGGCCAATTCTTCCAAGATTCTTTTGGGCAGTGCTTTGGCAATGAATTTTTTCGCAGCCAAAGGTTATAATGTTGGACAAAATAAAGTTGATGCTAAAAGTATAAAAATCGCTAAAAGTTTATTAAAGACTATTGGACGAAAATTAATTTTACCGAGTGATTTGTTAACTTGTTCTAATTTGAAAAATTTAGCTCTAACTAAGAGTAGTGTGATTAGTTTGAAAAATATTAAAGAAGTTAAAAAAGATGAAATGATTGTTGATGTCGGTCCAGCCACGATTGAAGCTTATGCTGCTTTGATAAGAAAAGCGAAAACAATTGTTTGGAATGGTCCTTTGGGAATAATCGAGGTGCCAAGTTTTCGTTATGGTACTGTGATTGTTGCTCGAGCGATTGCTACCCGTGCCGGTGGTCCAGCCTTTGGTGTAATTGGCGGTGGTGAAACGATTGAGGCTATGGCTATGACTAAGATGGCGGAAAATATTGATTGGATTTCTACTGGCGGTGGTGCCATGCTGTCTTATTTGGGTGGTGAAAAAATGCCTGGACTTACTGGTTTAATTAGTAATAAATAATTTAAAAATTTAAAAATAAGAAAAAATTTCTATGATCAAGATCAAAGACATTAAAGCCCGCGAAATTTTAGATTCTCGTGGCAATCCAACAGTGGAAGCTAAGGTTATTTTATCTAATGGTATGATTGCTAAAGCAGCTGTACCAAGTGGTGCTTCAACTGGTAAATATGAAGCGGTAGAATTACGTGATGTTAAAAAACCACGTTACAACGGCAAAGGTGTGTTAAAAGCGGTAGACAACATTGAAAAGATTATTGCGAAAAAATTAAAAGGTTTCGATGTGACTAAACAGACGCTTATTGATAAGACTATGTTGGAACTTGATGGCACTGAAAATAAAGGTAAATTAGGTGCTAATGCTATTTTAGCTGTTTCTATGGCTTGCGCCCGGGCTGCGGCGATGAGCAAGAAACAAGAGTTGTTTGTATACTTAGCTAAAACTTATAAATTTGATACTAAAAAATATAAATTACCAACTCCATCTTTTAACATTTGGAACGGTGGTGCTCACGCTTCCACTAATTTAGATTTTCAAGAATTCATGATCTTACCACTTAAGAAAACTAGCTTCAGTGAAAAAGTTAGAATGGGTGCAGAGATCTTTCATGCTCTTGGTAAAATTTTGAAGGCTAATGGCATGGACACTGATTTAGGCAATGAAGGTGGTTATGCTCCGGAAATTGAATCACGTGAACAAGTAATCGAAATGATTATTACAGCTATGAAAAATGCTGCCTACAAACCTGGTGTAGATATCGGTCTTGGTATGGATATCGGTTCATCAGAATTGTTTGACGAAGAAACTAAGATTTACGAATTACCACTTGATGGTAAAAAGTTTTCTGGCGATGATTTAATCGCTCTATATTCTGAATGGGCGAAAAAATACCCAATCATTTCTATTGAAGACGGTTTAGCTGAAACTGAATGGGCTGATTGGACTAAGATGACTAAATCTTTGGGTAAGAAAATGTTGATCATTGGTGATGATCTATTTGTAACTAACAAGAAAAGATTAGAAGAGGGAATTAAGGTTGGTGCCGCTAACGCTGTTTTGATTAAATTAAATCAAATTGGTAGTGTTAGTGAAACAATGGAAACTATTAAGATGGCCCAAAAGAATAACTATAAATTAATGATTTCTCATCGCAGTGGTGAAACTTGTGATGATTTTATTGCCGATTTAGCTGTAGCGACTGGTGCTGAGTTTATTAAATCTGGATCACTTGCTCGTAGTGAGCGTTTAGCTAAATACAATCGTTTGATGGAAATCGAATTATTGCTTTCTGGCCGTTACTAATTTTTATGACCCAAGACTCTAATGCAAATTTAAGCGACGAGGATTATATTAACCCCGACGGTCAAATAGTTTTTTTACTAATTGATGGTTGGGGTGTCGCACGTGGTCGTGAAAACAATGCTATTCGTTTGGCGAAAATACCAAACTTCAAGAAATTGGTGGATAATTATCCTGCCACCGTTTTGCGCAGCTTTGATCTAAGCGACAGTGCTTTGTATAAAGTTATGGGCTGTGGCTCAGTGTTTGATGATTCTAAAACATTGAATGATGTTTTAAATCAAAATAATATTAAGCAATTGCGGTTGGCGGAGACAGAAAAATTTGCCTTGATTACTAATTTTTTTAATCAAAGCGAAGAAACTCCAGCACTATCAGAACATCGCTTGATCCCATCTGTGAATATGTTGGGTTTAAATGATTACAAGATGGCGACCGAGTTGGTTGTAAAAAGCGTTCTTAAAGAAATAAAAAATAAAAAATTCGATTTTATTATGACAAGCTTGGCTAATGTTGAAAGCGTTAGTCATAGCGGTGACTTTAAGAAGACGGTGAAGATGATTGAGTATGTCGATAAGGTTATTGGTAAAATTTTTAAGGCCGTGATGGCGGCAGGCGGAACATTGGTTGTGGCTGCGGCGCATGGTTATGCGGAAGAGGTTTTCGATTTGCAAACCGAGATACCAACTAAACACAAATCTGACAACCCGGTACCATTTATAATCGCGGGCGAAAAATATTTTGGTAAAACTATTGGCGAGGAAATTTCCGGAGGTGATTTGAGCTTTATTGCTCCACACGGAGATTTAACCAATATTGCACCAACTATAATAAAAATGTTTGGTTTACCGCTCGATGCTGATAGCGAGGAAAAGAGTTTAATTTAAAATATTGTTTACTATAAAAAAAATGAGCCAGTGATTGGCTCATTTTTTTTGTTGTTTGTTATTAGCGCATGATGAAATAAATTACAGTGGCCACAAATATTCCGAGTAAGCCGCCCATTAAAACTTGGATTGGCGTATGGCCGATGTTTTCTTTAAGGTGAGGGTATTTATTGTCTAAATAATTGTCATCCTTTAAATCTTTAACTAGTTCGTTTAAGATTTCACCATGTTGTCCAATGTAATTACGTAGACGAATCGCGTCGTTGATAATTAGAATTGTGATCATGCCGGCAAAAGCAAAGAGGGGTGATCTAAAACCCTGTGTTAATCCGATAATAGTAGTAGCGGCCAACATTAGGGCGCTGTGACCACTCGGCATGCCGGAATAGGTAAATCGTAAGAAGTCATTTATTTTTAATTTTTGTCCTTTTTGCTTAATGGATATTTTTATAACTTGAGCTATAGCCGCCGCTATAAACGGTGTTAAAAATATGTAAAAGTGTTGAAAAAAATTTTTAATAAATAACATATTATACGTCTAGGTTAGTAACGCTACGGGCGTGAGTTTGAATAAAGTGCTTACGTGGTGCAACATCATCACCCATTAACATGTCGAAGACTTGATCGGCCGCGGCCGCATCTTCCACGCTAACTTGTTTGATAATACGACGCTCTGGGTCCATAGTAGTTTCCCATAGTTGTTCTGGATTCATTTCTCCTAAACCTTTGTAGCGTTGAATTGTGATCTTAACATTTTTCTTTTCAGTTTTTGTTTCCGCTTCTGTGTCAGTTTCGTTTTCATCTCCAGCTTCATTTTCTTCAACTTCTTGATCTTCTTCGGAAACTTCCTCAATTTTTTCATCACCACCAAATTCTTTTATGATTTTGATTTTTTCTTCATCAGAATAGGCGTATTGAACGTTTGAGCCTTTTTTAATTTGATAAAGTGGTGGTTGGGCAATATAAATATGACCGCCATTGATAAGTGGGGCGAAGTGACGGAAGAATAAAGTTAATAGTAGAGTTCTAATGTGAGCACCATCGACGTCGGCATCGGTCATTATAATGATACGGTGATAACGCAACTTGTCTAAATCAATTTGCTCATCGATATTAGTACCAAGGGCAATAACTAAATTTTTAATTTCGTTATTAGCCAACATTCTATCAAGTCGGGCTTTCTCCACATTTAAAATTTTACCACGCAAAGGTAAGATAGCTTGATTTTTACGATCACGGCCTTGTTTAGCACTACCACCCGCGGAGTCTCCCTCAACGATGTATAATTCGCATTCCTCTGGATGACGGGAAGAGCAGTCAGCTAATTTTCCAGGCAAGGTCATGCCTTCTAGGGCGCCTTTACGCAAAATTGTAGCGCGGGCTGTACGAGCCGCTAGACGAGCTTGAGCGGATAATAAACATTTAGCTAAAATGCCTTCAGCTTCTTTTGGATTTTCCTCTAAGAAGGTGCTGAACATTTCACCGAAAGTTTGTTCGACGTAAGTTTTAACTTCAGCGTTGCCTAATTTACCTTTAGTTTGACCTTCAAATTGAGGATCAGGAATTTTAACACTGATAATCGCAGTTAAACCTTCACGCACATCTTCACCAGTTAAATTTTCTTGTTTTTCTTTAATGATATTGTGACCACGAGCATAAGAATTTAGAGTTCGAGTTAGGGCAGTTTTAAAACCGATTAAATGAGTACCGCCGTCTGGATTGTAAATATTGTTAGCAAAAGCTAAAGAAGTTTCATTGTATTGATCGTTATATTGCAAAGCGATTTCTACTTTAACGTCATGAATCTCTTTTTCACAATAAAAAATAGTTTCGTTTTTAACATTTTGGTTGCGGTGTAATGACTTAACATAAGATTTAATGCCGCCCTCAAAATGAAATTTATAATGTTTGTGAGAGTGATCTGGTCTCTCGTCGACAATATTTAAAGTAATACCTTTTGTTAAATAGGCTTGTTGGCGCAAACGATCTAAAATTTTACCCCAATCATAATCTAATTCTGTAAAAATAGTTGCGTCCGGTTTAAATGTGATAACTGTGCCAGTTTTCTTAGAAGTGGCAATTGGCGCTAGTTTTTTTTGAGGGATACCAATTTTATATTCTTGCATCCATAAATGTCCATCACGATGAACTTCGGCTCTTAAATATTCACTTAAAGCATTAACTACGGAAACACCCACACCATGCAAACCACCAGAAACCTTGTAGCCACCGCCACCAAATTTACCACCAGCATGCAGTTTAGTTAAAACTGTTTCAAGTGCAGACACGCCGGTTGCTTTGTGTGTTTCGACTGGAATACCGCGACCATTATCTTCAACCTTAACCATGCGATCGTGTAATAGGGTAACAGTTATTTCGCTTGCATAGCCAGCCATCGCCTCATCGATACTATTATCAACTACTTCCCAAATAAGGTGGTGTAAACCAGTGGTAGAAGTTGAGCCGATGTACATGCCAGGGCGACGACGTACTGGGTCCAAACCCTCTAAGACGGTAATTGCGTCAGCGCCGTAATTTGATTTTTCTTTTTTGTCTGCCATAGTTTCTTGTTTTTATTTTATCTGATTTTTATTAGTTTATGATAATATTTTAGCAAAGTTTTGGGCGTCTGACAAGGGCTTTTATTGACATTTTTTACATAAAATGATATGTTTGGTTTAGGTTATTGTTCTTTATAAATACAAACTAAAAAAGAAGGAGTGTATTATCATGGAAACTATTACTGACGCAATGTCTGATGTTTTAGACAGTGCGATTGACTTGGGTTTACGTTTATTAATGTTTACGCCAACTTGGATTATTTGGATGTGTGCTTATTTAATAGTCATTGCTTTTGTATTGCGCCGTTTAATTACCCGAGCGCCGACCCTTATTTTTATTAATAGAGGTGAGAGTGTTAGGGAAAAAATTATTCGTGGTGATTATTATTGGGAGCCAGAATTGAAGGACGAGAAAATTGCTTTACTTTTGGGTTACTTTGGATGTTCAATTCCACCTCAAAAATGCTTTGGCACTTATCTTTGTCCGATTATTTTGCATTTCAATTCTTTCCAGTCAGCCGAAGAGATTGATAAATATTTAGATCGACACAACTATCGCCCGGGCACATTTTTAGAATTGCTTGAGTATGGTGAAGGCTGTCATGATAAACGACTTAATTATTCACTTGTGGCACCTGGCGCAGTTATTAGCAATAATTGTTGTGGTTGGGTTTATCCGCGTTTGATGATTGATAGTCATGGTCGAAGAATTTTAGATGTTGTCGATGCTCAACCTAAAACTATGAATGAGTTTTACGGTCCCGGCTACTTCTTAGTTTTTAAAAAATAACAAGTTAGTTTTTAAAAAGCAACAAGACAACCCACCAGCGCAAAAGGTGGGTTTTTTATTGACATATTTTAAGTTATATGATAATTTTGGAGTAGTTTTCTTTAAAAATTAAATTTAAAAATGGAGGTTAACATGGATTCATTGTCTATTATTATTTGGGTTGGCGTATCTTCGTTGGTTATTCTCGCATTTATATATTTTTCTAGGTTTAGCGGTGTAAAGAAGTTTGTGGTTGATTACACTAAAACCGTTGAAGAAATTATAGTTGGAGATTGTAGCTTGGAAAAAGTGTCACCCGAAATCAATTCTAAAGTCTTTCCTATGCCTCAAGATAAAATCGGGCAAACAGAAACACTCAATGGAAAAATATTTTCTGGAAAAAATCTAAAAGAACTTGAGAAAAAAATTATTGAGGCCAGTTACGAAGTCGCAGGCTTTTATGAAACTTTGGCTTTTTGTACTCAGCACAAGAGTCAACAAGAATTTCAGACAATTTTAGCTATTGCCTCTGATGATCAAATAGCTTGTTGTCGAGTTAATTATTCAATGGCTCATTTTGGCTGCTCTATTTGTAAACGTCAAATTTATTTGGCACCAGTTAACGACTACGAGGACGGATGTTTTTATGCTCTCGGAGTTAAGACGTATCATTGAAATTAATCGGATTTTTATTGCCTGTTCTATTCATTTAGGACAGGTTTTTTATTATAAAGTTTTATGTTATAATTAAATAAAGTTTATATTTTAATATTTTAATATTATGAAAATTTTAGTAACCGGTGGGGCTGGTTTTATCGGCTCAACTTTAGTTGATAGATTAATTGCCCTTGGCCAT
The DNA here is from genome assembly GCA_037137655.1 of Candidatus Falkowiibacteriota bacterium. Lineage (GTDB taxonomy): Bacteria > Patescibacteriota > Patescibacteriia > Patescibacteriales > UBA12465 > JBAXJX01. The sequence continues at coordinate 366,913 of JBAXJX010000002.1, forward strand.
CAAGTAGTAATCATTGATGATTTAAGCAGCGGTAAAAAAGAATATTTAAATCCTGAGGCTAAGTTTTATCAAATGGATTTGACAGCACCAAAGATTGAAGAGATTTTTAATATTCAAAAATTTGACATCGTTTATCACCTCGCGGCGCAAATCGATGTGCGCAAATCAGTGGCTAATCCAGCCGAGGATAACCGGATTAATGTTTTGGGCGGTATAAATATTTTGGCTAATTGTGCTAAATATGGCGTGAAGAAAATTATTTTTTCTTCCACGGGCGGCGCGATTTACGGTGAGACAGAAAGTATTCCAACTACCGAAACTTGTCCGCCAAATCCCTTATCACCATACGGTATTCACAAATTAACTTTTGAGAAATATTTAAATTATTATCATCAAGTTTACGGGCAAAAATACACAATTTTGCGCTTTGCCAATGTTTACGGACCACGCCAATACAAGGGCGGGGAGGCTGGTGTTGTGTCTATTTTTGTGGAAAATGCGGTCAATGGTAAGAAGAGTATTATTAACGGTGACGGCTTACAAACCCGTGATTATGTTTACGTTGATGATGTGGTGGCCGCTCTCGTTCGTGCTATGGACGTTGATTATAATGGCGCTTTAAATGTTGGCACGGGAATTGAGAAAAATTTAATTGATGTCATGACACTAATTGAATTGTCACTCGGTAAGCGTGTCGACAAAGAACATGCGCCGGCAAAATTAGGTGAACAAATGCGCAGCTGTTTAAGTTGTGCCGAGATTAAAAAAGTTTTAGGCTGGGAGCCACAAGTTGATTTGGCCACCGGTATAAAAAGAACTGTGGAGTGGACGAAGAGTGTAAGTCAATAAAAACTAATATAATATGCCCAAGAAAAAAATCATTATTGCGAATTGGAAAATGAAATCTGGCTATAAAGCTAGTTTAAAATTGGCGACTGCGCTGAAAACTAAAATCAAAACTAAAAAATTTGATGTCGTTTTATGTCCGGATTTTTCTAGTTTGTCTGAGGTTGGGAAAATTATCAAAGACAGCACTTTGAAATTGGGCGCCCAAAATGTGGCGCGCGAAAATATTGCAGCGCTGACCGGTGAAGTCTCGCCATTGAATTTAAAAGAGATTGGTGTGTCATATGTGCTTGTTGGCCATAGTGAGCGCCGCCAATTTTTTGGTGAGAATGACAGCGTGGTGAATGTGAAATTAAAAAATCTATTGAGCCTGAAAAAAATAATTCCAGTTTTATGTATCGGGGAAAATGCCGGTGATGATTATCGTATAATTTTAAAACAACAACTCCTAACTGCTTTTAAGGGAATTAAAATTGAGAAGACTCAAAACATCGTGGTGGCTTATGAACCGGTGTGGGCGATTGGGACCGGTGATGTTTGCCCGCCTAATCACGCCGAGAATGTACACCGCGTTATTCGAGATTTTTTGGAGGAAATATTTTCGCCGGCTATTTTTAAAAATAATTTCCGCCTAGTTTATGGTGGTAGTGTTGATGCTAAAAATGCACCGCAATTTGCCGCTTTAGCTAATGTTGATGGTTTGCTGGTGGGTGGTGCTAGCTTGGAGGCAAAATCATTTGCGGCGATCTGTTTTGGCTTCGCTAGTTGATTTTTATTCAAATTTGTTTAATAATTGTTTTTATATGTACGATATTATTCCATTAGTAGTGGCTTTACTGGCCTTAATTATCATAATTTTCATTGTTATCCGCCGTTTACCGCAGCTGGCGATTTTGGATGTGGAGAATATGCCAGAGGAAAAAGCGATTAAAGTTAAGGATGAAATTGTACAAAAACGCTTAGCGCGCGACATTCTCGCTTTTTTTAAGCGTTTTGCGGAAGTCGGTAAATTCTTGAAAAATACTGCTGATTTTACGATGACTTGGCTTAATAAATTGCGCCAACTTAAAGCGCAACATGAAGCGAAAAAAGCCGAACTTAATATTAGTCGTGATGAAAAGATTAAAATGCTAATGGCTCAGGCTGAGGAATTAATCAAGAAAGAAGATTTGGAAGATTTAAAACAAGCCGAAGCGAAGCTAATTGAAGTGGTGAGTTTGGATAAAAAGAATTTTTCCGCTTTCATGGACTTGGCGGATATTTATTGGAAATTAAAGAAGAATTTTGAAGCCAAACAAACTTACCAATATTGTTTACGATTATTAGATTTTAAAGATGATAAGGCGAAAGAGGCAGAAATTAATTATTCTTTATCTTTGGTGAATACGGAAATTGGTAATTTAGATGAAGCTCGTGCCAATATTATTGAATCACTTAAAATCGAACCAAATAACCCACGTTTTTTAAATATTATGTTGGAATTATGTGTCGATTTAAAGGATAAAGTGGTGGCGCTTGATGTTTTGGAACGCTTAAAAGAAGCTAATCCAGAGAATCAAAGTTTGGAGGATTGGCAAGAAAAGATAAATAGTTTATAATACCCAAGTTGCCATTGTAGCTCAGCTGGTAGAGCATCTCCATGGTAAGGAGAAGGTCACCGGTTCAATCCCGGTCAATGGCTCAGAAGAAAAAACAGATCCGAAAGGTCTGTTTTTTTGTTAATTGGGGTTTTATTTTTTAAGACTCTGTGATAGGTTTGTTAAGTTGATTATTTATTAAAATCTCGCTTTACGAAAAGGAGGATTATAAAAAGCGAAAAATAAATAATTAATTCAGTTCATTTAAAATAAATTATTGTTTAACTAAAAAAAGTCTTTATAATGAAAAAAAGTTCATTTTTATTTTCTACTTGTTTGATCTTACTGCTAGGTTGCAGTAAGAAAAATGACAATTTGGTTGTAACCAAGGATACCAGTCATGTCCAAGGTTCAAAGTTGAAAAGTGCCACGGTTAGTAGTACTTTCCCGGGTTACAGTTTTTGTTTGGGGGTGCCATGGATAAAACAATTTCCACCGGGAGATATAAATGGTACAAAAAATTGTGGTCAAACTTGCGCGGTAATGTTATCGGGGTATTTTAATGGAACTGCGGTTAATTCCGCGGCTATAGTGGCTGAGGACAATTGGCTTGCCAGTTATTACAACGATGCTCGCTTTAATAATGCCACTGGCAATAGTTATGTTACTACTGCTGCGCAAATACAGACATTATTAAAACAAAGACATGGGTTAACAGCCACACCTTTCAACGGCTCAACCGTTGACGACATGTTGGCTCAAGCTTATGCCGGAAAGCCATGCATTGCTAATGTTATGATAAAGGCTGGCCTTTTAGCTACGTCTGGAGGAGCGATGCACTGGACTCTTGTTGTCGGTTTTGATGGTACTTATGTAATTACTAATGATCCGGGAACGCAATATGGTTTTAATAAAAAGTACACAAAGGCAGAATTTACAGCGTCTTGGACAGTTGGCAATAAACTATACATGACTGTAAGCAAATAAACTTATCATTTTAAATTTAGAGGGAGAAAAAAACTCCCTCTTTTTATTTAAATTAAATTAATGTAAACTAGGATATATTGGCTTGATGCCATTTGATAAAAATATTATTTCAAGATTATTCTTGATAGCTTATTAGAAATTTATGAAAAAAATAATTTTTCCTGTGGCGTTGATTATGATATTAACTTTGACCGGCTGTGGTGTAAAGTCAGTTGCTAATAATAGTTCAGTGCAAACCACTTCTCAGATAGTGACGCCAACTAAAGTGGTGAATAATTCTAATATGAAATCATGCTCACAAACAATTTCAGGTTTAAAATTTAGCTACCCAAAAAATTGGGGTGATTGTAAGGTGGTTGATAATAAAATATCTTTCCGAACTGATTTTAAAAAGTATAATGTTGATTTAATAGCTGAAATAAGGGAAATTAGCAAGGCGAATGTCGCTAGTGTTTATTCGAATTTTACGGATAATACTAGTTTTATAAAAAAAGAAAAAATTGATGGTATTGATAATTCAACAATTTACAATATAGCTTGCGGTGGCGGAATAGCGTGTACTGTTTTAAATATTGATGACAAGACTTTTTATGAGATTAATTGGGATGTTGCCAGTAGTCAGTCAGTGCCAAAAAATGCAGATGGAGTTTGGGTGCCGGATTATAGCTTTACCCAAGATGATGTCTGGAATATTTTGAAATCTGTAAAAAACTAATTTTGTTCCCATCACTTCTTCCTATATCGCCCTGGCTAAAATTGTGGCCATTATAAAATTATGACTCAGAAGAAAAACAGATCCGAAAGGTCTGTTTTTTTGTTGTCGATATTGACAAAATAATTTGTATGTGTTAACTTAAAAGTATCGAATTTCGTTCATAAATAAGTAAAAAGAAAGGAGAGCAGTAATCATGAAAAAGATTTTTCATATTAGCGATCTACTTTCAATCTATTTCAGCACCGAACTCTCAATTTCTGGCTATGTCGGAATTTGTGGACTTCTTAGTCATATGCTAGGTGAAAAGATTGAAATTGCCAACTTCATGTTTTTAGCGGAATACTGTAAACCAGAATTAGTTCGGCAACATCCTTGGCTTGAGACAATTAAGCTTACTGGTGTGACTGAAAAAAATCGAAGGGAATGGTTAGAAATGCTAAAAATAATTTCTGCTAAATACAAAGAATATCATGAAGTGATGCCATTATTGGAAAAATGTGGCGTTACTGCTAGATATACCATGGATAATCATTGTCAGAGAATTCTTAAGGCAGAAGACTTAAAATTTAGATGGAATTGAATCCATTCTATGCGCGGTTAAAGCAAAGCAAATACAAAGCAAGGCAAAGGCCACGCAAAGCACTGTAATTAAACAGTGCTTTTTTATTTACCAGAAACTTCATTTTGTGGTATAATTTAATTATAAAAATTAAATTATTAATATGATCAAATTATCTTTTCATGGTGCTTGTCGAGAAGTTACAGGATCTTGTAGTTTGCTCCAGTTCGCCAACTTTAAAATTTTAGTTGATTGTGGTGTTTTTCAGGGCGAACACTTTGCCGCTGAACACAATGAACGCCAATTTGATTTTAATCCTGCCTCAATCCAATATGTTTTTTTGACTCATGCTCATATGGATCATTGTGGTCGCTTACCAAAATTATATCACGATGGTTTTCGCGGCCGAATTTATTCTACCGAAGCAACGCGCGATTTGGTAGAAATAATGTTAATTGATGCGGCCAAAATTATTGCGCGCGAAGCTTTGGCTTATGGTCATCAACCGCTTTACGGTATTGATGATGTGCGCGGTTTAATGGGGCTTTTTGACACTATTCCATATAATGAATTTTTTCATGTGGAGAATTCATTTAAAGTTAAACCCCGTGATGCTGGTCATATTTTGGGCTCCGCTTTTTTTGAATTTTATATTCCCGACGAAGGCCGCGAAAAGAAAATTGTGTTCTCAGGCGACCTAGGAAATTCACCATCACCAATTATTCGTGATTTGGAAACAACTGACAGTGCCGATGTCGTGATCGTGGAATCAACTTATGCTGGCGTCTCACATGAAACCAAGGAAGAAGGCATTGAGAAATTACGCGCTGCGGTTGTGGAAACAATTGCGATGAAAGGCACTTTGATTATTCCGATTTTCGTGATTGAAAAAACTCAAGAAATTTTATTTGAGTTAAATTCTTTAGAAGAGAATCATGGTATGCCTCGCGTGCCGATGTTCCTTGATAGTCCACTCGCAATTAAGGCGGTTGATATTTATAAGAATTATGAAGAGTTATATAATGAAAACTCTCGTCATATCGTAAAATCTGGTGATGATATTTTTAATTTTCCTGGTTTAAAATATACTTCTTCAAAATCAGATTCGATCGCTATTAATCATGCTATGAAACCAAAAGTTATTTTATCGTCCAGTGGCATGTGTGTCGGTGGTCGTGTGCCATATCATTTAAAAATGAATTTAGCCGATCCTAATAGTTATGTTTTGTTGGTGGCCTATCAATCACCTGGAACCTTGGGACGCAAATTGTTGGATGGTGATAAGAGTGTTTACATTTACGGTGAATCAATTCCAGTGAAGGCAAAAATTGCAGTGATCAATTCTTTTTCCTCACACGCCGATGAACCACATATTTTAGAATGGCTTAGTAAAATAAATAGTCCACGTCCTCGTAAAGTGTTTATCAATCATGGGGAAGAAGCTAATTCTCTAAATTTCGCTGGAATAATTGGCACCCCAGAAACTCAAGCAATCGTCCCAGAATACGGCCAAGTTTACGAAATCTAATTTTGAAAAAATACTAAAAACCGCCTAAAACGCGGTTTTTTTGTTGCTATATTGACTTTTTATGTATTTGTGATGATATTAACTTGATATGATGATTGTTTTTTAATAATTTAAGATTGGAGGTTGAAATGAAAAAGTTTAATTTTTTAGGGCCATATATAAAAGATGAATTTATGGCTTTTTGGTTCTATTGGCTAATAGCATTTTTTGTTATGGCCTTATCATCGTTTTTGCTGATTAAATTACTGGGGATATTGGTAATTTATTTTTTTCCAAAGTTTATTTTTGGTACTTATTCGATATTATCAATGGTTGCCTTATTCTCACTATTTGTTTATCACTCGTTTCGTCGGGCCTATCTAGAGGTTGAGGAAAATGTTGAGATGGTAGTGGAAGTACAAAAAAAATATTATTGCACCTTTAGTTCTGGTCCACATTTAATGTTTCCATTTTTTAACATAATGAGCATTAAGAATTATTGGGAGATGTTTGAGGGTAGTGATAAGATTTTCGTTGATGATAAAAATTTTATCGAGTTTAAGTCTGGCGCTTCGGCACGGATAGATGCTTATGTCTTTTGGAAGGTGATTGATACTTATAAGGCTACTTATAATATTAATAATGTTCAGGAAGCTATAAGGTCAAAAATGGAATCAAGCTTTAGGTCCTACTTATCAAATATGACGTTTGAAGAGGCTAATGCTGATAGAAGTTATTTAAATTTACCGAGCATATTAAGTGGTGAAAAAAAGAAAAAAGATGATGAGTCTTATAAATCCATGGCTATTTATACTGATTTGTATAATAACTGGGGCGTCCAAATTACCGGCTTAACTGTGGTTGATTTAATAATTTCTGACGAGATAAAGAGTATTAGACAGAAACAATTTTTGGCCGAATCATCTCTTAAAGCTTCGGAGTTTACTGCTAAGGAACAAATAGTTTTAGCTACGGCTGATCGCGATTCTATCCTTTTAAAAAATGAAGCTTTTGCTGATGAGATTAAAAAAATGACTGAGGCTGGCATGCGTGAATCGGAAGTCGCTATGGTTATTCGCGCCCGCACTATGTTTAAAGATGGTGTTCCAGCGGATACTGTTTTAATGCTGGGTGGTGACTCAGCTAATAATCTCGGTGCTGGATTTGGTTTTGGTATGGGAGCGCAAAAAGCTAATAGCAAATATGAAAAAAAATCCTAAAAACAAATAATCGCCGCAAAAAAACGGCGATTTTTTATTAGTATTGACTTTTTTGCTAAAACATGATATAATTACCCCAACTAAAATGAATGTTATTTAATAATCAAATATAAAAAATATCCCATGGAGGGGATCGAAGATGAATGCAATATCTAATTTTTTTGGAAAGATTGGCAATGATTTTGATGCTAATCGTTCTTGGTGGAACTTATTCTTGTATGGTTTATTTTTCACCTTGCTCACTATTTTTACTTTAATCAATTTTTTAATGTATCGGTATTTAAATGATTATTTTCATTTAACTTTAATTATTTCCGGTATATTAATTTTGCCGACATATTTTCTTATAGTTTACAGAGCTATGTCTAATGCTTATTGGCAAATTGATGAAGGTAGTGAAGCTGTGGTTGAACGTCAAGGTGAATATTTCGCCACTTGGACGGCCGGACCCCACTTAACTGCTCCTGGTATTTTTGGCATAATGGATGTCGTTATGGTTTGGCGTGTAAGACAACAAGAACTTGATGTTTTTCCAGAGCACGAAGACGATAAAAAGAATCTTGAAAATTTTATCGCTTTGTCTGATGGATCACGCGTGTCAATTAAATGTTCACTTTGCTTTGAAATTAGTGATTCGGAAAAAGCTTATTACAATATTCCTAACTTATTTAAGTTCGAATCATTACGTCACAAAATGCAAGGATCAGTCAGAAAGTATGCCGCTCATAGCACTTTTGATAATCTTAACAATGCTCATGAGCAATACAATCTACCTACGATTATGGCGGCTGAAAAATTACCATCGAATGACATCACCTATAAAACAAAAGATACTTATAAGATGTTTGAATCATGGGGAATTGAACCGATTAGTTTTGCAATCTCAGCTATTATTCCTTCAACTGAACAGCAAACAATGCGTGAAATAGAATTCAAAGCTAAATCTGAGTTTGAAGCGGTTAAATATCAAAATAAAACTCTGATATCTAAAGCTGATGCTGAGAAAAAAGCCATGATTTCTAGAAGTGACGGTTACAAATCGGAATTTGATAAAATTATGCAAATTCCTGGTATGACACCTGAGCTCGTTACAGCTACCGTTATTAATCGTCAGAAATTTCCCAAAGGCATTCCTGACAATTGTAACTTTACTATCATTGAAGATGGTGGTGGTAATGCTAAAAATGGGGCTAGTTTTGGGGCTGGTATGAACAGCACTAAAAAGTCAGCTTAAATTTTAAAAAACCTTAAAGCCGTCATTGTTAAAATAACGGCTTTTTTATTGATTTATGGAGTTTTTTGCTTGTCACTATTGACTTTTTATTGTATTTATGATATAATTATTTTAATAATTTGAATGTTCATTAAAAATAAAAATATACAAAATCAGCCTTAAGGAGAGGCTTTATAAGATCATGGGAAAGCAACAAGTAAAATTCAAACCTGGCAGAACTATAGATAGTGCGCCAGATATGCCCTCGGTTACAAATAATAGCTCACAGTCATTAAAAGAAATATTAAGCGCTTGGTTCGCCGACGTCTCTGGAGTGAGCGAAGCTGGTCAAGTAAAAAATCCACCGTCGCATATCGTGTTTGCTCGGATTTTTATCGGCTTTACTTTCATGACTGCTATCTATTGGATATGCAAGTGGGTATTGTTTAAATATGTTGGTTACGCCTTTATAGTCCAAAACTATTATGGAAATGCCTGCATAGAAATATCTATCCTAATCGTGTTATCCTATTTGATCCTCTGGATTATAGGTAAAACATCTGGTCCAGAAAGTGTTTTCCGTTGGGCGATTAATGGTTTGGCTTTATTTTTCTGGATTATTAATTTCGTGGCTGTAGTCGTGTGGCCGAATAATAATTATGATAAAAATGGTAATGCTTTAAAATGGTATCATGTTGTTAACGGAAAAATTGTTGAATTACAAAAGGAAACTAACGTTACTGACACCACTAAGAAAGGTATTATTTATTTCATTGATTGTAAGAGCGGTGACACTTGTTATCGTTTAACACCAGAAATTAGAAAAAGAATGGAAAGTCAATCAACGATCTATACTCCAATCTCAGCAAGTAATCCTGACAATGACACTTTACTTATGCCACAAAATAAAGCTTATCGTTTTATTTTAGACAGTGGTCAAGTAACCAAAGTATTAACTTTTCCTAACGGCAAGCTTAATATCATTTGGCGTTCAAATCTTGGCAAGTTTGTTGTTTGGGCAGACACTAACGGCGACGGAATTATTGATTCTAACGATGAGTCAAAAGCACCTGATGCCGCTTACACCTCTTTTGGAACTTACAAAAAAGTTCGGGTAAAATTCGAGGGTGTAGCTAGGGATACGGTGTATGTCTTAGTGACTAAATAAATTTTGGAGGCTTTAGCGATAAAGCCTCTTTTTTTATTTCTAAAAATGTGCTTTAATATTAGTATAACAATCTAAATAAAAAATATGTTGAAAAAAATTCTTGCTGGCACAATTTTAGTTTTTGTTTTAAGTTTTGGTTTTTTTATTTCTAATAATGTTTATGCTCAAACCAGCGACGTTGGCGGCGGAATTCAACAATCCGGTAATAGCGCCAGTGCTGCTGCCAGCACCGCGACTATCAGTTTGCAAAATCCACTGTGCCCAGCTAATGATCAAAATTGCGCTAGCGGCACACCACAAGGCCTTATTGGTCGTGTGATTAATGGTGTCTTAGGTATCGTTGGTTCAATTGCCTTACTTATGTTTATATATGGCGGTTTTTTGTGGATGACTTCTCAAGGTAATGATAAACAAGTGCAAACCGGTAAAGATATTCTTTTGTGGGCAGCTCTTGGTATGGCCTTAATTTTCCTATCTTATGCTTTAGTCAGGTTCTTAATCTCCGATGTTATTCAAGCGGCTTAAGAATTATTTGACTTTGTTTGTAAATAATGTAAAATAATTATAATCCGTTAAACACGTTATCTTTTGACGGATTTTTATATGGGTCGATACCAAAGCGGTCAACTGGGGCAGACTGTAAATCTGCTGGCTTATGCCTTCGAAGGTCCGAATCCTTCTCGGCCCACATTAATAAAATATATGGCAGGATTTATAAATGGCAGTAAAATCGGTCGCAGCTTTTTGAAGATTTTCGGTTTTTTGTTTGCGGCCTTAATCATCATCATTATAGTCTTAATGGTTTGGAAATAATTTTCCGAACCATTTTTGTTTTTAAAGTATATGCCGGAATTACCAGAAGTGGAAACTGTCCGTCGTGATTTAGACGCGGCCGTGACTAAGAAGAAAATTAAAGTCGTCGAAATATTAAGTCGGACAACGATTAAAAATCAGCCGGCTGATTTTTTGCGTTTTTTAAAGGACGCGAAATTCATTGCGGTAGAGCGGATTGGTAAACTATTGATTTTTAGTTTAAGCGATAAAAAGCATTGGCTTTTAATTCATTTAAAAATGACTGGGCAATTAATTTATCAAGATGGAAAGAAGGTTTTGGCTGGTGGACATATTTTAGGCGGAAAAAATGGCGCTTTCGGCGGTAATTTACCAGGGAAGGCCACGCGCTTTTATTTAGAATTAGCTGACAAAAGCAAATTATTTTTTAATGATCAACGCAATTTCGGTTATGCTAAAATTGTGGATGCGGATGAACTGGAGATAATCAAAGCTAAGTATGGCATTGAACCTTTGCAAGCTAATTTTATTTTAAAATCTTTTGCGGCAATTTTTGCTGGGCGGAATAAAAATGTTAAAGCTTTATTGTTAGATCAAAATTTAATTGCTGGCATCGGAAATATTTATGCCGACGAAACTTTGTTTGCCGCTGGAATTTTACCAGCTAGAATCGCCAAGTCTTTAACACCGGCGGAAATAAAGAAATTATTTGCGGCCATCAAAACAATTATAGCTAAAGCTATAAAAAATCGCGGCACAACCTTTAGTGATTATATTGATGCTCATGGTCATCGCGGCGGTTTTTCTAAATTTCTCCAAGTTTACGGTCGCGCCAAAGAAAAGTGCTATAAATGCGGCACAATCCTAAAAAAGGCCAAAATCGCCGGTCGCGGCACGGTTTTTTGTGAAAAATGTCAAAAATAGGCCGGATTCACGCCATCAGTTGACTTTCTTATTATCTTGTTGCTATAATTCAAATTGAATCAATAAAATAAAATATCATAATTGTTCCGGGGAGCTATTCGCCGGGTTTATGTTTTAAAACTATGTCACAAGACAACATGATCAAAATGGAATGCACTGACTGCAAAACCGTTAATTATCATTCTAAAAAGAACAAAAAAACTTTAAAAACTAGATTGGAAATGAAAAAGCATTGTAAACAATGCAAAACTCATACTTTACACAAAGAAACTAAATAGTCTAAATAAGATTCTATGAAGAATCCGCTATCTCGACCATTCCTCCTTGTCTTGATAATAGCTGTGTTAGCTGCTTGTTTTTTGGTTTTCCGTCCATTCATGATTGAGATCGTTATGGCGGCAGTGCTAACGTCGATTCTTTATAAACCTTATGGTAAGCTAAAGAAGTTTTTTGGTGGTCGGGCAGTTCCAGCTTCTTTAATAATGTGTCTTTTAACATTAATCCTGGTTATTTTACCGCTTTCCGAGTTGATAATTTATGCGGCTAAACAATCGATTACTGCTTACGGTGATACGGTAAATTTCATTAGTCAAAACAGCCCATTGATCCATAGTAAATTTTTGGATCGACTTGGATTTTTAGGTTTTGACACTACCAGTATTCGCTCTTTTGTAACTGATATTGTTGGTAATTTTAGTGATTTTTTTATTAATATCGCTACGACAATTTTAAAAGAAGCATCATCTTTCTTTTTCTCCTTATTCACGATTGTTTTTGCGATGTTCTTTTTCTTTCTTGATGGTGATAAGATGGCGGCGAGTTTGTCACGTTGGTCACCAATGTCGAATGATTACGATAAACTTATCTTCGCTAAATTTCGAGAAATTAGTTATGCCTCAATCATTACTAATTTTGTTGTGATTTTAGCACAAGGATTTATTGGAGCGGTTGGTTACGCGGTGGCTGGTTTGCCATTTTTTATTCCAGGATTACTTATTGCTATTTGTTCTTTGTTGCCAATTTTTGGTGCGGCGATAGTTTATGTTCCGACTGGTATATATTTGTTGGCGATTGGCAGCATTTGGCAGGGAATATTCGTCTTGTTGTGGGGATTCTTAGTTATCAGCACAATTGATAATCTTTTGCGCATGACCTTGCTCCAGGATAAAGCTCAAATCAACCCAATTTTTGTACTTTTCTCCATCATGGGCGGTACACTTTTGTTTGGATTTTGGGGAGTAATTTTAGGACCAATGATTGTCGCCTTGGCGGTAACTATGATGGATATTTATGTGCTAGAATTTAGACAAGATTTAAGTGAAGCGATTGAAAAACAGAAAAAATAATATTGCGGGATTCGTATAGTGGTAGTATAGAGGTCTCCAAAACCTTTGGCGTGAGTTCGATTCTTACATCCCGTGCGTTTGACAAAAATATAGCATTTATGCTATATTTTTTTATTGATCTTTAAAATTACATATTTTCTAACTTAAAATAGATTAAAAATGGGAGCAACAAGAGTTTTAAAAAACTACACTCAGGAACAATGCGAAGAAGCTTTGATAGAAGGTTTCAGTGTTGGTGTTATTGGAGAGGTTCGCCCCGCCACGGATAAAATAAAGACACCACATGAAATCCAGGAAGTTAAAGTTGACGGTAAAGTCATTGGTTACAATGTTAATAAGTTATATTTAGCTCAAAGTGATAATTGGGACAAATATTTTAATATTGTTTCAGAAAATCCCGATCAGCGTATAGTTGGTTTTCCTTTTTCTGTTAGATTTCCAAAAATGTACTTGGGCAAAAAATACTCCATTATTTTGGTGAGCGGAGTTGTTATGGAGGCTAAAGTAGATGATGCTCGGGAATTTATGAGTGAAGGATTGGAATGGAAAACTATAGGTGGTAATAAATCGTCATCGATCGTTGCGGCTTGGAAAGAATTGTGGCAGCGCTAATCTTGTAAACAAAATTTTACAACCGGACTTTTGATAAGGTCCGGTTTTTTATTTGTCGTTAAGTTAATATTGTGCTAATATATAAGTATAATAATTAACTGCCCAAACTTCG
>JBAXJX010000003.1:0-43698 GCA_037137655.1 Candidatus Falkowiibacteriota bacterium
GTTAAGTTAATATTGTGCTAATATATAAGTATAATAATTAACTGCCCAAACTTCGGTTTGGCACAAAAAACATGAAAACATTAAATGTTATCGCGTTGGTGTTGGTTATCGTCGGTGGCTTAAATTGGTTATTAGTTGGCTTGTTCAACTTTGACCTAGTAGCAGCAATCTTTGGTAACATGTCAATTTTGAGCCGAGTAGTTTATTCTTTAGTTGGTATTAGTGCCGTAATCGTGGCCACTCAATTACCAAAATTAGCTAAATAATATTTAGCTAAAATCTCTGCATGATGATGCGAAAATATTTCCATCCCGTGCGAATCAAAAAAGACGCTTAAATAAGCGTCTTTTTTGTTCCTCTGGTTGATTTTTTGGGGGTGGGTGGTATAGTTGTAAAGTTATAATTATTTATGGTAGATCCAGATTTACAAAATGCGTTTAGCCAGCTTCAACCAATAAAGTTAATAGGACAAGCGCAACAGGAAATCGCGAAACATTTAAGTGTTGTAGCGCCTAGTTTATGGGAAACATCCAAGGTTTATATAGTTGGTGTTATTTTAATGATTTTAATAATTAAATTTTGGGAGAGGGGAATTGGTAGTTTGGTATACAATTTTATTTATATAGCTATGGTTATCGTCCTGATTTGGATATTTGATTGGGCTATAATATTTAACTCATGGTTTGAATTTTTATCTGTATTTTCATATATAGCTACGAGATTTTTACTAGTAAGGTTTGGAATTTGGAAATAAATGGAATGGTTTAATTAAATTAGTATTTATTTAAAAAACGAGCTTTTGGCTCGTTTTTTTGTTTGTTTTGCTTTTTCAGTTTGAAAATGGTAGAGTTATTATATAAAATTAAGTATTTTGTAGAAAAAAATATGCCGTAGTAATGGTCGGCAAAATATCAAATATTGTTAAATAAGTAATCCAATATTAGCAAGGACGATTTTAATAATTTTCTCAATCAAGTTAGAGTCAAATAGTATGGAAGAATTTTCAAATATAGAAAATAGGAGGTATATAGGAAGTAAAACTAAATTAAGAAGCTGGATTTTCTCTCTAATTGAAAAAAATTGTGAGGGGAGAGTTTTTGTTGACCTTTTTGCTGGAACAGGTGTTATTGGAGCAGAAGCATCAAAAAAATTTAAGTCCATTACACTAAATGATATCCTTTATTCTAATATAATTAGTTATAATGCATTTTTTAAAGAAGGTGCTTTTGACGTTAAAAAAATATCAAGAATAATTGATAGATACAACAAGATAGACCCATTACTTTTAAAGGAAAATTATTTTTCTAAAAACTTTGGAGGAAAATATTTTTCAGAAGAAAATGCTCGCCTCATAGGTTATATAAGGGAGGATTTAAAAAGAAATAAAAAAGAATTATCCGATAAAGAATATTCAATAATTCTTACTTCCTTGCTGTATTCTTTGGATAAAATAGCAAATACCGTTGGGCATTATGAAGCTTATATTAAAAAAGAGATTGGTGATAAAAAATTACGCATTAAGCAAATTAAACCTTTAAAAATTAAAAATGCTACTATTTACAGAGAAGATGCTAATACTCTAGCAAGGAAGATAAAAGCAGATGTTGTTTATATAGATCCCCCTTATAATTCAAGACAGTATAGTCGTTTTTATCATTTGCTGGAAACTATTGTTAAATGGAATAAGAAAAAGTTATACGGAGTCGCTTTAAAACCAACCCCTGAAAATTTAAGTGAATATTGCACATCTCGAGCATCAAAAACGTTTGCTGATTTAATTGATAATCTGAAAACAAAATACATCGTAGTTTCTTATAATAATACTTATAATTCAAAAAGCAGCTCATCTAAGAATAAAATTAAATTGGAACAAATTAAAAAAATGTTAGAAGAAAAAGGTGACACTAAGATATTCAAAAAGAAACACCAATTCTTTAATGCCGGTAAAACAGATTTTAATGATCACCAGGAATGGTTATTTATAACTAAGGTTTATGACAAAAATTAAGAGATCGCCATTATTTTATGTAGGTGATAAATATAAATTAATGGAACAACTTATTGAATTGTTTCCTAAAAAGATAAATAGTTTTTATGAACCATTTGTTGGGGGAGGGACTGTTTTTCTTAATGTTGAGGCAAAGAATTATTTTTTAAATGATATTGATAAAAATTTAATTAAGTTACATGAGTTATTAATTTCTTATTCCGATAAGAAGAAATATTTTTTTAAAGGCGTGGAAAAAATTATATATAAATATAATTTATCTAGGTCTTATAAGGAAAATGTAATCTCAGAAGAATTTAAAGGCTTATATAAGAAAACGTATTTTGCAAGATTTAATAAAATTGGTTACAACAATTTACGAGAAAGATTTAATTGTGGTCAAGAGCAATCACAATCACAATCACAATTAGAATTATATATTTTATTAATATATGGCTTTAATAGAATGCTTCGATTCAATAGTAATGGTCATTTTAATTTGCCGGTAGGCAATGTAGATTTCAATAAGAACGTAGTAAATGCTTTGGATGATTATTTTGACACAGTTAAATCAAAGAAGATTAATTTTTCAAGCTTAGATTTTAGAAAATTTCCGAAGGCTAAATATAAAAAAGATGACTTCGTATATGTAGATCCGCCATATTTAATTACATTTAGTGAATATAATAAATTTTGGGACAATGACACTGAAAAAGACTTATTAGATTATTTAGATAACTTAAATGAGAGCGGAGTAAAATTTGCCCTTTCAAATGTAACCCACTATAGGGGTAAAAAAAATAAGTATTTAATTAATTGGATGAAAAAATATAATATACACCCAATTCGAAGTAATTATATTAGTTATCATAACAATTCAGTCAAGGATATAAAAGAAGTATTAGTAACAAATTATTAGGGTTTATTAAATAGTTATATGAAAAAAATCAAGCAAATGAAATCAGAATATAAACCTTTATTATTTACAACAACCGTGAGAAATCCGGAACGTATAAAACTATTTTTAACGGTATTAAAAAAATATAACAATGATATTTTGACTAATGATTTGGCTGAAAAAATAGAAGGAGATCTTATTCGGTTTGGTCTTTACCGGCCGATTAAAGTTAGTCAAATAATTAAAAATAAATTTAAGAATTCTGAAAATCTTACTAACGAAGAAGTGCTTGATGTATTAGCTGATAACCCTCAGGACCACAAAGAGGCAGGGTTCAAGAAGGGGTGGGCGTCAAGATTCGATACTCATTTTAAAATTGCAAAAGAATTAGGTTTTGTTTTTTATAGAATGGATGAGTCTATTAAATTTTCAGATATTGGACTTAAATTTGCTGACAATGAACATCCTGAATTTGAGCAGCAAGCCTTTCTTAATGCTTTTGTAAAATATCAATCAAACAACCCTTTCAGGAGAGTTTTAAACGAGAATGTTCCATTAGTATTGTTATTATCTGTAATAAAAAAAATTGATAATGATAAGGAATATAATGATAGCGGCATATCGAGATTGGAATTACCACTTATTCTTTGTTGGAGGGGTAATGACGCGGAGTCTTTGTACCAAAAAATTAAAGAAATAAGAACAAAATATAAATACCAGCCGAGCTCCGAAGTTATATTGGAAATTTGTGATGAATTAATTGGAGGGAGACATAATTCTCAAAAGGACAAGACTATTATGTCAGAATTACCAGATGAATTTATCAGAAAAATGAGATTGACTGGTTTGATTACAATTAGAGGATATGGGAAATTTATTGATTTAAATAAGAAAGAACTAGCTAAGATTGATTATGTAATTAGTAAGTATTCATCATATGAAAAATATGATGATGAAGAGTCTTATTTTAATCACTTAGCTGAAATCGACGAAGAGTTGTTATCGCTGGGTCAAGCTGGGAAAACTAATATCGAGGAAGAAAATAAATTATTATCTCAATGGGTTAAACATTATGAGTGGCAAAAAATTAAGGAAGAAATTCTAAGTCTTACAAAAACAAATTTTTCATCAAAAGATGAGGTTCTAAAGTTTATCCCAGCCCCATTAAGATTGGAATTTCTTATATCACTGGCCGTTCTTAATAAATACCCTTTAATAAAAATTGTTCCAAATTATATTTCAGATGACTCTGGGTTACCATCTTCACATGCACCCGGAAATAACGCAGATATAGAATGTTATGAGGGTGAACATTGTAGTCTTTTGGAGGTCACGCTTTTAAATGGTACGGTTCAAGTTAACAGAGAGATGCCTCCGATTAGTAGACATTTATCTGAAAGTAAATTAAGGAACAATCAAAGTGTGTCATTTTTTATAGCTCCAAAGATTCACGCAGACACTATCAAGTGGATTGAGTTTATAGAATATAAAGATAAATTAACAATATTCGCATTTTCCATTGAAGAATTTATTCTAAAATTGGAAGCAAACGAGCATACTTTATATCAATCTAGATAAAATTAATTATTTTTTATGCCAAACGAAATTTTTTTTACGGCAATCATTGTATTTATAATTTTTGCAATTATTTTTTTAATGTTTTCTAAAAAATTTAGAAAGTCTGTTTTTGGACATATGTTTGATTGGATGGCAAAAAAAGTGAGCAGGATAGTAATATTTTTTATATTTGTATTTGTAATATTATTGTTCATAAGTTTCTTTGGTTCTAAATAGTTAATTATTTTTTATATGAAAGCAAACGAAGTCCAATTTGTGAGTTTTTTAAGTAATAACCAGCAATTTGTAATTCCTATATATCAAAGGACTTATAGTTGGGGAATTAGCCACTGTCACCAATTATGGGAAGATATATTAAAAGTGATTAGAAATGATATTTCAGCTCATTTTATCGGGTCTATTGTTTATGTTAGCGATGGCTTGTATACAGTAGCAGAGACTCCAAGTTATTTAGTTATTGATGGACAACAAAGGTTAACAACTTTGTCTTTATTATTCTTGGCAATGAAAAAAGTTCTTAGTACTAAAAATGACTTTACTGTAAATGAGCGACAAATTAGTACTCAATTTCTTATTAATGAATTTGCTCCTGAAAATAAAAAAAATAAACTTTGTTTAACGCAAAGCGATAAGGTTGTTTTTGAAAAAATTCTTAATAATCAGCGACTAGATGAAGGCGACACGAAAAGTAAAGTATGGCAGAATTATGACTTTTTTCTTGAACAAATAAACAAATCAAATATTAACATTGATGATTTATACGGAGGAATTAGACGTTTGATTATTGTTAATATTATTTTAGACAGGAATAATGATAATCCTCAATTAATTTTTGAAAGTTTAAATTCAACAGGACTTGATTTGTCTCAATCTGATTTAATCAGAAATTATATATTAATGGGGTTAGAAAGTGATCTCCAGAATCAAATATATAATAGCTACTGGTTGCCTATGGAAAAAATATTTAAGCAATCACAAAATGAAAAAAAATTTGATTATTTTATGAGAGCTTATTTAACTTTAAAAATGAAGGCTATTCCTAAATTGGAAGAGGTTTATGCTACTTTTAAACAGTATTCATATAAAAAAGATATTGAAGAAATAACATCAGATGTTTTTAAATTTTTTGAATACTATTCAAATATTGAGTTGAATTGTGAGCCAGACAAGGATATTAAAAAAATATTTACCGATATCCAGACACTAAGGGTTGATGTTTCTCATCCATTTTTATTGTGTGTTTATAATGATTATAAAGACAATATTATTAATAAAGATGAATTTACTCAGATACTTAAACTAATTGAAAGTTACGTTTTTAGAAGAGCTGTCTGCGGCGTTCCTACGTCATCTTTAAACAAAACTTTTGCCTCTCTATATAGCGAGATTACCAAAGAGAATTATGTTGAGAGCCTGCAGGCAGTTTTAATGTTGAAAGATAGCTACCGTAGATTTCCAAAAGATATTGAATTTAAAAATGAAATTATCAATAAAGATATATATCACTTTAGAAGTAGTTTATATTTACTATTTAAAATTGAAAATAAGCTAAATCACAACAGGACTGAGCTTGATATAAAGCGATTAAGTATTGAGCATATAATGCCACAGGAGCTTACAAGGATTTGGATAGATGATTTAGGGGATGATTTCAAAAGAGTCCACGAACAATACTTGCATAAGCTGGGTAATTTAACTCTTACTGGTTTTAATCAGGAAATGAGCAATAAATCTTTTAAAGAAAAGAAACGGGATGGCTTTGAAAACAGCGGAGTCTTTATGAATAAAGAATTGTTAGAGTTAGACAAATGGGATGAGGAAAAAATTGTAAAACGTGCTGAAAAACTTAGCAATCTAATTACTTCAATTTGGGAAAGCCCAAAACTAAGTGATGAAGTTGTTTTTAAGTATAAAAAGGTGGTGGAGAAAGAGGATATTGATTATAGTGTCGATGACTATGAACACCTAAAGGGTGATATGCTCGATTTATTTAATAAATTAAGAAATGAAATTATAAATCTCGACTCATCTTTGGTTAGGGAAGAATTTAAAAAACTATATATTGCATATAAAGTTAATACTAATTTTGTTGATATTGTTCCGCAGGCCAAAAGGTTACGCCTTTCATTAAATATGTCTTTTCGGGATATTAATGATCCGAGAGGGCTTTGTAGAGATGTTTCAAATGTTGGTCGCTGGGGAAACGGCGACGTTGAGGTCGGCCTATCAAATATCAATGACATCCTGTATGTTATTGGTCTTATTCGTCAAGCATTTGATAGACAAATGAATTCCGAGGAAGTTTAACAACCAACTCTCATGCTATCCAAATAAGATTTTCTAAAATACATACAATGTCACTTCTAAATCTAATTATTTTACATATGATTTATAAAAATTAAATTTAGAGATTAAATAATTTTTAAAAATATGGCCTTTTCAGGTTCAGTCAAAGAGATGGAAAAATACAACTTAGTTGAAAATAGTAATGTTAAGGCCAGAAAAGATGTCCGGTCGCTAAAGGCGATGAATAATGACTTTATTAATGATACATTTAGCGCCGCTGAATTAAAAAGAAAATTTAGCTTGAGTGATATTGAAATTGAGCATATAGAATCGTGCAGTAGTCTTGGAAAAATAAGATATAATAAGATAAGAGTTTTTAATTTTATTAAAAACAATATTAAATAGTTTATAAAACTACAAATTATATTTATGTCCATAAAAATCTTATTTTTCAACATTGTAATTCCCATATCTAATTTTTCTAAATGTAAAGATATAAAAAATCTTGCCGGAGCGATAAAATTTTACGAAAAACAAAACAAAGGGAAATCTATTTGGTACGATGATCATCTTTTCACACTTGGTGGGATAATGAATCAAGATGATGTTGAAAATGAAATTAAACAATTAGAAGAAGCCGGGCTTAATCTGTACAAATTAAACTCAAACGAACAGGAATATGATGACTTGTGTGCGGTTAGTATGATTGATGGTTTACCACTTCAATGTTCATGGTTGGATTGCCATACAGATCCGTATTCAGTATCTTATGTCTGGCTTAAGGGCCATGAAGAGGGTTCAATTATTCACCCTAAAATATAATTTATGAAAAATTTAAATTAATATGGACAACATAACTTTTGCGAGAAATTTAGTGAAGGGAAGAATTGCCGAAACAATTTTTGCTTAAATGCTTAGAGAGACTAAAGAATTTACTGTTCTAGAATTTGGTTATGAAAAAATTATTCCAGAGATAGTTCAACAAGGACATAAAGAGGATACTGCTATTATTGAAACTTTGCGTACCGCACCTGACTTTGCGGTTATTAATCGTAATACTAAGGAGGTTAGACTTATTGAAGTTAAATATAGGGCGCACCTTAATTTTGATGACATTTTAATGATTGTAAAAAGAATGCATCAATCATGGAATCCATCTTATCTTTTTGTGGCAACTTTGGATGGTTTTTATTTTGGTGAAATTAATACCATTATTAAAAATAATGGCAAAATATCAAAACTTAAACATCCTCAAATTAGCCCTGAATTACAATCCGAATATTTAAAAATTTTAATAGATTTTGAAAAAAATAATTAAAACTCAAACCATATGTCCCCAAAAATACAACAATTAAAATCAAAATGGTCGGATAAGTATCTTTGCAAATTAGCGCTGCTGGATCACTTGCGTGAATGTTTAGAAAAAGATAATTATCTAAAGGCGACTGACGCTCCAAAAAGTTCCGAGGGCTATAAAAATTTAGATAAATAATTAATGGATTTAAAAATAATCTTAGATTTTTATTTTGATGATAAGAACGATTTACGTGAAGAGAGAATTGATAAGTTTTTGGAAAAATTAAATAAATAAAAATATTTTTTGAACTGTTCTATTATATTAAATATTAGTAAATGTTTTAATAATTTAAAAATAAAAATTATGCAAAAAGAACTTTATTTGAGAATTCTGGATCAATTTCCAAATCCTATTTGGCGAGCGGCATTGGATACAAAATGTGACTATTTTAATAAAGCTTGGTTGAGTTTCACTGGCCGGACAATTGAACAAGAGTCCGGAGATGGCTGGGTCAAGGGTGTTCACCCAGAAGATCTTAATTCTTGCGTCAAAACTTATTTAGAGGCATTTAAGGCTCGGGAGCCGTTTGAAATGGAATATAGACTTATGCATAGTGATGGAACATATCATTGGTTACTTGACTCCGGTAGTCCATTTTTTAATGACAATGGAGAGTTTATGGGATATATTGGGTCTTGTTATGATATTAATGAGACAAAACAGTACATCTTGGAGATTGAAAAAATGAATAATTTTATGGTTGATAGAGAATTAAAAATAATTGAAATGAAAAAGGAAATTGAAGAATTGAAAAAAAATATTAAATAGGCTCATGAACACCACCCATGAACAATAAACCAATTTTAGATCGGAATATAAGTCTTAAAGATTTTAAGGAATTTTATTGGCTAAAGGAAGAGCTGATGGTTTTTTGTCGGGAAATTGGTTTGAAAAGTTCTGGTGGTAAAATTGATATTACCAGTAGAATTATAAAATATTTGCAAACCGGTAAAATAACTCAAGATAAAATAGTTAAAAAAATAAAATTGCCAAAGGCTTTGCATCCAATAACTCCAAGTACTGTTGTTGGTGTTGAATATAGAACTTATCAAGAAAAAAAAGATTTTTTCCAAGGCGCTATCGGCAAAAAATTTCATTTCACGACGCATTTGTTAAATTTTATTAAAGATAATGTTGGTAAAAAGACTTATCAGGATGTAGTTAATGAATGGCATGCCGAACAAAAGTTAAGAAAAAATAAAAATTACCAAAAAGAAATCGCGCCACAATTTGAATACAATACCTATATTAGAGATTTTTTAAAAAACAATCCTGGCCAAAAAGATGAGGCTATAAGATGTTGGAACATCAAGAAAACTTTACGGGGAGACAATATTTATAATGACTCCGACCGACAACTCAATACGAAGTAAATGCCAATGTCGCCATGGTCTCTTTGTGTTTGTGGCGCCGCAACATTGACAAAATTACTCGATAAATGTTATATTTCTCTATCACTTGTATCTTAAAAATTAAATAGTATAAACCAAAAAAAAGAAAGGAAAGTAATTATGATTTCACAAGAGTTTGAAGATCGTTTAACACCAATTTTACCACAAATTGTGGCCGAATTTGGTACACCGTTTCATATTTATGATGAGGCGGGAATTGCGGTTAATGGAAGAAGGTTGAAAAAAACCTTTGCTAATTTTCCCGGGTTCCAAGAATTTTTTGCCGTTAAAGCCTGTCCTAATCCAGCTATTTTAAAAATTATGGCTGATTTGGGTTTTGGTTTTGATTGCAGTTCCATCCCGGAATTAATTTTAGCGCGCCAAGCTGGTGCTGACGCTGATCACATTATGTTCACTTCTAATAACACTTCACACGAAGAGTTGTTCGAGGCACTAGCAGAAGGTGGCTGCATTTTAAATCTGGATGATATATCTATGATTGATAAAGTGCCGTTATTTTCGAAAGCAGTTTGTTTTCGTTACAACCCCGGTGCGACTCGTGAAGGGAACGCCATTATTGGTAATCCGGAAGAGGCGAAGTATGGGGTGCGTGATGATCAAATTGCTCAAGCTTATAGTTTGGCTATGAAAAGAGGTGCGCAGAAATTCGGTTTGCACACTATGATTTGTTCTAATCAACTCGACTATCAATATATGGTTGAGACGGTAAAAATGATTTTAGGTGTGGCCGAAAGACTTTATGATGATTTGGGAATTGATTTGGATTTTGTAAATATTGGTGGTGGTATTGGTATACCATATAAGCCAGAACAAACAGAGTTTGATATTAAATCTTTTGCTCAAGTTAGTGAGGAAATTTTTAATTCTTACAAAACCGAACTCTTCAAAATTCCCAAACTGTACATGGAATCTGGTCGTTATATGACTGGGCCTTATGGGGTTTTGGTGACGAAAGTCATTAACACTATGGATAAGTACCGGAGATATGTTGGAGTTGACGCTTGTATGTCATCTTTGATGCGTCCGGCGCTTTATGACGCTTATCATCACATTACTATTTTGAATTCCGCCGAACGTGGAAATGAAATTGTGGATGTGGTTGGATCACTTTGTGAAAATAATGATAAGTTTGCCAAACAAAGACTTTTGCCAAAAGCAAAACTTGGCGACATTATGATTATTCATGACACGGGAGCACATGGTCATGCCATGGGCTTTAATTACAACGGACGACTTCGTCCGCAAGAATTAATGTTATGTAAAGACGATACGGTGAAATTAATTCGCCGCGCCGAAACAATTCATGATTATTTTGCCACTTTCAAATTCGTTGAACAAGAACTTTGTTTTGAGATTGGTAGTAATAAAGTAAAAAAGTAAAATTAGTATTAACCAAAAATGTAAGTAAAAGATGAGAAAATCTAGATTACCAGACGGTGGAATAAATTTATTCCAAAGTATTAAAAAAGTTAAAATGGAAGCTAAAGCAGACGGAAATACGCTAATCGATTTATCAATTGGTCAGCCATTCGGTCCGGCCCTGCAAAGTGCGCGAAATGCCGCTTCGGTGGCGATTTTGTCTAAAGAAGAATCAATGCATGAGTATCAGGACAATGGTAGTCCTGGAGTGGAGGACTTCGCGTCCAAATTCGTTGATTTTCATGTTATGGCTAATTTACGTAATTACGACGTTGATTATTTACCAACTCCCGGCACCAAACCAATGTTAGGTTTGATTCCGCTCGCTTGTGGAGCTGGGTTAAAGGCCATTGCTACTACCACTAATCCTGGTTATCCTACGCCACGTGATTGGTGTCAGTATTTAGGTTTGAAAGTGATTGAACCGGAGTTAAATTCGGACAACAATTTTCTTTTTAATCCTTATGAATTGGATGGGAAAGATGTTGGTTTGGTAATGATAAATTATCCACACAATCCTTCGGGCGCGGTAGCTAGCCGACTTTGGCTAGAAACTCTTTGCACTTATTGCGAAGACAACAACATCCGTATTTTTAACGATGCCGCTTATAGCGCTTTGGCCTATGATAATAGCAGTTGCTGTTTATCTGATGTGGCAGTTGATTTTCCGGATCTTTCTTGGGCGGAAGCTTTTTCGGCTTCTAAATTAATTGACAATGGTACTGGTTGGCGGATTGGCGCGATGGTTGGATCGAAAGATTTTATCGGTGATATCAAAACCATCAAAGGTAATACTGACTCCGGCTTTGTCGCTCCTATGGCTTTCGGTGTTTTGGCCGCGATTGAAAACGATCAAAAATCGATCATTGCCAACATGGAAAAGTATAAAAGAAGAACTGAAACACTTTGTGGAATTTTATTAGGAGCTGGAATGCGTCCAGCCATTACTCCGAAAGCTGGATTCTTTACTCTTTGGGAAGTGCCAAAATTTGCCTTTGCTCGTAAAATCGAAGATGCGCGCGACTTTAACTTTGCTATGATTGAAAAATTTGGCGTCGTTGGTGTGCATTTCGGTAAATATATTCGTTATTCAGTCGCTTGTGTTGAAATTGAAGATGTGGCTGATAAAATCGAAGAAGCATTTAAATATGCTTTTGTTGATTATTAATTGAACAAAATTTTACAAACCCCGCTATAAAATTAGCGGGGTTTTTTATTGGAGAAATTAGCTTTTTGACAAATAGCTGTTTTGTGGTAGTATATAATTAATAAATATAGTTCTTACTTAAAATTTTTAATAATGGCAAAAAAAGTTAAAATTACCTCTAAATTTAAAGAGGCTGATATTAAAATGGTGAATAATGGTTTTGCTGGTGGTACGCGATGTGATATTTGTGGTGCCTACTTCGACGATGGTGGATTTTGTGACAATAAACATCCAAGAGGTGGTGAATATTATCCAAAAGATACTCTCGCTGTAAAACACGATCAAGCAAAAAAAGTAGCGGTGTGATAATTAATTTTCACCAGCTAAGGACCCGACCAACATGTGTCGGGTTTTTTATTATCTAATTTGATTTTTTGGCTTATAAATGTTAAAATTTCACTATAATGAAATATAAAAAATGAAAATATTTAAATTAAACAACTATCATCGCATTAATAACTTTCCGGAGCGTAGTTCGCTGTTTAAAAAAATCCTAAGTCAGGTGGTATTTTTAATTTTGGTGACTAAAATAACTCGTCGAAAAAATCGCTTAGGTAAAAAAGATTATTTTGCCGCTAAAGAAATAATTAAGCCTGGTGATCTAGTTTTGGTTGGCGGTTTTCGGACTGTCTCTGGTTTTTTCATGGGAAAAACTTTTACTCATTCCTTGTTGTATATCGGTGACGGCCAATGTATTCATGCTGATGCTGATGGTGTGGACACTATTACTTTTGCGGAACTTTTTTTAGCTTATGACACGATGGTCATTTTGCGCGCTAAAATCGAATACGATTATGAAGCGGTGATCCAAAAAGTAATCACTTTTGCCAAGAGTCAAATTGGTAAGCCTTATGATTTTTATTTAGAACATCGCCGCGATCGTTATTTTTGCACTCAATTAATTAATGTGGCTTTTAAAAACGCCGGCTTTGATACTGGGGTGGGTAATGGGCTTAGAATTAAAAAACATTTTTTGTGGATCCTTTGGCGCATTAAACGGGTGGTTAAGGCGGGTGACTTTTTGCACGGTAATTTTAAAATCGTGTTTAAGTCTAAGAGCTTAAAACGAAAAAAATAGGCTTTATTGAAAAAAATAGCCCTTTATGCTAGACTAGTAATTACTTTTTATAACAAATTTACTAATAATAATCGAAATATATGAAAAAGGTGTTAACGGGAATTAGACCAACGGCGACTTTAACAATCGCTAACTTAATCGGCGCAGCCGTTCCAATTTTAGAATTACAAAAGAGTGATAATGAAATTTTAGTTTTTGTCGCTACGATGCATGGTTTAACTGATCATGAAGCGGGTGATATCGTGGAGAGTGTGGACGAAGTAGTGCGTGATTATTTAGCCCTTGGTCTTGATCCAAAAAAAGTAACAATTTTTGATCAACGGGCCGTGCGTCGTCAAGTCGCCTTATTAAAACTTTATTTAGAACGTCATATTACTGTGGCGCGCGCTTGCCGTATTCCAACTCTTAAAGATAAATTGCGTGACGGCCAAACTCCAGAACAAGCTAATGTGTTGTTAATGGCTTATCCAATCATGATGGCGGCGGATATTTTGCTGCAAGAGGCGCAAATTGTGCCAGTGGGCAAAGATCAATATTCACATATGGAAGTGACTCGAGAATTAGCCGATTCTTTTAATGATAAATATGGTAAGGGTAAAGCTATTTTAGTGCGACCAGAAACTATGAACCGCCAAGATCCAGTTCATATTTTAGCTTTAACCGGTGATGGAAAAATGTCCAAGTCAAAACCGGAAGGAGCAATTTTCTTAAATGATGCACCAGAGGTAATTAGAAAAAAGATTATGCGCGCGGAAACGGCGGTGGAAGGGGAGATGACTAAAAAACTTAATAGTTTGATTGAAATGGCTTTATCTCTAGCACCAGACCGGGTTGATGAAATTAAAGTTTTTATTGATAAGCATTTAGATGGTGAAAAGGTGATGGGTGGTTTTAAAAAGTTGTTGGCTGATATTTTAGTGGAATTTACCACTAATTTTCAAGCTAAACGCGCTAAAATTACTGATGCTCAGGTTCATAAAATTTTAGCTGACGGCGCTCTCGTTGCTCAAGCCAATGCGGACAAAGTTTTGGAGCGCGTGGAAACAGCCATGGGAATTATTTAAAATTAATTTTTTAATATTATGTCATTAATTAAGTGGACACCATTTTTAGCCGAAGATCCATTCAATGAAATGGATAAAATGTTTAATGCTGTGACGCCAATGCGGGAAAATCAAATGGGATTTACACCGGCCGTGGATATGTACGAAGACAAAAACAATGTCATTGTGGAAACACAATTAGCCGGCATTGACCCTGGGAAAGTTAGTATTTCAATTGAAAATGACGTCCTAACTATTAAAGGGGAGAGTGAGAAAAAGAGTGAAGTGGAAGATAAGAATTATTATCGGAAAGAAATTCGGCGCGGGGCTTTTTATCGCTCCATCCCTTTGCCAGCTCACGTTTTTGGTGACAAGGCTTCAGCGATTGCGGCCGATGGCGTGTTAAAAATTTCAGTGCCAAAAGCACCGGAGTTAAAAGCAAAAACGATAAAAATTCAGACTAAGAAAAAATAATTAAAACGAATGATAAATAATGAAGAAGAAATTATAATAAACACTAAATCGTGTAGTGGTGGTGGTTGTGCTGATAAAAAAGGCGCTAAATGTTGTGATAATGGCGGCGCTTGCGGCGGCGGTGGTTGTGCTGATAAAAAAACTGAATCTGCCAATATTTCCGAGCTTAATCAATGGCCAATTAAATTGCACTTAATCGATCCAGACGCTCCTTATTTTAAAGAGGCTGACATTCTGATTGCGGCGGATTGTGCACCATTTGCTTATGCTAATTTTCATGAGAAATTTTTAAAAGGACGAAAGCTTATAATCTTTTGCCCTAAACTCGATAATGGTCAAGATTTATACGTGGAGAAATTAACGGAATTATTTGTTTCGCAAAATATTCGAACTCTTACTTTAGTGCGCATGGAAGCGCCATGTTGTGATGGGTTTGAAGACGTGGTTGTGAAAGCAATTGAAAAATCTGGCGTCAACGTGCTCGTTAAGCTTCTTACCTTATCTTTGAAAGGTGAGATTGTTGCTTAATACTAATTATATTTTTTCATGACACAAAAAGAAGCTTTAGCTATTTTGGAAGCTGGTCACAATGTTCTTCTAACCGGACCGGCGGGAAGTGGCAAGACTTTTTTGTTAAATCAATACGTCGCCTATCTTAAAAAAAATAAAGTCGGAGTGGCAATAACCGCTTCGACCGGTATTGCGGCGACTCACATTGGTGGTCGCACTATTCACTCTTGGGCTGGCATCGGGATTAAAGATCATTTTACACCCAAGGACATTCAAGCACTAACGAAAAAAGCTTATTTAAAAAAACAGTTTGCGAGTGTGGAAGTTTTGGTGATTGATGAAGTCTCGATGTTGCATGCTCATCGCTTGGATATTATTGATGAAGTGTGTCGCGCGTTTAAAAAAAATATTTTACCATTCGGCGGCATTCAAATTATTATGTCGGGCGATTTTTTTCAATTACCGCCAATTTCTCGGGGTGATGATGAGGCTGAATTTGTTTACAAAGCTCGCGTGTGGGGAGAAATGGATTTGCGCGTTTGTTATTTGGATGAACAACATCGGCAAAAGGATAAGCGCATGTCACAGGTTTTGAAAAATTTGCGTTCCAATGAGGTTAGTAAGGAAGTAGTTGCTTTGCTTAAGGCCAGAATGAAAGCTAAGCCTAAAACTGATATTAAACCAGTGCGCTTATTTACGCACAACGTGGATGTTGATTTTATTAACCAACAAGAATTAGATAAAATTACCGCCCCAAAATTTAATTACTACATGACCGGTGAAGGGGAGAAGAATTTAGTTGATGCTTTGAAGAAGAATTGTTTGGCGCCAGAAGATTTAGTTTTGAAAGTCGGCGCTCTCGTGATGTTTGTAAAAAATAAATTTAAAGAAGAAAAAGTGGTATACGTTAACGGTACTACTGGTGTGGTGACGCGTTTCGGTGAAAATAATTATCCATTCGTGCGTTTAAAATCGGGCGAGGAAATTTTTGTTACGCCTGATTCTTGGGTGATTAATAACGATGATATGGTGCTAGCACGTATTAACCAAATTCCACTTCGTTTGGCTTGGGCGATTACCGTTCACAAGAGCCAAGGAATGACCCTGGAAGCGGCGGAGATCGATTTAAGTCGTTGTTTCGGTTATGGCATGGGTTATGTCGCTTTGTCGCGCCTGACCAGTCTAGAGGGTTTATTCTTATTGGGTATAAATGACATGGCTTACAAAATTGATCCACAAGCTTTCGCTTATGATAAAGAACTCTTAATCTTATCTGAACAAGCGAAAGAAAATACTAAACCGGTTGCTGCCAGAAGACAGGGAAGTCTTATTTAAAAAATAAAGTAAATTGCTATATAGAAAACAAAAAACCCGCCGAGTGGCGGGTTTTTGTGTATAGTAGAGAAGAGTATTAAGCTCTTTGTACGTTTACAGCGTTCATACCTTTTGGAGATTGTTCGCTTTCGAAAGTAACTGAGTCACCTTCACGAATTTCGTCGAAAGAAACGCCTACTAAAGAGTTGCTGTGAAAAAACAAATCTTTGTCTTGACCGTCAACGGTAATGAAACCAAAACCTTTGTCAGTCTTTTTCTTGATGATACCATTCATAGATTGATATATAAGTAAATTAAAATGTAAAAATAAATAATTTTTTTGAAAATTGACTACTTTTCTAAATAATTTGTTGTTTACAAGTAATACTATACCGCAATACTTAAAATATGTCAAATTATTCCAAAAGCCTTATAGATGTGCTATAATTTAGGCAATAACTTATGATTATCAATTCCAACTTATTTTATATTTTAATCCCGCTCATTTTGATAAATTTGATTGCTTTCTTTGTGATGCTGTCCGACAAAATTCGCTCTAATAAATTCGGCGCCGAGCGGACGCCGGAAGGAGTGCTCTTTTTTATGGCCGCGCTTTTTGGCGCAGTTGGAGTTTATGCTGGCATGTTTGTCTGGCGCCACAAAACACAGAAGTGGTATTTCTTAATTGGTATTCCAGCCTTAATAATCCAAAATCTAGCCACAGCTTATTTAATTTATTTATTCGCTAGTGGTGTTTTGGTAATTTCTTAAAAATAATCCTATATAAAAAAGCACTCTCATCGCGAGAGTGTTTTTTTATGATGTAATTAATTCAATTTGGCTAATAACTTTTTATAATCACTCGTGGTTAAATGCCAACCTCCCGGACGTAATGGGTGGTCCATATCATAAGCTACTAAATAAATTAGATACGATAAAAAGGCAATGCTCATACTAAAAATATAATGCAACTCAAAATCTTTAACAGCAATTAGGGGACAAAGAGCAATCATTAAGAATGTGGCGAAACGCAAGGTGTAAAGTAAGATGTTTGGCATGTGACCGGAGCCAAAGCGAATTCTTTTTTCGCGGTAGTTCATAATATTGCTAAGCAAGGGGAAGGCAATTGATGATAATATTGGTTGGCTTTGATTTAAGTCTGCCATAACGCCATGCATTCTTTTGATGATTGTATCGAGCTCATCACTGATTTCACCTTCTTCGGTTTTTTTCCAGCCCTCTTTTATAATTACCTTTAAATATTCTTTGATTAATGATTTTAATTCATTTTGAATTTCTGGTTCTAATCTCTCGGACCATAACCATAATTCATGCAGGGCACTGTTTTCACCTTTAATAGCATCGATTAAATCGGACCAGTTTTGCCATTCCTTTTGAATGATAAAGGCGGCGACCATACCAAAAATTAAACCAATAGTGGAATAAAGCCAAGGGATACTATCGATATTAGTAATTAACATGCGATAGTTATAGTAGCTACTGTTGCGGTAAAGATAGAAAATCGTGGTGTAAAATATTAAAAAGGCGGGAATTTTAAAGCGGATCTTTTTGGTGAAATTAAATATTTTCATAGTATTTTTTTTATTTTATTAATTCATTAGTATATTACCAGTTTTTCAATAATTTATAAAATCGGCCTTCCTTTTTATTATGTTTGACAAAATTTGTCAAATTATTTAAGATGAAACATTAAATATTTTAGTTCATTTAAAAACGAAAGGAGATTTTATGAGTAAGAAGTTATTAGTTAATTCTAAGAATTGGAGTTTTGCTGAACAAATTAGTCGTTTACACAACTTTTTTCCAGGCATACATTCCTATAATCAAGAATTGGTTAGGCCGGGAGTTTTAGCCTTTCCTAATTGGAAAAAAGTTGCTCCAAGTTATGGTGAAGCCATGGAAGTGATTCATGACAAACTACTCTCTGGTTATAAAAAAGGATTTACTAGTTATGTGTCCCAGTACCAAAAAATTGAATGTTCGCCCAATATTCATCAAGCCTTTGTTGATGTTCGACACGAACAAGAAAATTTTGACATCATCATTGTGCCACCGGAACTTTTACTGCGTGACACTATTTCGCGTTTAGGCGCTTTTGAAGTTGGAACTATGTTTCTTCCGGCGCCATTAATTGCTTGTAGTAGTGGCATAATTATTGATTGCTTGGCTGACAGCATTAGAAGAAATGGCGAATTCATTAGTCCGTTTTACAAGATTGATGTGGGTAAATTAATTTTTGACGCCCCAACTGTCGGTGGAACTATCGAACGTTGTGAATTTGAACCAGCAGAGGAAAAAATCTCTTAACTTGTTTTCAGAGCTTATTGCACTACCGCATTAAGCTCTTTTTATTTATCCGATTTGACAAGTTTAAAAATATTAGTTAGGCTAGCCTTATAAGTATAGCGTGTGACCAGGTTGTATTTATAAGTTGTGTTTATTGGACCAATATTGTTACCTCCTTTCTTGCTTGGACCTATGTTTCACATCTTAATTTCATAACAAAATCGTTATCATTTTATAATTCTGGTCTTTCCGTTCATTTATAACCCTGGCTCTAAATTTTTGAAAGAGTCAGTTTTCACTCTGCCACCAATCTTTATATTGTTTGCAAAAACTCTATAAACTTGGTGGTTTTTTATTTATTTGGCCTAGCTCTTGCTTAATTTTAAGTTTCGTGTTATTGTCACTTATATAATTTTTATACAATTATTGTAATTAAATATTCCTCGTGTTTTAGTCATTTTTAGGTGACCGGTAGACATTGGGTCACTTACGTTTTATGTTAAATCAAAAAGAACAAAATCATCAAGATTTTGCTAACCTTGGTATAAAACCGCAAATTTTAGCGATTTTAGCCAAAATGGGATTGGTTACCCCAACTCCGATTCAAGCCAAAGCTATCCCAGTTGCCGTTAAAGGCAAGGACTTGATCGGTATCGCCCAAACTGGAACTGGTAAAACTTTAGCTTTTGGTGTGCCTCTAATTCAGCGTTTAGCTGAAGTTGGTGGTAAAGCCTTGGTTTTGTTGCCAACTAGAGAATTGGCAGCTCAAGTCGAAGAAAGTTTAAAGAGAATTGGTAACGGTTTAGGTTTTCAAACTGTTTCTATTATTGGTGGTGAAGCTGTGGGCAAACAATTGTTCGCCTTACGCCGTAATCCACGCATTATCGTGGCGACACCTGGTCGTTTACTTGATCACGTTAAAAGACGCACAATAAAATTAAATGATGTTTCCGTCTTAGTTTTAGATGAAGCTGATATGATGTTTGATATGGGTTTTGCGCCGACTATCGAAGAAATTATTAAAATGACTCCGACTAATCGCCAAACTCTATTATTTTCTGCAACGATGCCAGCTGCGATTATTCGCTTGGCTGAAAAATATTTGTCATCACCACTTCAAATCGAAGTGGCTCCAGCCGGAACAACAGCTGAATTAATTGAACAAGAAATCTATTTAGTGCGCAGCGAAGATCGTTTTAGCACATTGGAGAAAATTTTATCTGAACATAAGAATTTAGTTTTAATTTTTGTGCGCACGAAACACGGCGCTTCAAATTTAGCGGCTAAATTGCAAAAAGCTGGTTTTACCGCCACAGAAATTCATTCCAATTTATCTTTTAACCAACGCAAAGCTTCGTTAGCTGCTTTTAAGAGCGGTAAACAAAGAATCTTAGTGGCGACTGATGTGGCTGCTCGTGGTTTAGATATTAATGATATTGAATTAGTAGTTAATTTTGACCTACCTGATAATTCTGAAGATTACGTTCATCGTATTGGTCGTACGGCGCGTGCCGGTAAAGGTGGAAAAGCAATTTCTTTTGCTTTACCAAACCAACGTCGCGATATCCAAAAAATTGAACGTTTAATTAAGAAGAATTTACCACTTAAAAAAATTGGTGAAGTGCAAGTTGATGATCGTCATAATGCGATGGAAGAGGTACGTGGTTATCGTGGCTCTCAAGGTCATAATATGCCTCGTCAAGCTCGTGGTGCACGCCCAGCTTATGGTGCTAAACCACAATATCGTCCGAAGTCAGCGCCAGATTTTTCTGTGCTTGATCCTCGTGATCGTCGTGACGCCACTGCTTTTATGAAGAGACGTGATGAACGTCAAGAACGTATTAAAAAAGCAGAAACTGCACGCGAATTTTCGACTGAAATTCCAGCTGAAGGTGTTGCTAAAAAAACATTTAAAAAGAAATCATCATCATTCCGTGAAAAGAGTGGCGCCGGTTTTACTAAATATAAGAGCCGTAGTCAGCAATCCGGTAATCGTTTTGCCCGCTAAAATTTCTCAATTAAAAAAACCACCGATTAATTTCGGTGGTTTTTTTATTATTTTTATGGTATTATATTTTTATATTAATTCGCTAATTTTAAAAAAACTATGAAAAAAATTGCCTTGCTTTCTTTGCTGCTTTTAACTTCATTGTCTTTGTCGGCCTGTGGTAATCAGACGATAGTGAATCAGGTTAATACGCCAATATCAAGCTCGAATGTAGCAACTCCAATCGCTGCACCAGAATCTCCAAGTGCTGTCTCGACTACTCCAGTTAGTGCGACTGTGAACATTTCTAATTTTTCTTTTTCTCCTGCTTCTTTGGTAATTAAAAAGGGAACAACGGTCACTTGGACTAATAATGATAGCGCTCCGCACCAAATTAAATCAGACTCATTTAGCTCTAGCGTTTTAAATAATGGTGGAACTTTCTCTTTCACTTTTAATGATGCTGGTACATTTTCTTATATTTGTTCTATTCACACTTCAATGAAGGGTGAAATTATTGTCCAATAAAAATATGATTCACACTTTTGCTTATTCTTTGTTTTTGGGAAAGCCACTAATTATGTACGGTGGTTTATTAACATTGTTGCTGATATTATCAACCGCTACCATTGGCGCTTTAAATCTTAAAGGCATAACGATTATTCCGCTGAAGTGGCATTTTCGTTTAGCTTTAATTACGATTTTAGTGGCACTGGGCCATGGAATTTTAGGTCTGTCTTTATATTTTAATTTTTAATTTTTAATTTTAAAATTATGTTCAAAGTTGAAAACACACCAGACAATTTAAAAAAATGTGCTTGTCCGCAATGTCCGAGTTATAATGAATGCGCCAAAGGGAAGATGGAATTATTGTATTGTTCTGGGGCAATCGGAAAAAGCACTTGTGAATATAAAATGAATGGCTGTACTTGTGGCATGTGTGCCGTGCATAAAGATTGTGGTTTACGGGCCGGTTATTATTGTTTGCACGGTTCAGCGGAAGAAATAAATTAATTTTTATGTTAAAGACTGACGCGGAATTAAAAAAAATTTTGGGAATTGATGATCAGACTTTAAAACGTTTTAAAGCAATTCGGCAAGCAACAATCGCTGAGGCGAAGCGCTTAAATAAAAAACCAAAAAAATTGAAAGCGCTTGGTATTTCTGGTTCGGCCCGCGATGAGTTTGATATGGCGGCTGAAAAAAGTAATTCCGAATTTTTATTAGAGCAATCTCTGGCCGAATTAAAAGCGCAAGGCGTTGATACGGAATTGATTCCACTGCGCCAATATAATATTCAACATTGCAAAGCTTGTTATTCGACGACCAATGCCCAATGTCATTATCCGTGTTCTTGCTATCCAAAAAACACAGTATTGGAAGATGATATGAGCAAACTTTTGTATGACAAAATTTTGGCGGCTGATATTATTATTTTCGCGACTCCGGTTAACAATTTTAAAATGTCATCACTTATGTCTTTGTTTTTGGATCGTTGCATAAGTCTTGATGGTAGTTTGGCTCCGGCCGATCCAGAAGCGACTAAGAATAAAGAATTAAATATTAAACATACAGAATTTATAAAATTAATGGCCGATGATTCTATTCCGGGTAGCGGTTTTTTGCGTCGGTTTTCGGGTAAAGTGGCTGGGGTAATTGTGACTGGGCATGAAGAGGGCGCCGCTTTGGTGATTTCTTCTTTGTTCATGACACTTAATCATTTTGGCATGATTTTTTCTCCGTGGAGCAATATGTATGCCATGGCTTCCATTTCCAACCCAACTTATAAAGATAAAGTAATTGTTAATGACCAAACTCAAGTGACTGAAGTTAAGCTTTTGGCGCAAAATACTTTATCACTGGCGCGAGCGTTACGACAAAATCCCATTCAATGGAAATACGATAATTCGGCTAATTAATTATTTTTGATAACACTAAAAAACCACCGATTAATTTCGGTGGTTTTTTGCGATATGTCGCGTTCGAAGCTATAAGCGATTGACAAATAGCGCTTATTTGCTAATGTCTAGATGAAGGCAAACAATTAATAAAATGTTTATACTATATTTAATCGAAAAATAAAGACCTTCAGAGTTCTTTGACAAGTTTGGGTTAAGTTACCTGCAAACGGAATAATCAAAAGCAAAAAAGCGATAAGACTTCTGCAATTGTAAGGCCTATTATATCGGTCGCGTTCCTCGAAAGAGACGTCTTTCGAATGAAAAATGTTTGTAGCGCTTAACAGGGGATTAGCAAGAAACAACATTAATTGGTTTCTAAACAGCTAAGCCCTTATCTAATAATTTACAAAATGAGCCATAAGTAGCGGCGAGCGAACAGGAAAGACGACCGCTTTATCCGTAACCGTGCGGGGTCGCAAAAGTTTTGTAAGTTTTGATTAAAAAACAGTAATAGATTTGACCAATCTATTAACACTTCGCTAAAGAAGTGACCATGTTAAAGGTTATTAATAAAACAGCTGAACTGAAACATCTAAGTAGGCACGATTGGAATTCACCAGTCAAAACGTTTTGTTAATTTTTATTTGGCCATCTGATCTAACGTCAGGTGGCTTTTTTAATACAAAAATTAACACAGCCTCTTATGAAATACTGCACCTGAAGCGGGCGAAGCTTTCTTGGAAAGGTTGAGCGCTAGCGAAATCTTTTCAAAAAGATTTGCACGCTTCACCCCACACGGTTAACGGCATTCTACCGAAGATTATTAAAATAACTATTTTCTTAGTCTTCGGTCACGTCACTTTTTATAATCTAATTCTAATAATTTCGCTTCGTCTTGAGACTCCGCTTTCTTCTGTGATTTTATTGTCTTGGGCGAATCGATCGAGCCCTTTTTCCGCGAAATTCGACTAGCGTCTCATTCCCCGGAAAAAGTCTCGACTCGCTTCAGGCACGGTATTTCATAAGAAGCTTGCGTTGGGCTCGGTGAGGACTCACTAATAAAATTATTTTTTTAAATTATTCGGGCCGAAGGCTAGTGGTAATAATTCGCTGATAGTGGCGATGATAATTTTATCCATCTTAGTGTTGGACATAATCACTTCTACATCCACCGCGCTAAATTGCGCCGCCTCAATAATCATTTGGCGACAAGCACCGCAAGGAGTGACTGGCATGTCCACGGCTTTTTTGCCGGCTTGGCCGATAATAGCCATGCGCACTGCTTTTTGATTGCCTTCCGATGTCATACGGACTAAAGCCGAGCGTTCCGCGCAAATACTGGAACCGTAAGCGGCATTTTCGACATTGCTGCCGGTAATTATTTTTCCCTTAGAAGTTAAAATGGCAGCGCCAACATAAAAATGAGAATAAGGATTATAATCATTTTTCATGGCCTCAGCCGCAGCTTTTAAAAGTTTTTGGCGATCTAGGGTTAATCTTTTATAGCTAGTTCTTTGCATATTTTTATTTATTAATTTCGTCTAATAATTTTATAAATTTAGCTAACTCATCTTCACTAGTTTCTGGAAAAAAATCCTCTGTTTTCATTTCAATTGTGGCTGTGGCATCTTGCAATAAAGTTTTCCCAGCTGGGGTTAGGGAAGCGTAGCGTGCTCTGGCGTCGTCATCACTGGCATCGCGCTCGACGATGTGTAATTTTTCTAGCGGTAAAAGCATGCGGGTGATGCCGGAAGCGGTTAATCCTAGTTTATCAGCCAAATCAATGCGACGCAATTTTCCTTCCGGTGCAGCGTTAAGATGATATAGAATTGTAAAGTCGCTAAAGTCCAAGCCGTGACCACTTAAACGGCGGGACAGCACGGCGTTAGTTTTGTTGATAGCGAATAAAAAAGGAATCGTGTTTTTCATAAGTTTTTGTTATTTAATTAATTGATATATCAAGTATATCGCAAACTCGTTGACATGTCAAGTATTATATTCTTGGGCTTAAATATTGACAAAATAAAGAATTTAGTCTAAGTTTAAGCCAGTTCTTAATATATTTAATAATTTAAAAAAAGGAGGCTGAGATGGCTGAAAATAATGACAAGTATAAACAAGACGGCGTTGATATTACTGCTGGTGATGCTTTTAGTGGTTTTTGCGGTGGTATTTGTAAGAGTACTTATGAGAATTCACCTTTTGTAAAAGTAATTGACATGTCTCGCGGAAATTTTCGCGGACCTCGAGCTTTTAGTCTTAA
Source organism: Candidatus Falkowiibacteriota bacterium (assembly GCA_037137655.1). Classification (GTDB taxonomy): domain Bacteria; phylum Patescibacteriota; class Patescibacteriia; order Patescibacteriales; family UBA12465; genus JBAXJX01. The sequence continues at coordinate 25,022 of JBAXJX010000003.1, forward strand.
GGGATTACCGGAAGGATCGGTTTTAACAATGGCCACTGACGGTATTGGCACTAAAGTTATTCAAATCGTCGCTTCCGGTAAAATGGAAACAGCGGCTAGTAATGTTATCGCGATGACCGCCATGGACATTACTCGTTATGGTGGATTGCCTTTGGTTTTTATGAACATTTTTGATGTTCGCAGCCTAGGCGATGGTGTTGATTCAGAAACTTACCAAATGTGCCAAGATGTTATGATTGGTTTGCAAACAGTCGCACAAGAAAATGGCTATGTCGTGTTAGGCGGGGAAACGGCTGAACTTGGTGTTTGTGTCGGCTCGGAAGATCCGGACGCTAAATTAATGTTCAATTGGGGCGGAACAATGCTCGGTGTTTATCATCCTAAAAAAATGATTTATGGCGACACGCTTCGTCCTGGTCAAATCATTGTTGCCTTGCAAGACGATTTTCGCAGTAACGGAATCAGCAGTGTCAGAAAAGCGCTTAAAATTAAGTATGGTGATAATTGGTATAAAAATCCAAACGCCTTACCGGACATTATTGCCGCTTCGACAGCTTCTACGCAGTACGATCGTTTTCTTAATTATGCTCATGGCTGGATTAATGATAAAAATGAAGCTTCGTTAGAACCACTAATCCCAATGCATTTAATTGTCCATTTATCAGGTGGAGCTTTTGAATCAAAACTGGGCAATGATATGCTTAAGCCTCAAGGTCTTTCGGCGGAATTAAATGGTTTATTTTATCCTCCGGAAATCATGGCAAAATGTGCTCGTTGGCGCGGTCTTTCAGATGAGGAATGTTATCGAACTTGGAATGGTGGACAAGGTGCTATTGTTGTTATCGACGAGGAAGATCTTCGTGAGTTTGATCGCTTAGCCGCTAAATTCAATGTGGAAATTAAAATTGCCGGTAAAATTACTGAAAAGCGGGATTACACGGTGGCGATTAAATCCAAATTCGGTTTAGGTAAAACTATCTATTATTAACATGTTCCAACATTTTTTAAATTTTTTCACAAAGCCCTTTCTACGGAGAGGGCTTTTTTATTTGACTTTTCTTAAAAAAAATACTAACATCTTCTATTAACAAACGCTAAGTTTAGCGATTGTTTGGGCACATTAATAATTTAAATAAACTAGTATAAACCAATAAATTTTAAAGTAAATCATGACAGAGAAAAGAAAGAATCCAGTAAGTCATTATTATCGTCAGATTAATCCCAATTTGGAGTTCTGCTTTAATGTTGAAGTTAGCGAGCCGCTAACCAGTGAAGAAGAAAATGCTCTTACTTGGCTTTTGGCCGAGACATTTTCACCACAAAACTTAACTCCAAATAGCCAATTACGGCCGACGGCAGATAAGAAAATAATTGAAGTTGGGCCTTTGCTCAATTTTGCTACGCCTTGGAATACTAATGCGCTGTCGATTTTACGCAGTTGTGGTATTTCTAAGATTACTCGCATCGAAAGATCTATCCGCCGTTTGACTAATGAAAACGTGGACTATGATCGGATGATGGAGGGTATTTATCCTGAGCCGTTGCAATCGTTTGCGAGCGGATTAAAACCAGCCGAAGTTTATGATGTGCCATTAATGGAAAAAGGTTTAGCCGCTTATGATGAGCTGCAAGGTCTTTCTATGGATGCGCATGATAAGCAAGCTTATTATGATTATTTTGTGGGTCAGTGCGGACGCAATCCGACTATCGTTGAACTTATTGACTTGAATAACGCCAATAGCGAACATTCTCGTCATGGTTATTTCAAGGGTCGGCAAATTATTGATGGTGTTTTGATGCCAGAAACTTTAATGGACATAGTTAAGTCAACGCTAAAAGAAGGCACTAACAGTTTATTAGCTTTTTGTGATAATTCTAGTGTAATTCGCGGAACGGTTATTAATACGATCATTCCGGAAAAACCTGGTTTTTCATCTTTTTTTGTGCCGGCGAAATTAAATTACCATTTCTTGTTTACTGCCGAAACTCACAATTTTCCTTCCGGTATTGCGCCGATTCCCGGTGCTGAAACTGGGGCTGGTGGTCGTATCCGCGATGTGCAAGCGACCGGTCGTGGTGGCTTGATGTTAGCTGGAACGGCTGGCTATTGTGTGGGTAATTTACATTTCGGTGATCATTTTGATCGCGATGATTTACCCTGGGAAAAGCGTGGCTTAATTTATCCAAGTAATTTAGCGACACCGCTGGAGATTTTAATTAAAGCTTCCAATGGGGCGTCGGATTACGGCAATAAAATTGGCGAACCACTAATTCAAGGTTTTGTGCGGGCCGGAGCTTTATTTATACCAAATGGAGCTATTCTTAGACGTGAGTGGTTAAAACCAATTATGTTTACCGGTGGTATTGGTCAAATCAACGATCTTCATTTAATTAAACAAGAAGCGCAAGCTGGAATGTTAATTGTGGAAATTGGTGGTTTTGGCTATCGCATTGGTTTTGGTGGTGGTGCCGCTTCTTCTTTGATGCAAGGTGAAAATAAGGCGGAACTTGACTTTAATGCCGTTCAACGGGGTGACCCGGAAATGGCCCAAAAAGTTAATCGTGTGGTGCGAGCTTGTTGTGAAATGGGAGAAACTAATCCAATTGTCAGTATTCATGATCAAGGTGCGGGCGGACCGGCTAATGTCTTAAAAGAGTTAGTCGAAAAATCTGGTGGCCGCATTGATATTCGAAAAATCAATGTGGGCGATCCGAGTATGTCGGTCCTAGAAATCTGGGTCTGTGAATTCCAAGAGCGCAACGGAATACTAATTAGTCCGGATAGAATAGCTGAATTTCAAGCTATTTGCCGGCGCGAAAAAGTACCATGTGAACTTTTGGGTGAAGCGAGTGATGATGGTCATTTTGTGTTGGAAGACAGTCTTAATGGCACCACTCCAGTTAATATGGAGTTAAATGCTGTTTTGGGTGGCATGCCGCAAAAAACTTTTTCTTCCGAACATTTACCAAAAAACTTAGTACCATTTAACACTAGGGTGTTCCATTCAGAGAAGATTAATGAAGCTTTAAATCGGGTTTTACATTTACCATCTATTGGTTCTAAGAGATTTCTGATTAATAAAGTCGACCGCAGTGTTACCGGCTTAATTGCCCAACAACAATGTTGTGGTCCTTTACATTTACCGGTGTCTGATGTTGCCGTGGTGTCTCATAGTCACTTTCCTAATGACTTAGGATTGTATGCTGGGGCAGCTATGTCAATTGGTGAACAACCAATTAAGATGTTGGTTAATGCCGCTGCTGGTGCTCGTATGGCCGGAGGTGAAGCTTTGACTAATATTGTTTGGGCGCGTTTAAGTAGTCTTGGTGATATTAAATGCTCAGCTAATTGGATGGGAGCACCAAAACTACCTGGTGAAGGTGCAGAAATGTATGATGCTGCGTGTGCTCTGCGTGATTTTATGGTTGCTGTTGGTATTGCAGTTGATGGTGGTAAGGATAGTATGTCGATGGTGACGATGGTGCCTGATGGTAATGGCCAAATTGAAATGGTTAAATCACCATTATCGTTAGTTATTTCGGCTTATTGTACGGTACCGGATATTACAAAAGTAATTACGCCCGATATTAAAGCGCCAGGTAAAAGTAGGATTATGCGCATTGATTTGGCCAGTGGTCGTCGTCGTTTAGGCGGTTCGGCTTTGGCTCAAGTCTTTGAACAAATTGGTCATGAGTCTCCTGATATTGATGATCCAAAATTATTTGTCGCTGGCTTTGAATTTATTCAAAATGCGATTGATATGGACTTGATTTTAGCGGGTCATGATATTTCCGATGGTGGCATGATTGTCGCTTTGCTAGAAATGTTATTCTCTGGTAATTGTGGCTTTCAAGGTGTATTTAATTCATTGCCTAGCCCTCAAAATGTAGTTGATGAATTATTTGCCGAGGAAGCTGGTTTCTTAATTGAGTATTTCCCGGAAAACGAAGACTTGATTGTGCGGACCTTGAGGAATAACAAAATTCCTTACTCAATTTTGGGCAAAACTTTACTTGATAAACATGTTTCGTTTGGATGTGACGCTTGTATTGGTGGTGCTTGTAAATTAATCGATGAATCAATGTTATCATTGCGCTCTAAATGGGAAGATACTAGTTATAAATTAGAATTTTCACAATGTGCAGCGGAGATGGTTAGAGAAGAGAACGTTACAAGTTTTGATCGTTCTGGTCCAGCTTATAAACTTTCTTTTAAACAAAAAGTCTTTGGACCTGAATGTGCCGCAGTTCGATTCCCAGTAGCTATTATTCGCGAAGAAGGTAATAATGGTGATCGTGAAATGACCTCAGCTTTTTTTCAAGCCGGGTTTGAACCGCGTGATGTTAATATGGATGATTTAGTTTCAGGTCGCGTTGATTTGGCTGATTTCCGTGGTATCATCTTTGCTGGTGGTTTTAGTTATGCCGACGTCTTGGATTCAGCTAAAGGTTGGGCCGGAGTTATTAAATTCAATAAAAAAGTAAAAGCGATGTTTGATGAATTTTATCAAAGATCGGACACTTTTTCTTTGGGTGTTTGTAACGGTTGCCAACTTTCAGCTTTGCTCGGATTTATTCCAGGTGGTGGAATTGATGATGTTTCTCAACCTCGTTTTATTAAAAATAATTCGGGACGATACGAATCAAGATTTTCCACAGTGGTAATTAAAGACAGCCCAGCAATTATGTTGCAGGGTATGGCTGGAGCAGCCTTAGGTATTTGGGTGGCTCACGGCGAAGGCAAATTGTTTTGTCCAGATGAAAAAGACTATAAAACAATTATAGATCAAAATCTGGCTCCAATTCGTTATGCTGACGACGAGGGAAATCCAACTATGACTTATCCGCTTAATCCAAATGGTTCGCCTGATGGAATTGCAGCTTTATGTGACTCGACCGGAAGACATCTCGCTATGATGCCACATCCCGAAAGAACATTCTTGAAGTGGCAATGGCCCTATTGGCCCAGCGCTTGGAAGGAAGAAGATCTTTCTCCTTGGTCAAAGATGTTTCAAAACGCTTACGAATGGTGTTTAAAACATTAAAATTATTTTTCGCAAAGCCCTTTCTACGGAGAGGGCTTTTTTATTTTTATTAAGCTTTATGTTATAATGCTAATGAAAAAATATTATGCCCAAACTTAATTATAAAATAATTATTCCGCTTTTTGTTTTAGGTTTAATTGTGGCCTATTTTATTTTTGCGTATAATTATGTTTTTTATAAAATCGGGCAGGGAGGTTTAACATTTGTCGATATGCAAAAAGTTTATGTATTAAATGAAAAATTAAATACGTCCGACAAAGTGGTTTATGCCGCGCTCGGCGACAGCTTAACTGCTGGGGCGGGAGCGAGTAAATACGAAGAATCTTGGCCTTATCTTGTGGCCCAAAAATTAGCGGGTGATTCGCGCCGCGTGGTGTTAACTGATTTTGCAGTACCGGGTTATCGCACAGATGATTTACTTAATGTTTTAGTTGATCCAGCGCTTAATAGTAAACCGGATGTTGTTACTTTGCTGATTGGTACTAATGATATTTATTCCAATGTTAGCGCGGAAGAGTTTGCGCAAAATTATCGTGCGATTTTAGAAAAATTAAAAAGCGCTAAAACTAAAGTTTATTTAATTAGCATTCCGTTTATTGGTTCCAGTTCTATTATTCTGCCAGCTTACAGTTCTTATAGTGCTGCGCGTATTACCAAATTTAATAATATTATTAATAATTTTGCGAAAGAGTACGGCTTTGCTTACATTGATATTGCTACGCCGACGAAGAATTTGTTAAAGACTGATGGCACTCATTATAGTGCTGACGCTTTTCATCCTTCGGCATCTGGTTATGCGCTCTTCGCCAATCTAATTTATGATCATCTCAATTACTAACGTCGCCGAGGCCACTTTCGTTTTTATAACTTTACTGGCCATCGTTTTTTTTGTATCAATTTATAAAAGAAAGGATACTGGTCTTAGTCCGGCGGCCTCAACCGAGCTAAAAGGTTTTGCAATTTTAGCAATTATCTTTTCGCATGTTGGTTATTTTTTGGTTAGTGATACACATTTTTTATATCCACTGACAATTTTTGCTGGCGTCGGTGTTGATATTTTCTTGTTACTTTCTGGTTACGGCATCGCTGTTTCCCAAATTAAAAAAGATTATAAGCCATGGGAATTTTACAAACAACGTTTATTAAAATTGCTTGTCCCATTTTGGTTGGTTTTAATTGTTTTTTTCTTTTTAAACTCTTTATTCTCTAATGCAATTTATTCTTGGTCTTATATTTTGCGTGACTTTTTGGGCTTTTTTCCGCGCGCTGATTTATATCAAGATGTTAATTCTCCTTTGTGGTATTTTACTTTCATCTTGTTTTGTTATTTGGTTTTTCCGTTATTATTTTCCAAAAAACGCCCAGCCTTGTCGGCTCTAGGCATCTTTGTCGCGCTTTGTGGTTTATGGTATTTAAGTTATAATTTTTTTCCATCAGTTTCCGGTTTGTATAGTGTACACGTTGTCGCCTTTCCATTAGGTGTATTATTAGCTGGCATTTTACAAAATGAAGCTGTGGCTTTAAAAATGCAAACCTCTAAATTCTTTAATAAACTTTCCGATCCTAAGTCAGTTTGGAATTATGTCGCCCAAATAATTTTATTATCAATTTTTTGCTACACCATTTATCGTTCTGGTGTCGGTAAAGGTGTTTTTCTGGAACAGGGGATTAGCTTGATTTCGGTGGCGGCGATTGTGGGATTCTTTTCGGTTAAAAGATTCGGTGTTAAATTATTTTACCTTGTTGGCGTTTATTCCTATGAACTTTATTTGTTGCATTGGCCGATTATGTATCGTTACGATTTTCTATTTAAATTTTTACCGGCCTGGGCAGCGATGGCTTTGTATCTAATTGTTTTCATTGGCTTGGGTTGGGTTTTACAAAAAGTCGCCGGATTTATCGGTGATAGAATTAACCCAAAACCAGCTATTAAATAATTATGCAAATTCCGACTAGACGTTCCGATAAAATTCCGCGCGTAAAATCCGATCCGTTTATTACGCGGGATAAATATGATGAGTTATTAGCCAGACGTGATCGTTTGATAAATTTTTCACGTCCGAAAGCGGCGATTGATGTGAAGCACATGGCGTCGATGGGCGATTTTTCGGAGAATGCTGGTTATCAAATGGCCAAAGCAAAATTACGCGGCATTAATAATCGCGTTAATGAAATTGAAGACTTATTGCGTCGCGCCCAAATTATTGAAAATCGGGGAGCGAGTGACGAGGTGCGTGTGGGCTCATCTTTGGAGCTGGAAGTTAACGGCAAAGTGAAAACTTATCAAATTCTTGGCTCGGCCGAAAGTGATCCAGCTCGCGGAATCATTTCTCATGTTTCACCGCTAGGCAAGGCTTTGTTAGGGCATCATGAGGATGAAGTGGTTTTATTGGAGTTACCGGAGCGGACGGTGCAATACAAAATTATCAAGATATTCTAAAGAGGCCTAAATGGTCTCTTTTTCGTTATAATATTGACTTATGTTAATAAATGTGTTATAATTGTGATTATAAAAGTTCGTTAAAAATCTAACCTTAAATCTTGTAAAAATGAGAAATTCAGAAAGTTTTCAAATCAGTGAAAAAGTCGTTAAAACTTTTTCTTTAATTTCAATTGTGTCGATAATTATTGCGATTTGTTCAGGCTTGTATTATTTGCTTGTTGCTAAAATTGCCATTCTAGACACTGTTGCTTGCTACGGATTTACGCTCTTTGTAGTGCCATTCTTAATTTTTTTACCAGTTATGGTAGCAAATTATAGTAAAGGCCTTTCAATTGATAATTCAGAATTTACCAAACCAATTATGTGGTTTTTCTTTATTATTATTAATCCATTTATCATCATGTGGTTTTTGTCAGGACTAAATGCTTTATATCATTTTGTGCCAGATTATCATGTGGCTGATAGGATTTTAGCGGAAGTCTTAAGAAACAATTTTCAGCAAAAAATGTTTTCCACGTTTATAATGATTTATGGGTCGCTAATTTCTGTGGGATTAATTTTAAGAATGTTTAAAATTAATAGCAGAACAGTTTTGGCGCAATAAAACAAAAAAATAAATAGAAATACAAAGGAAGTCTAAACTTTAAATTTACGGTAATGAAAACATCGGATGGTAAAATAACAAGAATTCAGCCAGGAGATATGATAATAATTTATCTTCAAAAGTTAAATTGTCCAGTAGCAACTGTCACAAGATCTTCGAAGCCTTTATTTTTTGAATCCAACGGGGAAGAGGAAAAAGCTTTTAATGGTGTTCCAGCTAATTATGATAGCTGTAAAAAAATCGTTAACGCTATTTGTGAATTCACTGGCATGCAAGCGACTGAAAAGGAGAACAACGTAAATCTCGTTGCCTTTAAGTTTAATAACTAAGAAATCGAAAAAAAGTAAGGAGAGCTAAGTCCAGCCCTCCTTTTTTATTTGCCAAAATAAAAAAACCGCCTTTGGCCGTTGTACGTCAGCTTGGCGGTTTTTTCTATATTTCAATTTTTAAACACTAAAGTAGGAAACTTTTCTAGCTCGGGCCATAGCACTTAAGCGAATGATTACGGCTGGACTAGATAGAATGGATACGCCTTGTTGGGGAATTAGGTAATGAATTTTTTTCTGACCGAAGAATGATTTTTTAACACTTGGGAAATTCGTGGAAATTTTTTTGTTTTTGTTTTGACCAAGGCCAAGAACCAATTTGTTGATAACTACATTTTTGTAGTCTTTGTTGTTTTTGTTAAACATATGGGGATTGTTTAGTTCATCAATATTATAAGTGTAATTGATGAAGGTTAATTAATTATAAATTTATTATAACGCAAATAAAAATAGCTGTCAAGAGTGTCAAGAACTAAGCTAAAAAACTTGACAATCTCTTGACGCTGCGCTAAAATAAAAATGTTATAATTAAACTTTAACAACAAAAGAACAATAATATTTTCTTATCCCGATTTTTTCTGTAACATTATTCTTCTTTTGTTGTTAAGACAGCTTTATATATGCACATAATCCAAGAAAAAATCTTAGCGCTCGCTAAGAAAATAAATTTGAAAGATAAGTCTTTGCGCGAGATCGGAGAAATGGTAGGTGAATCTGGCGCACCCCAAAAAATTAAACACCATTTGCAACAACTGGAGAAAAAAGGGTTTATCCAATTCTTGGGTGAGGGGAATGCGATTGCGCGTCTAGGTGATAACTTGAAAAAAGCGGGCGCACTTATTTCCGTGCCAATCCTCGGCGCCGCTAATTGCGGTGAGGCTAATTTATTCGCTGACGATAACGTGGATTCATATTTAAAAGTATCGCCAACAATGTTAAAAAAGAAAGATAAAATTTTTGCTATTCGTGCTGTTGGTTATTCGATGAACCGAGCCAAGATTAATGGGGAGGCGATTGACGAAGGTGATTACGTGATTGTGGACAGTGAAAGTAAAAATCCGGCCAACGGTGATTATGTTTTATCGATTATTGACGGCGTGGCCAATATTAAAAAATTCTCGCTCGATAAAGCGCATCAAACCATTATTCTATCATCCGAATCATCTAAAGATTATCCACCGATTTATATTCATCGCGATGATTCTGATTATTACCATATCGGCGGCAAGATTATGCAAGTGATTAAAAAGCCGGCCTAAATTTTAAAATATAAAAAAGACCAACATTTGTTGGTCTTTTGTTTTTTGTGATTTTTGTTAGTTTGCCGCTATTTTTTCTACGCATGTTATACAGGGACAAGTTTCACAGTTACAATTTTCATCGATTCGAACAATTTTATAACCTTTACGAATATCAATGTCATCTACATGAGCAAAACCTTCATCAGTGCTTAGTAGAATGTTAAGTAGACTTTCGTAGTAATCTTTTTCTGATCCGATTCTTTTTATTTCACTAAGAATTTCATCGTCACCATCTTCTTCTAATAAATCCAATAATTCTTCAGAGGTTAAGCTGTCTCCATATTTTTTAAGGCAATCGAGAATGAACTCTTTCAATTCTTCCTCTCTTTTGGCGTATAGGGTGTAAACAGTTTTTTCCAATTTATTCATTGGTCTTATTTCATGTTCACAGACTGACATTTCTGCTTCCGGTTCTATAAATTCATCCGAACTTACAAGAAGTATAGCGTTCAAAGTTTGATTACTTTGTAAAAAATTAATTAATTCATTTGCGTCCATGATATCCTCCTTTTTATTTTTGTTAAAAAACTAATTTTAAATATTACTATTTTATTATATTTTTGTCAACCATGGCTCATCTAGCTTGGACACTAATGTTTAAATATGCTAAAGTTTTATTATAATATTATATAAAAAATATGGCTGAAAAAAATACAAAAATTATAAACAATGACACTAACTTGGAACATGAATTTCTCCAAAGCATTTTTGAGTATTCTCTGGATGCTTATTTTCTTTTAGATTTTGAAGGTAAGTTTATTATGGGAAATTTAGATCGGGGCAATATTCTTAATAAGAAGGCAGCTGATTTTATTGGTAAAGATATTATGCAAAGTGGTATTATTAAAGATAATTATTTACCACGTGCTTTAGCGATGATGAGTAAGGTTAAAACTGGCTTAGTTGTTGGCCCAGAAAATTTGATTATTAATGGCTTGTTGGGTGAACGGATAATTGAAGTTGTGGTCCGTCCGATAAGTATTATTGATGGAAAATATATTTTTGGCGTGGCACGTGATATGACGGATATAAAAAAACGGGAGCAAGATTTGAATGATAAAATTGATGAACTGGAAAACGTTAATAAGATTATGGTTGATCGGGAATTAAAGATGGTGGAATTGAAAGCTAAATTAGAAGAGATGAGACAAAAATACGAAAAAGCAAATTAAAAAAAATAGCGTAAAAAGAGGGGAAAACTTTAATGTTTTACAGAAAGACCAATAAAAACGATTTTTACTGATTACTCGAAAAACTTTAAAATGCGCAAAAACATTGAAAAAACAGGCATTTTTTTAAGAAAATATAAAAACCTTGCTATATTGCGGGCTTTCTTTAAAAATGCTATAATAATATTAGGTTTTTTAAATTTTAAAAAATAATTTAATTATTAACAAAAAAAATTATGGCAAAAATGACAAAGTCACAATTGATGACCGTGTTAGCTGAAAAAACTGGTTTAGCTAAAAAAGAAGTTGTAAGCTTCATGGATCAATTAAGCACATTAGCTTACAAAGAAGTTAAGACTAACGGAGAATTCGTTTTACCAGGATTTGGTAAATTGGTTAAAATCCAAAGAAAAGCTCGTTTAGGTCGCAACCCTTTGACTGGTGCTGAAATCAAAATCCCAGCTAAAACTGTTGTTAAATTCAAAGTTGCTAAAGCTGTTAAGGATGCCATCCTATAATAATTAGATAGTAATTTAGAATTGCAGCTCAAGATAAAAAAAGACGAAGGACGGAATCCCCTCGTCTTTTTTGTAAATATAAATATATGAAAAATATAAAAATTATTATTGCGTTATTAGCTTTAAGTTTACTGCTTTCAGCTGGTGTTGTTCGTGCGGAAGATAACAATCAAGCTGAAGATCAAATTTCTAGTTCGACCAGGGAACTAATAAATGGTAAATTAGCGGAAATTAGAAGTGAAATCGCCAGTTCGACGAAAAATATTTTAGCTAATGGTTTTAATTCTTTGACCAGTATTGCGCCTCAAGCATCTAAAATGCTCGAAGCATTAAAAGGTCGAATATTGTTGCAAGTTGAAAATCATGGCGAAGCTTGGTATGTTAGTCCAAAAGATGGTAGCCGCTATTACTTAAAGGATGGCACTTCGGCTTATAGTGCCATGCGCGGTATGGGTTTAGGCGTGTCCAATGGTGATATTAATAAATTGCAGAAAGGGGACCGCGCTATGCTTAATCGTTTAAAAGGTCATATTGTCTTACAAGTGCAAAATCATGGTGAAGCTTATTATATTAATCCAGCCACATTGAAAATGCATTATCTAAAAAATGGCGACGAAGCTTATAAGATTATGCGTACTTTAAGCTTGGGTGTGACTAATGCTGATTTAGGAAAAATTAAAGCTAGTACCACTGAGGAAACTAGCTCTTCTGTCGCTCTTAGCGATAAAGCTATTTTAGCCACTGCTACCGTAAATGGTAATAGCGTTAACTTCTCTTGGTCACTACAAAACATGACTTCATCTATGGGTTTTAAAGTGGTAAAAGCTGATCACGAAAATCCAGTTTATCCAGGCGACGATTACCACTATTTGTCCGATGCTAATGTTACATCAGACACCTGGAGTGATCTTGGTGCCGGCACTTATTATTTCCGAGTGTGTGAATACTTAGGTGGAAAGTGTGGCGTGTATAGTCAGAATTTGAAAGTCGAAATTACCGAATAATGTCATTGCGATAATAAAAAAAGAGGCGACTGTTGTCGTCTCTTTTTTATTTCCAAATTTCTATCCATTGACCGATTCCGTGCTCGTTTAGTTTGTTCTTGAGCTTGGTGTTTTTGTGTAGATAGTCGATGAGCGATTTGAAGTTTATGGAGTAGCGGTTGCCCTTAACAAGGTACTTTAAATCCTTCTTAATGGCCCGGCGGATGGTCTTGGTTTGGACGCCACCAATCTTGGCGGCCTCCGAAACAGACAACCAAACCTGGTTATCGCCTGTGGATTGGTCCTCGTGGTCGCTATCTACAGTTAAGTTTTTGCTACTTTCAGTGTTCATATTATGGTTAAAAGTGCCTATTTATTAGATATAAGATTGTGGGGTAAAAAAGTGCTATTTTTTAAGTCTAAAATTGCCTGGACTTAAAGCTGCGGTTTTTAGCCACTTGCTTGGGCTAATTTCAGGACAATTTCGCCTGTAACCACTCTTTATTTTTTGATTTAAGTCTAAAAAAACCTAGACTTATGTCAATATTTGCCATTCTAACAAGGCCATTTTAAAAAGTCAAATTTTAGCTGGTTTACCCTTGTTTTTTGCCCAGGAATGTGCTATGATTCTACTGTAACATTTTACGTCTTTTTACGTATTACTAATTGCAAAACATAATGTCAGATAAACCAATCTCAAAACTGAAAGAAAAGAATTTGTTTTCCCGTCTAAAGAAGAAAGACAAGGACGCCTTTATTGAGGCTTATGATTTGTATGCCGCCGACATAAATCGTTTCATTTATTTTAAGGTCGGTAGTAAAGAGGAGGCCAATGATTTGACCTCGATCGTGTTCTTAAAAACTTGGGACTATGTTTGCAACAATAGTTTAGTTGATAGTCGAACCCTGCGTGCCTTACTTTATAAGGTGGCTCGCACCTCGATTATTGATTACTACCGCGAACACCATGTTGTCGCCTCGATTGATGATGAGGAAAATAAAATTGATGTGATTGATGAGTCGCAAGACATTATCACCCAAATCAATTTAAACTCTGACGTTGAGATGATTAAAGATAAGTTACCGGAGATCAAAGCTGAGTATCGTGAAATTTTAGTAATGCGTTTTGTGAATGACTTGACGATGGATGAGATTGCCGACATTACCGGGAAGAGCAAAGTCAATATTAGAGTAACAATCTTTCGCGCCTTGAAAGCGCTCAAAGATTTGATTGAAGAAAAAAAATAATATGACCGACAAAGAATTGATCAAAAAATTAAATAACTTGAAAAACTTTCAACCCGATGCTGCTTCTTTAAAAAGCAATCGGGATATTTTGTTTGCTCAAATTTCCAATTCTTCAACTACTTATAATCCAGGACCATTCGAAACTTTCACCATGAATTTTAAAAATATTTTTTCCAGTGTCTATCAGCCAGTCTTAGTAATGGCCGGAATCGTTTTATTCTTGGGCGGTGGTTTAATTTTTGGTCACGATCTTATTAATGTTAATCCAAGCAACTCTTTATATATTGCCAAAGTGATTTCTGAACAAGCACGTTTGGGTTTAATCTTTAATGAAAGCGCCAAGGAAAAGATGGCAACTGATTTCGCTGCTAGCCATGCTCAAAGTATTGCTGATGCCTTATCATCTAATTCTAATGTTAATAGTGCTGATTTAAATACCTTAAGTGATAGTTTTAAAAACGAAGTTAGTGTTCTAAAGACTAGTGCCAAAAAAACAGCGGGCTATGTTGCGGTTAAGACTCCGGTTAGCAGCTCTTCCACTGATAAAGGTGACAACGTTTTAGTTGGTATTGCTAATTCCGGTAAATCAGATAGTGGTATATCTATTTATAATCCAGCTGCGCCAGTTGCCAACACTAATGTTTGCACTAGCACAGTAACTGATCCATCAGCGATGTTGGATGAGGCGGAAAAAATGTTTGAAGCTAAAAACTATAGTGGTGCGGCTAGTAAATTAAAAGCTGTAGGCGACGTTCTTAATAAGTAACAATAATTATTAGCGCCGATTTTCTCAGTTTTGTTTAGAGAACAAAATTGTCAAATCCGCGGTAATTCACTGGTTTTAATCAGTGAGCGAAGTGGATTAGTCGAGTCAGCAAGGTCGACCCGGTAAAACGGGAGACGCGACTTCATTAAAAACCGCCCGACATTCTTTAAAAACATTATAAAACATTATTTTCCAAAAATGGCCGGAGATCCAGAAAACCATAAGGGTTTTCTGAGATAAACCAACTAAGCTTTTTCTTGACGCAAGTTAGGAAGGCGGGATTCCGGTTGATTTGTTTCGGTCCAGCCCCCAACAGTTTTTTAGTTTTTTGTGCCGTTTGGAAGAAATTAGTGTTTTAAAACATGTTTGAAAAAGAGTGAATAATCGGGCAAAACATTTCAGGTTGTTTATTTCTTATTTATATAAGTAATTGCAATCCGATTTATTCATTAAACTATGCAAAAATTACGAAAATTTTTTGCGTCTACTGTGATCGCAATGACCGTTGTAGCTATGAGTGGTGCTATCGTTCCAAACGCTAGTGCTGCAGCTTCTGCTGGTGATTTGATCAAAAAGGACGGCTTATCAGCTGTTTACTTTTTAGGTAATGATGGCAAAAGATATGTGTTCACAAATCAAGATGTTTACGCTTCTTGGTACAAAGATTTCTCCGGTGTTGTTACAGTTTCTGCTTCAGAACTTTCAAGTTACCCATTAGGTGGTAACGTTGTGATGCGTGCTGGTACAAAATTGGTTAAAATCGTTTCTGACCCTTCTGTTTACGCAGTTGAGCCAAACGGTGTGTTAAGAAAAATTCAAAGCGAAAGTCAAGCTACAACTTTATACGGCGCAAGCTGGGCAAAAAGAGTAGTTGACGTTGCTGATTCTTTCTTCACAAATTATACAATTTCTTCACCTTTAGCTATTAACGCAATCCCAGCCGGTTCTTTAGTAAAAACTAGCGGTTCATCTGCTGTTTATTACTTCGATGGTACTAACTATCGTTCAATCGCTTCTGAGGCTGCTGCTAAAGCTAATGGTTTAGATTTGTCTAATACTATTACTACTGCTAACTCAATTGTTGCTGGTGGTTCTGCTATTACTGCAATGGAAAGCTCAATCGCTTACACTGCACAAAACAGTGCTTCAGCTGTTGTTGTTGGTACAGGTACAGCTTTAAGCGTATCTAAATCTAGCGACACTCCAGCTTCCATGACTACTCCAAATGCTGTTGCTTCAAACTTCTTGAAGTTCAACTTGACTGCGGGTACTGATGGTGACGTTGTTGTTTCAGGTATCACTTTGACTGCTTATGGTCTAAGTTCTGCTACTGATATCAAAGACGTAACTATCTACGATGCTGCTGGTAACAAACTTGGTAATACTAAGACTTCTGTTTCATCAGACAAAACTGCTAGTTTCAACTTTGCAACTCCAATTACTGTAGCTGCAGGTACAACTAAAGTTTTAACTGTTAAAGCTGATATCGCTACTGGTACTACTAATGGCGGTAACTACGCTTTAGGTATTGCTAAAGCTTCAGACATTTTAGCTGGTGCGACTTCAATTTCTGGTTCATTCCCAGTAGTTGGTAACGCTATGTCTAACACTGCTTCAAGCAATGTTGGTTCAGTTACTATGGGTACTCAATCATCAACTGGCGCTTCTCACTCTTTTGGTGAAGACAGCGTTTCTTTGATCGGTTTTGACTTAACTGCTAGCAACGAAGCTGTATTAGTTCAATCTTTGAAATTAAAGAATGGCGGTACAAATTCAGCTGACATTTTGTCAAACATTAAATTGTATGCTGACGGTTCAGAAATCGCTACTGGTACTTATGCCGACGGTTATGTAACTTTCGCTATCAACAATTTCAAGATCGCTAAAGGTGATTCTTCATCTTTAGAAGTTAAAGCTGACTTAGGTGTTGGTTCTACAGGTGATACTGTAAAATTATACTTAAACAGCAAAACTGACTTAGTAATGGTTGGTCAAGATTACGGATATTCTATCCAAGTTTCTACTGATACTATCGCTACTGCAAGTGCAGCTGCAACTATCACTTTAACATCAGGTGATGTTACTTTCGATATGGATAAATCAGCTACAAACGGTACTCCAAACACTGATGTTAAACCAAACACTAACAGTGTTGTTTTAGCAACTTTCACAATGGATTCAAAGAATGAAAATGCGACTGTTAAATCAATCAACAATTTCACTTTGACTGTTGGAACAATGGCTACAGGTACAATCAAAAATGTTCAATTAGTTGACGTTACAACTGGTGGTATTTATGATTTAACTGGTAGTGACATCGTTACTGCAGGTACTTACACTTACAACATGACTGATGAAATCTCATTAGTTAAGGGTGTAGTTAAGAAATTCCGTGTTCGTGCTGATATTGCGCAAAATGCACAAAATTCAGACGTTACAAACGGTACAACTATCGTTGTAAGCTTACCAAGCATTTCTTCTAACGTATCTATCACTGGTGATGTATCTAATGCTGATTTAAGCACTAAGATCACTCCTTCAAGCTTAGCTGGTTCTACAATCACTGTAAAAACAGCTTCTTTAACAGTTACTCCAACTTCTTTGGTTAGCGTAACTGCTGTTGGCGGTGCATCTAATGTTGAAATTTACCGTGCTGCTTTGCAAGCTGGTACAGCTGATGGTGTTAAATTACAATCAGTTATGTTAACTGGTTCTTCTTCAACATTGTTCAACAAGAACAACATCACTCAATTAGATTTATATGTTAACGGCGCTTTAGCAAAATCCGTTTCTGGTTCTAGCATTTCTGCTGGTACTATTACTTTCGGTTCTTTGTCTTCTGTTATCGCTGCTAACACAACTGTTGATTTAAGTGTTAAAGCTACTTTTGCTTCAACTTTAACTGCAGGTACATTCACAATGAGCATTGCTAGTGCTACTAACGATGTTGTTGTAAGATCTAATACTGGTAACAAATCATTTACAGTTGGTGGTACAGTTACAGGCGCTTCTCGTTCTGTAGCTATGTCTGCTAACGGTTCTTTGAATGTTTCTTTGTTAACTACTGACGCTAAAGCTAATACAAATTCAATTTTGTTAGCTGGTGGTGAAACTGTAGCTAACAATTATCTTGGTGAAATCAAATTCACTACAGCTAATGAAAGCATTAAAGTTACTAAATTAGTTTTGACTCAAGGCGGTTCAGCTCGTGCTGCTGACTTGAAATCAGTTAAACTTTACCAAATCGTAAATGGCGTTCCAACTCTAGTAGTTGAAAAAGCTGTTGACGCTAATGGTGATGTAACTTTTGATCCATTCAACGTTGATTTCGCTGGTGATCAATCTACTTCATTGTTTATCTCTGTTGTAGCTAAAGGCATTAACGTCGCTGGCGATTCTGCTTCAACTGCTACTATCGGAAGAACTGTTTCTTACAGCTTAGGTGCTATTAGCGCTCAAGGTGATAACTCAGGTGTTGACGTTTCAGCTACTACAACTGGTACTGGTGCTTCAAAAACTGCTGTTATTACTAACGCTGCATTAACTTCAGTTACAAATGCTTTAAGCAATGCAACTTTAGTTGGTGGAAACCAAACTATCGGTAAATACACTTTAGTAATTAACGATGGTGCAAACAGAAAATCTAACAATGACGAATACAAAGCTCTATTACAGACTTTGAAAGTTACTGTTGGTTCAGCTAACTGTACAACTACTAACGTTCAACTTCATGTTGACGGTACTAGTCAAACAGCTAATGCAACTTCATTCACAGGTGGTTTAGCTACATGGTCTTCTAGCTCATTAGCTTCTTTGATCAACGGTGTTGTTGGTCAAGGTGCTGAAATGAACGGAACTGTAACTTTAGTAGTTACTGCTGACGTTGCATATTCTGACAATGCTTACGTTCAAACTAAGATTGCTACTTTGGGTACTGCTACTGATGATATCCAAATGAACAACTTAACAAGCGTATACATCCCTGGAGTTTCTTCAGTACAAGGTGGTACATTGTCTAGATAGTCAATTCCTAATTTCACTTCGGTGAAATAAAGAATAACGCAAAAGCCCTCCGTGCAAACGGAGGGCTTTTTGTTTCACCTCACCCCAGCCCCTCTCCATTTCGCTGTCGCTCAACAGCGAGGGGAAGTAGTAAAGCGCTTCTTATGAAATACCGCACCTGAAGCGGGCGAAGCTTTCTTGGAAAGGTTGAGCGTTAGCGAAATCTTTTCAAAAAGATTTGCACGCTTCACCCCACACGGTTAACGGCATTC
>JBAXJX010000004.1:0-29015 GCA_037137655.1 Candidatus Falkowiibacteriota bacterium
CGCTACACAAACTTGGATCAGTAATTTTTGTACAATCTTTTGGACCACAACTTGTACCGTTCCAAGCGCATTGAATATCAGCGCTACACAAACTTGGATCAGTAATTTTTGTACAATCTTTTGGACCACAACTTGTGCCATCCCAGGCGCATTGAGTATTAGCTCGACATTGATATGGATCATTAATTTTAGAACAATCAGTAATTACACATTTTCCAGTACTCACTTCTTTTGAAAATCCAGCCGCAACATCAATGCCGCCGCAAGTTGTGCCACTTAAACAACAATTCTGAGCACCCTTACACGAAGTAACATCGGAGATAGTGCTACATGGAGCACACTTGCCATCAGAGGCCTGAGTACAACCAGCAGTTTTTAAACATGCCGCCGCATCCAAACCGTCACAAGTAATACCGCTACTAATTCCCCATTGAAAAACTGAAGTTAAAATATTAGAAAAACAATCTGCCTTATTAATAGTACATTGACCAGCTTTTGCAGTGCTTGCCGCGCAACAATTTGGTGTACCACCGCCACAATCAGAATCGGCCGTACAAGATCCAACTGTAAAATTTAAAGAGTTACCACTACCAACTTTCACTGGGCCAGTAATAGCTTGTATTGGAACAAGTGTAGCGACTTTATTAGCGCCATTATCATTAGAAATTGCCCCAGAGAAAGGAATACCATTATTAAAAGTACCGTTAGCTGGAGTTACACCAAAATATTCACCCCAAACACTAACCGCCGCATTAGCCGGACCACGATTTGGCTCAATCTTACATAAACTTGGAAGTAGTGGCGCTGCTGAATTAACCACAAAAGTAAATGGTGTAGTGCTAACACTCCAAGTAGCTATTTTTAAAACAATTGCATAAGGACCATCAGATAATCCTTGTGGCACTTTAACAATAATTTGATTATCAGACCAAAGAGAACTTAAACAAACTGAAGGAAAATCATAAGACGCTTCAGATGTTGTAGCTAAATTTTGAAAATAAACATGACTACCGGCTTTTTGTCCGCCAAAACCAGTACCACGAATTGTGACATATTGACCGGCTTTACCAGTTTGTGGATCAAACGATGTTATTGCTGGACCAACAATGGCTTCAGCTTGTTTTTCCACGGCCGCATAATTACTAGTTGTAGTGCCATTTTTAACAAATAAGGAAGTAGCTCCAGCAGCAATATTTGGCATTTTAACCGTACCGCTAAGTCCGTTAAAAACAGCAGCAGCCGCTTTTATAGCGCTACTATATTGACCAAAATAAGCTTCACTTCCAGCCAATAAATTATTGCCATTTACAGTAATTGAATTACCATAACGACCAGCAGCCGGATTAACATTACAAATGCCAGGGCGAACAATACTATTGGCAACAAAATCTTTAAATGTTGGGCCGGCCGTATCATTAGTTAAATCATAGTTTGGTAAACCCGGAGCAGTAATGCCACCATTTACAATTTTAATCGGACCATTTTTAGCTCCCACTGGAATGGCTGTAATAATTTGGGTGTTAGTCCAACTATTACCGCAAGCTGGATTAACAGCACTTGGACTGCGACCTAAAATATCAGAAAATGATACCTGGCTACCAGTCACGTAATCACCAAAGTTATAACCAGAAATAGTAACAAAATTATTAGCTGCACCATTTGGTGTTTCCATGTCGCAAGTTGATCCGGCACAATCAGCATCCTTATTACAAGCTTTGTTAATATCATTTACACAAAATCCGCCCACTGGACTAATACCAGTAATCACAGGAGAACCAGTACAAGAACAATTAGCCGGATCGCAAACTAAGCCAGCATTCTTATCGCATTTAGAATTGTCAGCCTCACAAACAGCTGTGGCACTATTACCATCACAAGCATCACCAAATTGACCAGTGCGACAATAACAATCCGTACCACAAGTTTGGCCAGATGGGCAAACAGTGCTATCTGGTAAACACTGACCATTAACATTGGAAGCGTTACAAGTTATAAGAGGAGAACAAGAATTATCACCCGGAGCGCAAGCTTCACACACACAAGAGTTATTACATTTTGAACCATCAATACATTGAATATTAGCTGAACAAATACCGTTACTAACTGAACCGCAAGAAGCCCCTGGGCCAGGTAAACAAGTACAAGAAGAAGGGCTACAAGTTAAACCAGCGTCACATTGACCTGGCTGGCAACTTGGTTGCAAAGTATTACTATCGCAATTCTGACCAAGACCACTGCCAGAACCAAAATGAGTCGCATTTGTACTCGCAGTACTACTCGCATTATTACCACCAGTCGCACCGAGCAATTGATTCATGACAAAAGTCGCAATTCCCCAAGCCGCCAAAACAATAGCCATGCCAATTAAACCAGCCACCAATATTTTTTTAGCTTCAGCAATTTTTTCTTCATTACCATCCGAGGTCATCCATTTAAAACCACCCATCAAAACTATAACGATAGCGACAATTCCAAGAATTCCCAAAAAAACATTAATGATCGTGGCAATCATCGTCCGTGGATCACGATTACCTAAAGCAATAGAGTTACCAACAATATTAGCACCAGTATCGACTTGCGCCAAAGCATGTCCCGCAAACAAAAAAACGCCCATCAACAAAAATAGACCGAAGAAAAATTTTATTTTTTTATCACGTTTGTACATCGGGTTCTTGCTTTACTAAGTCCCTAATTTATACTAGAATTATAGCACAAAGATTTATCTTCGTAAATACTTATGACAGTCGACAGAATCATAAAAAAATTTAAAGACAACAACCCAAACGCCGATACTGAAATGATCGCGCTGGCTTTTGATTTTGCCGACAAAGCGCATGCCGGACAGATGCGTAAAAGTGGCGAGCCTTATATTCAACACAGTCTCCACACTTCTTATGTTCTAGCAGAAATAAAATGTGATTTGCCAACTGTCATCGCCGGGTTATTACATGACGTCCCAGAAGATACCGACTACACACTAGAGGATGTTAAAAAAAACTTCGGTCAAGAAATTCACGACTTAGTAGAAGGTGTTACTAAACTGGGAAAATTAAAATATCGTGGCGTCGAACGTTACAAAGAAAATCTTCGTAAAATGTTTATTGCGATGGCGCATGATTTACGCGTGGTCTTTATAAAATTTGCCGACCGTTTACATAACTTAAGAACTCTAGATGCTCTACCTGGAAACAAACGCGAACGTATTGCCAAGGAAACACTAGAGATTTATGCTCCAATTGCCGGACTACTTGGTATTTGGCGCTTAAAATGGCAAATGGAAGATATATGTTTTAAATTTCTGTACCCAGAAGAATTCGCTGATCTTGAACACAAATATGAAGTCGAGAAAAAAACGGAACGAAATCAATTCTTTCAAAAAGTAAAAAAAGAATTAGCCGAAGAATTAGACCGTCATAAAATTTCTTACACCATCGAATACCGCTTTAAACATCTTTATAGCATTTGGCAAAAGATGCAAATTAAAGATCGAAAATTTGATGAGATTTATGACGTATTTGCGCTCCGCGTCTTATTAACAAATATTCCAGATTGCTATAAAGCACTCGGCATTATTCATACAATTTGGAAACCAAAAATAAACCGCTTTAAAGATTATATTGCTGTGCCTAAACCAAATGGTTATCGTTCACTGCACACTACCGTCTTTGGCCCGGAAGGCAAAGCCACTGAATTTCAAATTCGTACCACCGAAATGAATGAAGAATCAATTTATGGCATTGCCGCTCATTGGCATTACAAAGGCACGGCCGGCCGCGGTAAAAAAGATGATCAACCAAAATGGATTAAAGAAATCATGGAAATCAAAAAGGAATATCAAGAGACCAATGATTTTATTCATGAGATTAAAAATTCCAATATTTTTCAAGATCGCATTTTTGTCTTCAGCCCGAAAGGTGACGTCATTGAGTTACCAGAAAAATCCACCCCGATTGATTTTGCCTATGCCGTACACACTCAAATCGGCAACAAAGCGGCAGGCGTTTTAATCAACGATAAAATCAGTTCACTGGATTGTGAATTAAACAACGGCGACCTCGTCGAAATTATTATTGAAAAAAATCGCCCTTACCCACCGCAAGCCTGGTTGAAATTTGCCAAGACCAAACACGCTCGCGAATCCATTAAAAAATATTCCAAGTCCCCGCTCATCGGCAAGATCAAACAATATTTTCAGAGATAAGGAAAAACAAAAAGACTCACCAAATGGTGAGTCTTTTTTATTGAGGCTAATTTTTCATGATTTTTATTAATTCAACTTCAAACTCGGTTCAACAATTTTTTCTACTTCATCACAACCATGAGTTCGACCAGAACCATCATCAAACCCGGTTCCACATGAACTTACAAAAAGTAACCAATTATTATTAACTAAGAATGGATAGACATCTCCACCGGCCGCACAAACATCAAAATCTTTTTTGAATTGATCTAGCGAAGTATAACCAGCCTTATTTGGCAAAATTGTTATAGTAAAAATGCCATCATCCTGACTAACGCCTTGATATTTAAAATTATAAACAATTTTATTTGCACCGCTAAATTTAGAAATTAACTTTTCAAAATAATTAGACGCATATTTAGTTCCGCACTCGTTCGCAGTTGATTTTAATTGATCAGCGGTAAAATCAAAAGGTTTTACTTCTCTTGAAACGATAGCAGAGCCACTAACAATTGAATATGAAAATTCATCAGTCTTAATTACACTCTCTGAAGTTGAAGACGCAACAATTGGTGCTGCCACTTGAGAAGTGGTAGCTACCGGAGTATTTTCACTAACAACTGGGACTTGCTCAATATTATTATTAATAGGTGCATTATTATCCGCTACTTTACTCGCACAGCCCGCTAAAAACAAAACTGGAAAAATCAAAGTCAAAATAAATAACTTTTTCATAGTTTTTGTTAGAAAGTTAGTTTTTAAATATACTAATACTATACCACACCGTGAAAATTTTGTCAAATGTTAGTATACAAAAACCCCACAGCATTACTACTGCGGGGTTTTTATTTTGAGAACTAGCGACGAATGTTTTTCTCCTCTAGTTTTCCAGTCTTGCGCAAAAATTCTCTTTCTTTTTTAAGTCCCAAACCGATTAAAGCTCGTTTCTTAACGATTCTTTTTGTGTTTACTGGTTTTAGAGTTCTTTTTTTACGTGAAACTTCTAAAATTTTATTATTTTTCAAACCAGTCTTAAAGCGACGCAAAAAACTTTCGAAGCTTTCACCTGGTTTACGTTTAAAGTCAGCCATTTATATCCCCCCTTCTATGTTTTAAATTCATTATATTTAATAATTATTATTCTTTATTAGTAAATCTCTTGTGCAAACGATCTTGTAAATCTTTTTGGGTAATAACCTCTTGCACACCAAGCTCTACGTCGCGATATAAAATTGTTTCGGACACAACTTCTTTTTTGCCTAAAATTAGGATAATTTTAGCATCTAAACGTTTAGCCTCTTCCAATTGTTCACGTAAATCATCAGTCGTAAACGATTGACGAACCTTATAACCAGCGTGGTATAACTCGCCAAATAAGGACATCGCTCGTAAACGAGCTGCGTCACTAACCTGAGCGATAAAGATTATATTATCATCTTTCTTAAAAATCAAGTCCTTCTCCTTCATTTTCATGATAGTGCGTTCTAAACCGCCCGAAAAACCAAGGGCTGGAACTGGACCGCCACCCAATTGTTCAATCAAATTGTTGTAGCGACCGCCACGACCAAGTGACATTTTACCTTCGATTTCACCATTTTCATCAACTGGCCAAACTTCAAAAATAGTTTCCGTATAATAATTGGCTCGTTTTATCAAAAATGGATCAAAACTATAATTTACACCCAACTCATCTAAATATTCCAAGACACGGGTAAAGAAAGTATTGCTTTCCTCTGACAAGAAGCTAGCAATTTGTGGAGCTTCAGCCCGCGCTTCGCGGCAAGCTGGTTCTTCACACATTAATAAGGCAATTGGATTTTTCAACATGTTCTTCTTACATTCTGGACAGAATTTTGTCTTGCGACTCTTTTCTTTATAATATTTACTTAATTTACTTAAATATTCTTTTTGACAATCAAGGGTACCAAGAGAATTAATTTGAATTTGAACATTGATTTGCAATTCTTTAAACAAATTATAAACAATGGCAATCATAAAAGCTTCAGCGATTGGCTTAGCTTCATTAAAGATTTCAAAATTAAATTGGGTAAATTGGCGATAAGAACCACTTTGGAATTTTTGTTCTTGACGGAATACTGGTCCGAAAGCAAAAGCTTTAAATGGTTGATTACTACCATTTTCTTGATCCAAATAAGAACGAATAAGTCCATGGGTTAAATCAGGACGTAAAGCGATTTTGTCACCGCGCGCCGCCGCAAAAGAATACATCTCCTCGGTTTTTGGATATTTCTTATAAAGCGCGACATTCTCCAAAATCGGAGTTTCTAAACGGTTAAAACCATAAATATTAGCAATTTCGGCTAATTTATTACTAAGCGAGTTCCAATATTTATAGTCCTGAGTACTAACATCTTTAGTACCAAGTAGACGTGGCACTTGTTCTTTTTTGTGGCGGATACTGTCAGCTTGACGGGCCGCGTTGGCTTTTTTTGTTCCTTTTTTCATGCGAGGCATAATTTTTCTGGTTATTTAAAAATTAATTAATTACGATCCATACCATAACTTTGTGATCCAAAAGCAGTGGCCCGCTTCACCGGCCAACCACGCAACCAAACCTTGCCAGTTAAAAAACTTTTATCTACCGGCCCAAAAGTACGTGAGTCTTTTGAATTGTTACGATTATCACCCATAACAAAATATTGATCGCTTCCAACACTGATTGTTTCCTCTTTTAAATCATAAGTCTTAACACTTGGATCTAAGTAAGCCGACTCATCTAGCTCGATGCCATTAGGGTGCTTGTCGTTATAAACAAAAACCTTACCATTATTAATATCAATCTTTTCACCTGGTAAACCAATCACTCTTTTAATAAAATATTCTTGAGGATCAAGTGGGTAACGAAAAACAACAATGTCACCCCGCTTTGGTTCTTCAAAATGATAGCCAATCTCATTAATAATTAAATATTCACTATCATGAAAAGTCGGTTCCATAGAAGCACCTTTTACATAAAAAGGTTGGATTATAAAATAACGAATTGGCAAAATAATAAGCAATGAGATTACAACAACCTTAACGAACTCCCAGGTTTTACGTAAAAAAGACATATAGTATTTTTATAAAAAGATTTAATTAATTATCTATAATTTATCATAATAAAAGCAATTTGGCAAATTGATAAAATGGCCAATATTACTTAATAAACATCGCATCACCATAACTAAAGAAACGATATTTTTCATTCACCGCTATTTCATAAGCTTTGTCAATATTGGCTTTACCTGCCAAAGATGAAACCAACATTAACAAAGTTGATTTCGGCAAATGAAAATTAGTAATTAAAGCATCAACTAATTTTAATTTCTGAGGAGGATAAATAAAGATCTCCGTGTTATCAGTAAAGGTTTTATTTTCGTCATAATCTTTGGCGCGTGCCAAAGTTTCTAGCGCCCGGCAAGCCGTTGTACCCACAGCAATAACACGGCGCTCAGCCAATTTAGCTGTTTTAATTTTTTTAATCACACTAGATTTAATTTCTATAAACTCAGCATGCATTTTATGCTCAGCCAGATTTTCGGTTTTCACACCAGAAAATGTTCCCAATCCCACATGCAAAGTTACTTCTAAAATTTCTACGCCCATGGTTTTTATTTTTTTAAGGAGTGCCGGTGTAAAATGGAGACCAGCTGTTGGCGCCGCGACTGAACCAGTTTTTTTGGCATCCGCAAAAACAGTTTGATAATCTTTTAAGTCAGCTTTAGTCTTAGAATCTCTTTTAATATACGGCGGGAGCGGCATCAGACCGATGCTTTCCACTATCTTCATAAATTCAGAACCACTCTTGTTAAATTTCACCTCCCAAGTACCATCATTATTATTGCGCAAAACTTGGGCCGCTAGTTTTTTGGGAAAGATTATTTCTGGTGCCTCGGGCCGAACTTTTCCACCAATTAAACATTGCCACGTCGCCCCCTGACTTTTGTGTAATAAAAAAATTTCCACCTTACCACCACTGGCTTTTTTCTCACCAATGAGTCGGGCCGGAAAAACACGAGTATTATTTAAAACTAAAACATCACCGGATTTTAAATACTCCGGTAAATCATAAAAATGTCGGTGTTCTATAACACCAGTTTTTTTATTCAACACTAACAACCGCGCGGCATCGCGTGGTTCACTTGGCTCTTGG
Source organism: Candidatus Falkowiibacteriota bacterium (assembly GCA_037137655.1). Taxonomy (GTDB): domain Bacteria; phylum Patescibacteriota; class Patescibacteriia; order Patescibacteriales; family UBA12465; genus JBAXJX01. The sequence goes on from JBAXJX010000004.1 coordinate 8,334, forward strand.
GCAATCAATTCTCTTGGTAAATTGTAGTCAAAATCAGACAATGTTAATTTCATAGTTATAGTATAAATAAAAAATGAAGCTATAACAATAACTTCATTTTATTTTTGGGTTTCATCTTTATTTATTATAGAGACTAGTTTTTACTTTTTGTTGTGCTTTAAGGCCTTGTTTTTGCATTTGACTAACTCGAACCTCATGAGCTTTTTTCATTGTTTTATCAGTTGACTCCGTGGTTTTTTTATTACTTTTTGTTTTGCTGTTAGAAAAAACAATATCTAACTTGTCAGTTGAACTGCCAACAATATTAACACCAGCGCACCCGTGCCAATAAAAAAACAAAAAACCTTTCCATTTTTCAAATAATACTCTCATTTTGTCTCCTTTTTTTAAATTGTTAATTTACTATTAATTTATATTCACTCTATTTATTTATATTATTTACAATACCTAAATGTTCATAAGCTAAATCAGTCACAATGCGACCGCGAGCTGTCCGATCAATAAAACCAAGTTGCATTAAATATGGTTCATACATACTTTCAATAGTATCCATTTCCTCACCAGTCGAAGCTGCTAAGGTATTTAAACCAACCGGACCACCTTTAAATTTTATAATGATGGTTTCTAAAATCTTACGATCAACGGCATCAAGCCCAAGCTCGTCAATTTCCAACATATTTAAAGATGCTAAACCAGCCGCTTCATCAATCTGCCCATTGTTTTTAATTTCACAATAATCACGCACCCGTTTTAATAGACGGTTAGCAATACGGGGAGTGCGTCGGGCCCGACTAGCAATCGCAGCACCAGCCACTTCATCCATATTCGCTCCCAAGATTCGAGCGCTGCGTTTAATAATCCTTTTTATATCATCTAGCTCATAAAAGTCAAGATGATGCACAATGCCAAAACGATCGCGTAACGGTGCCGACAATAAACTAGCCTGCGTTGTCGCGCCAATAATTGCAAAGTGGGGTAAATCTAGGCGTAGTGTCCGGGCAGTTGGACCTTTGCCCATAATAATGTCCAGAGCATAATCTTCCATGGCCGGATATAAAATTTCTTCAATCGTTTTATTTAAACGGTGGATTTCATCAATAAACAAAATATCACCTTCATTTAAGTTGCTTAAAATTGCTGCCAAATCGCCAGTTTTTTCAATGGCCGGACCGGAAGTAATTTTAATATTAGCGCCAATCTCATTAGCAATCACATGTGCCAAAGTCGTTTTACCAAGCCCTGGCGCACCATAAAGCAAGACATGCTCAATCATCTCGCCCCGCTTTTTAGCGGCCGCAATCGTAATTTCCAAATTATCCTTGATTTTATTTTGACCAATATACTCCTTTAGCGTTTTTGGGCGCAAACTCGAATCAAAAGATGAATCTTCAGTTGTCTCACTTGGCGCGACTAAGCGCTCAGTTTCATTTTCCATAGTACTTACATCTTAGGGAAAAAGGTGGCTTTTGTCAAAAATAAAAAAACCCCGCTTTACAGTTTGCGGGGTCTTCGGTGCGTGGCACCTCATGTAATACAAATTAGTATTACGTGCGATTTTTTAAAATTTAAATCGCGTCTGAGTCTTTATAAATTTTTAACACCAAAGATATGTCGATCAAGATTGTCGCATATATTATAAATGCACAAGCAAGCCTCGTTATCATAAGTATCAATTCCCAAAACATAGTTTTCCGTGAGCGACTTTTCAAAAGAAGGATTAATCGCGACGAACTGAGCTGATTGCAAATGAATGGAATTTTGAGAATAGAAAGAAATCATTTCACGTGGAGTGCCAAGGCGATAACCGTTGTCAGCCATAATGCCTTTAATGTGCTCAACTTTTTCCAATGAAAAAATATTATAATCAAAAATTTTTCCGTCCATAACTGCGCCTCGATTTTGATTGTCGTCCGAAACGATATCGAAACACATATCAACAATATCTGGATTAAACCAGTTAAATCCAGCGGCTTTGATTAAATCCGCAAACGGTTTACCGTAATCAACCGAAAAGCTAAGTCCTATATTTTCCATGTCTATGGGTTTTAAATATTTAATTTTTAATTAACTGTTTTTACTATAATCCTAAAAAAAACAAAGGTCAAGATTAACGATCACGGAATTCGCAAATGCCGTTAAAATCACAAAAACCGCAAAGAATACTAGGTTTTGGTGGGAAATTTAATTTCCGAATTTCATTCATTTCCGCGAGTAAGTCTTCGCGCAATTTAGCCAAATCTTTTTCCTTAGTTGTAAACGATATTTTCTCCCCGCTCTCCAAATAATAATAACTAAGAGTGGAAACTTTTTTCTTCATGAAGTCTTCCAAAAATAATTGGTATAACATTAATTGTTTTTTATCATCGGCTTCTAATTTTTCTTTCGGCTTACCGGTTTTATAATCCACAATTTCTAAAGTATCGTCATCAAGTGCATCGATACGGTCAATTGCACCCTTAATCGAATATTCTCCAATTTTAAAATTAAATTCTTTTTCCAAAAATAAAATCTGCGGCAATTTGGCCGCGTTTAATTTTTCGGCGAAGTCACTCACAATTTTATAACCTTTTTGATAATAATTTTCGCGCTCTTCTTTGTCTTTATAACCATCCATCACAAAATGCGCCTGGTAAATTTCTAATATTTTTTCAACACTTAATTTAGTTTTATCAATCTTGCTTTTATCAATAATTAAAAGTGGCTGCACAAATTCTTGCAAGACACTATGAATCACCTTACCAAAAATCAAACTAGCCTTATCACTTGGCACTGGCACGCGCAGCACAAAAGCAAACTTATACTGCAACGGACATTTCGAAAAAGCTGCTAATTGCGAAAAGGAAAAGCGTTCCGGTAATTCATATAATTGCTTTATGGCTTTCACAGGTTCATCCAACTCTGCCAAGTCACGCGCTAAGTCGCTCGCCACATTATCATTATTCACTACCACTGAATCATCCAAGCCGATTTCCGAAATAAAGCGTGATGGTTTTTTATCACGTGCCCCGCCACAATCTTTCGCGGCAATTAAAAATAGTTGGTCTTTAGCTCTGGTCGCGGCCACATAAAAAAGACGACGCTCTTCTTCGAGATGAATATCTTTCGAGTTAGTTAAAATTTCTTTCACGAGTGCGTCGGGAATAGAAATTTTTTCTCCCCGGGCAATGGTCGGAAATCTTTTATCCACCATATCAACGACAAAAACATATTTAAATTCCAAACCTTTAGCACCATGAATCGTCATTACTTTTACCACATCAGAGTCAGAAAAATCCATTTTTAAACGACCACTTTCACCCGCTTCTAATTCTAAATCCAACATCTCCACAAAATCATTCAAGCGCAAATCTGGTGTCGCCACTTCAAACTCTTTAATCTTTTGATAAAACTGATTAATAAAAGAAAAGGTTTCACGATCAACATCATGATCCAAATTTTTTAGAAGTTGTGAGTCATAAATAAAACGCAAAAATATTTTGCTCGGTCGATCAGTTTTAATGGAAGGCGCTTGGGCGTCTAATAAAACCAATAATTTATTAACGTTAACTACAGCTTCTGGACTAATATTTGGAATAACTTCAATATTTTTTAAAGCTTCGTATAATGACCAAACTTTTTGCCGGGCCATCTTATTAATATTAACTAAATCCAAATAAGACACTTTAAAAATGTTCATATTTAAAACGCGATACAAGACGCGTGATTCGTGAAAATTATCCAACAATTTTAAATAAGAAATAATATCCAAAATAATTGGTTTGTAATATAAACCCTGGAGCGACACAAATTGATGAGCAATATCTTGGCGGCGCAATTCTTTCAAATATTTATCAGCATGATCATTGGCACGCACCAAAATCGCAAAATCCGACCAAGTCACATCCGCCAATTGGTACAACTCTTTTATTTTATCAACCACAAAACTAACTGCCTGATTTTCTTTGGCGAAATTTAAAAACTCAATCGCCTTCCCCTCACTATTTTTATGGGCAACTAATTTTTTATCAATCTTTAATTTTTCCTCTAAGCGGTTCGGATTATTATGCTTAATAAAATTATAGGCGCCATCCAAAATTTCTTGATTGGAACGATAATTATCCACCAAAATTACTTCCACGGCGCTTGGATAATCATCTTTAAATTGCATAATATTCGACAATGACGCACCACGAAATTTATAAATCGCTTGATCATCATCACCCACCACCATTAAATTATTTTGCGGAGCCGCCAACATTTTCACGAGCTCATATTGGGCAAAGTTCGTGTCTTGAAATTCATCCACCATGACGTATTTAAATTTGTCGCGATATAACTTTAAAATATTTGGTCGTTCCTTAAAAAGTTTTAAAGTATAAACAATTAAATCACCAAAATCAAAAAAACCATTGTCGAGTAATAACTGGTTATAAACCTGATAAGCCCCGGCGAGTTCGGCCACTTTTTTGTTTTCCAATTCTTCCTCCTTCGGTCCGCCGAAGCTTTCAGCGGAGGAGACATCCATTGCCGCATGCTTAATATAATCCTCCACTTTAATATCTTCATCCTTCAAACGCGAAAAATGATGAATCATTTCATGGATAAATTTAGTTGGATTGCCGAGTGGTCTATAATAATCCAAATCAAAAGCTTTTAAATTTTTCTTAATTAAAATCCATTGCTCGGTCTGACTAAGTAATTTAAAATCCGGATTCAAGCCAATATCGAGGGCATGTTCACGAAGCACGCGTTCACAAAAACCGTGAAAAGTATTAATCCACAAATCAAAATAACCGTAAGGTAAAATTTTATCAGCCCGTTCCGTCATTTCGCTCGTCGCCTTTTCCGTGAAGGTCATAATCAGAATTTCATCTGTTGGGATTTTTTTCTCCAACACTAAATAAGCCAAGCGATTAATTAAAACCGTAGTCTTACCTGTACCGGCTCCGGCCACAATCAACATCGGCCCGGCGTCATGAGTGACGGCAGACTTTTGTTGGGGATTTAAGTTGGAAAGCAAATCTGGTTCCATATTAAATAAAAATTAATGATCAAATTTCATAACCGACATAGCTGATGATTGACTATTATCACTATAAGTTACATATATTACGCCATTATTTATAGCTATAGAAGGAATTGTGTAGTTAGTAACATTAAAATTTCCAATTGTTTGCCATCCAGAAAGAGGGCCTGATCCAGTATATTTGGCGACAGTTGGTTTATAGCTACTATTATCATAAATTATATATGGTACACCATTGTAAATGTTAATGGCCGGGTAAGCACCAGAGCTAGTGGTAAATCCACGAGCTCCAACATATTCCCAACCGCTAGAACCTTGGCCGGTATATTTCATCATACTAATCTTTCCCGAATAAGATTCATCTATATATGCGACATAGGGAATATCATTATAAACAAATAAAGAAATAAAATCACTATAACCACTGGAAAATCCGGGAGTGCCAACATTAACCCACGATGAACCATCATACTTTTTAACAACTACAGCACCAGAATTTATAGTATTATCCGAATACGCCACATACGGCGTACCGTTATAAACAAACATATTAACATCCGAAGCATAACCACTACTAAAACCACGACTACCAAGCTGAACAAAAGAGTTAGTATTAATATCATATTTCATAACTGATATCTTGCTATTATAACTACCATCCTGATAAGCCACATAAGGAATATCATTATAGACTGACATTGATATTTTTTCAGAATTAGCATAGGCAAACACCCCCATCAACGACCAGCTAGAGCTAGCATTATCATATTTAACTAAGGTCAAATTTTCTTGTCCGTTCATATCTTCATAAACTAAATACGGTGTATTATTACTAATATCAAAAGATGGGTAATAAGATGATGGTCCTGGTGTTGGAGTTATAGCTCCGATATTCTGCCAACCATTATTACCACCACTCCCAGTAAATTTAGAAACATAAGAATAACTACCAGACTGATAAGCTACATAGGGAATATTATTTAAAAATTTAATCTTACCACCAAATCCAGAGCCCAAGGATCCACTCCCAACAATGGCCCACGAACAATTACTTATATCAGTTGCACAGGACGGCCCACAATTAGATCCATCATTAATTCCAGCCGGTGTTGCACAATGACTACCAGGAGTAAGAGCGCTAACTGGACCGCCAACACAATAAGAAATAGAGTATGATGTGCCGTCTGTAGTTGGTAAATAAGAATAAGCACTATTATTAGCATTAGTGCAAGCCCCATCGGCTGGGCTTGGTGGTGTTGGGATTATCGCCATGTAAGTTGTCGTGCCTTGAGTTGAAGTTGTGAAAATTGCACCGGTCGTAAATTCAGCTGCCGTCGGATAACGTTGTTTGTCGTTGAAAAATAATTCCAGCGCTGTTTGTACTTGCTTCACATCAGCGACGCGCCGCACGTCACGCCCTTTAGCGCGAGCATTTTGTAGAGCCACAACAGCAATTGTCGCTAAGATACCAATAATAGCGATAACAACGAGAAGTTCTATTAATGTAAAGCCACGTGAATGCGCAGCATTTTTACGTGCGTTTTTCATAATTTTATATTAAAATTTCAAAATTTCTTTTATTTTTTTCTCATCTTTTATCTTTCCCACTATCGCCAAATTTAAACGATTATCGCTAAAGATTTTTTTGGCGACGCGTTGGATATCTTTGGCTGTGACTTTCATAATTTTACGTAAAGATTCTTTCGGAGTTATCAAATTACCACGTAATGTCATTTGGCGCACATACCAACCAGCCAAATCATCCGAAGCCTCCAGTTGCATAGCTAAACGACCAGACAACATTTCTTTGGTGCGTTTTAATTCTCTTGGTGACACCAACTCTTCTGTTAATCTTTTATACTCGGCCAAAATAATTTTAACCGCTTCGTCTAATTTCTCGAGCGGCACACCAGCCCAAGTCGCCATGTAGCCAGAATCAGTATAAAAATCAGTATTGGTACGCACATAATAAGCTAAACCACGACGTTCGCGCACTTCAATAAATAAACGGGAGCTCATTGAGCCACCTAAAATCACAGACAACATTTTAGCCGCTTGTTCGTCTTTATGTCCAAGTGGAAAAGTCCGCACGCCAAGTGCTAAATGAGTTTGATCAGTTTCTTTATATTTTATTTTTAGCGCCGGTGCACTTTGTTTCTCAACTGTTTTAATTTTATTTTTAAATTTATTCTCTGGTAAGGTGCCAAAATATTCATAACTCAATTTTAAAACTTCTTTATCTTTAATGTTTCCCGCCAAACAAAGCACGGCGCTATTAGCACCATATTGTGATTTGAAATATTTAATAAAATCTTCGCGCGTAAAGCGACGAATATTTTCTTTCGTGCCCAAAACTTGCCAACCGGCCGGCGTATCACCATATAGTAATTCTTCAAGTACGTCTTCCACGCTTTCTTGAGAATTGTCTTCACACATATTATATTCCTCAATAATCACACCTTTTTCTCGTTCAATTTCGGCAGTATCAAATTTGGAATTTTGCAGCATATCGCTTAAAAGTTCCAAGCCTCTTTCCAATTTCTCTTTAGCTACTTTTACGTAATAAGCCGTATATTCTTTAGAGGTAAAGGCATTAAACTCGCCACCTAACACATCTAATTCGCTCGATAATTGCAAAGTGTTTGGTCGCTTCTCGGTGCCCTTAAAAAACATGTGCTCTAAAAAATGAGACATGCCATTATTTTCCCGAGTTTCATATTTTGAACCGGTCTTAAACATAATAATTGCTGTCACTGTTTCCGTCCCGGCAATCGGCGCTAAAATTACCGGCAAATTATTCTTTAATTTCTTTATTTTGAATTTGTTCATATTGCTTATTGTATATTAATCCTAAAATTATCCATAACATCAGTATACCAAAGTGTAAGCTAAAAAAGAAATGTTCCAACATCATAGTTGTTAGTAAAACAGCACCCAAGGCCAAATTAAAACCGTGACCGCGCCGTTCAATTGATAGGCGCCATAAAAGCAAAGTTAAAAATGCTAACCAAAAAAGCAATCCAAAAACTCCCAACTCCGCGAATAATAAAACAAAATAATTGTGTACCGGCTGATAATACCAAAAGGCCTGACTTGGATTAATTTTTAGGGCCGCTTCCACGTAATTTCCCGGACCAACACCGATTAACCAATTACTTTGAATTAAATTTTTAGCATCCACTAAATAATCAATTCTTTCGGAAATTGATTTTGCTTCCAAGCGATCCGTGGCGCTCACACGCGTGGCCACTAAATTGCCGTATTCTAAAAAGAAAATTAGCAACAAAAGTAACAAGCCCCAAAACAATGGCTGGCGGAAAAATTTAGAGCGATAAATTAAAATTGATTTCTGGTATTCTACCAAGATCCAAACTACAAAAGCGGCTGACAGCGCCAACCAGGCACCACGGGAAAAAGAAAAGAATAAGGCTAAAGTAAAGCTAAATAAAAACACTACATTTAAATTCAACCATTTTTTATTTTGACTGTGATGTAATAATAAATAAATACACAATAAAATTGCGAACACCATCATCACACCAAAGATATTCGGGTGATCAAAACCGCCATAAGAGCGCAACCAACGACCAGCCGAATTTTCCAATACTGATTCACCTGCCAAAGAATAAGGCAAATGCTGGGCTAAGCCTAAATATTTACAAGCAAAAGTACTTTGACTTAAAAATTGATAAATTCCTAAAACGGCGTGCAAAAATAAAGATGATAACAAGACATAAAAAGTTTTAATTTTATTGAGGTGAAAATGCTTAGTCTGACTAAGTATTAAAAATAAAGCCACGCCCGCCAAAAACAAAAAATAATGATAAAAAGCAACTAGCCGGTTACCCGCCAAAAAAGCACTCACTAAAAAAACTGCATCAAGCGCCGCTAGTGCCCACCACAATTTATTTTTTCTAAACTCCGGTTTAGTTTCGGCTTTAAATTTATTAAACCAAATAATTCCCGCCACCAGCAATAACACCAATAAAATAATATCACTACCATAAAGACTAACGCTTAAAAATTCCGAATACTCATTTTTTAATTGGCCTTGATACAAAAACAATCTGGTCTGCCAGGGCAAAGCAAATAAAAAAATATAAAATAAATATTTAAAATTATGCTCCAAAAATTTCTTCATATTTTTTGTTTAATTTATCTAAAAACTGACCACGGCGATCATTCTCATGAAATTTTAAAACCGAATCCGAAATAATAACACGCGTGTCGTCTTCTTTGGCTAAGCTCGAAACGTTATGCGCCATTTTGCGCATTTGCATTTTTTTAAAAGTTTTTTCTAAGTGAGCTCCGAATTTAGAGAATATTAAGCCCGCTAAAATGCGGCGCACGCCACGGAAAAATAAATTATCACGCACGCTCCAGGCGTATTCCAAGCCAAGTTCAGAACTATTGGGCAATTTTGTCATTATCCAATTATTCGCTTCCCAAAAATGTTGATAATATTTACCCTCCGAATAAAGTGGAATTAAAAACGATAACCAATAATAAAAATAAGGATCATCCACTAAAGTTAAGTTGGCTAAATTTTCATTTTCTTCGCTAACATAAAAACTCAAGCACAATCGATTGGCCACTTTTTGACCATGGCGGCGAATACCAAGCACATGCACAACAATAGTAATTAAACTGCGCAATAACCATAAACGACCAGAGGCCACCACAATAAATAAATCAATATCGCTCGTGTCATGATAATAAAAATTATTACCAATGGCGATCATTTTTACGCCCGGTAAAAACCGTAAAATCTTAGCGCCCCGCCGCGCAATCTTATGTTTTTGATTGGCTAAATTATAAAAATTATTACGTTGCTTTAAAATCTCCTTGCGCCCCGCCAAAAAATAAAAACCATTATAAGTTTCAATCTTGCCGATAAATTCATCGCGACATAATTGCGGCAAAATATTTTGCAATTCTTTAAAATCACAGGCCACATTTAGACAGCGCCACAATTCGTAAGTCGAAAGCGGATAATCAAAAATATCAAAAAAAACAATTGTGCGAGCAATTGCCTTTTTAAGTTCCGCGTAATTAATTTTTGTATTTGCACTAGTCATCAGTTTTTGGTCGATCTAAAATTAAAGGTTCAATTTCGCTAACCACGCCAGTGATTTTTATCACATCTTTATCGATTTTTTTGAATTCTTTGTAAGCTAAATTATATTGATTAACCGAAGTGGACATCGTGTTGCCCAATTTTTGCATGAAGTCATCGTAACTCAATAAATGTTTACCCAATTTCTCCACATTAATTTTAATTTCTATCGCACTCTCTTCAATTTGCATAGCGCGCAAACCTTGAAGCACTGTTTGTAAATAAGCTAAAAACGAAGTTGGCGAAACAATAATCACTTTTTTATCTTTAAAAGCGTATTCAATTAAATCACGAGTATTAACAGAAACAGCACCAACTTTATTAACTAATAAATCATAATAAATCGCCTCTGAAGGAATGAACATAAAAGCGAAGTCCATAGTGCCTTCGGCCGGTTTCACATATTTCGCGGTTTCATCAATGCGATTTTTCAAATCTTGCTTAAATGCTTTTTCTAATTTTTCGCGCAATTCTTGATCGTTGCCAGCGCCCAAAATCTTTTCGTAATTATCAAGCGAAAACTTCGAATCAATTGGAATAATTTTTTCTTTCACAAAAACCACAGCATCAACAATCGTGCCATCTTTAAATGAATATTGCATTTGATAAGAATTTGGTGGCAAAACATTTTTCAAGGTTTCTTCCAAAAAATATTCTCCCAAAACACCACGTTGTTTTGGATTTTTTAAAATGTCTTGGAGGTTTTGTAATTGGGAAGAAAAATTAACCACTTGGCGATTGGTTTCATCTAACTTAGCCAATTTCTCAGTCACATCAGCAATTAATTTGGCCGATTGGCCAGTGATACCTTGAATAATTTTAGTGGTGTTAGCCGAGTGTTCTTGGTTGGTGCGGTGGGTTTCGGATAATTTTTTATCCATTTCATTGCGCAAATCACGGTTTTGTTCCGACAATTGAGTGATTTTTTCCGTTAAAATTACCAACTTTTCCGAAGAAAGTAGGTCGTTGGTATTATCAGCCTTTTTGGCTAACAAAAAAATGACGATCGCGATACCGGCAACTAAAACTAATAATAAAACTATTGATAAAAGTGATGTCATAAAATTCAATGATTATATCCCGATTATAACACCATTTTTTAAATCCCGAAAGTCTTGACAGAAGGGCAAAAAAATAAAAAGAGCCAAGATCGTAAAAACGAAATTGGCTCATAAGAATGAAAAATAAATTTAATAAGTTGTGGCTATAACTGCGCGCGAGCGAGTAGTATCGTCACACTCATTAGCCTCCGACCAAATAACATAGAACTCCTTAACGGTAAACTCCCAACCACAAGTGGGGATATTGCCTTTAGCGTCACGCGAACCACTGCATAAAGTATTAGTTTTCAGATCTAAGTGTTTAGCGGTTTTGTAAAAATAATAGATTTCCAAAAGCAATCTTTCGAGCAAGGTAATGCCAGAAATGTTCATTTCAACCAAATTATTAGCAGAAATGTCTCTGAACTTTTTATCAGCTGAAATGCTTTTAGCAAAAATAACAACGTAATTTCTATCAGCAATGCGATCATTTTTAAAAACATTACCATTATTAGCAATGCGCTCATTTTTAGGCACATCATCCTTATCAACGGAAACATTTTTATTAAAATCTTTCGGATAAAAATCAATATCAAAGTTATTGCGCGCCACCATTGACGCCTGATCCCAGTTAACACCTTTAGGCAAAATTACTCCGAAATGTTTTTTCGGATCGTAAATTTCCGGAATAATTAAATCCGCAAAATCGACTTTCGTGTTAAACCAATTTTGGTAAATTTTAGCCCATTCCCATTTTAAATGCTTAGCCGGCTTGGCATTATTCATTTCTCTCATGACTTATTAATTTAAGATTAGTATTATTAATTTTTAAAAAACAATTGATATCAAAATTTACCATAATCACAGAAAATGTCAATCGGACAACAAAAAACCTCGCCGATTAGACGAGGTTTTTATAGAGAGTTAGTGCTTAAGCCCAAGTAACACCAGCGACCTTATCATTAGCTTCCTTAAAGCGCATAACGCGGATACCTTGAGTATCACGACCTAATTCATTGACCGATTTAAATGGAAGTCGAATCACTTGGCCTTTTTCGGAAATTACAATTAAATCTTTATCAATCATGGAATCGGCATTGACCAAATAAGCACTGACAATCGCGCCAGTCTTATCCGTAATCTTGGCAGTGCGAATACCAGATCCACCACGACCTTGAACTTTGTACAATTTCAAATCAGTACGCTTACCATAACCTTGTTCCATGATAGTTACCACTTGGTAATGACGTTTCTTTTCTTTGTCAGTTTTAATAATACCCATACCAATGACAATATCCTTACCTTTCAATCTAATACCACGAACACCGGAGGCACCACGACCCATATCACGAACATCGCTTTCTGCAAAACGAACTGCTTGACCCATGGCCGTAATTAAATGAATTTCATCAGTGCCAGATGTTGGTTTTGCCCAAATCAATTTATCATCATCTTTAATCTTCATAGCGATTAAACCCGAACGACGAACATTGGAGAAAGCTCCAATTTCCACTTTCTTCACCAAACCTTTTTCAGTGGCGAAGAACAAATATTTACTGGTGGAAATCTTATCTAAAGGTAAAATCGAAGTAATCTTTTCACCACTAGTTAATTGTAAGAAATTAACTACTGGGGTGCCTTTCGCGGTACGAGAAGTCACTGGAATTTCATAAGCCTTCAATTGGAAAGCACGACCCTTAGTCGTAAAGAATAATAAATCGTTATGAGTGAAGGTTGTGAACATGAATTCCACAGAATCTTCTTCTTTGGTAGTTAAACCAATCACGCCTTTACCGCCGCGAGCCTGAACCTTGAAAGTGTCAGGATCCAAACGTTTAATGTATCCATCACGGGTCATCATAACCATCGCTTCTTCATTTGGCACTAAATCTTCCACGTTGAAATCTTTAATACCATGAACCATCACTTGTGTGCGACGTTCATCAGCAAATTTATCTCTAATTTCTTTTAACTCATCTTTAATAATGGCGCGAATCATAGCCACAGATTTCAAAATAGCTTCCAATTCTTTAATAAGCTTCATCTTTTCGTTCCATTCTTCTTCAATGCGCAATCTTTCCAAGTTAGCTAAATTTTGTAAACGCATTTCCAAAATCGCCACGGCTTGGCGTTCAGATAATTTAAACTTCTTAATCAAATTAACGCGCGCTTCATCTTTATTTTTTGAAGCTTTAATCGTTTTAATCACTTCATCAATATTCTTCAAAGCAATCATTAAACCTTCCAAAATATGAGCCCGGTCTTTAGCCTTATTTAATTCAAATTGGGTGCGACGACGAACAACCACTTCACGGTGTTTAATGTATTCTTCTAAAACCATGCGTAAAGTTAAAACTTTTGGTTGGATACCATCAACGAGCGCCAACATGTTAACGTGAAAAGTGGATTGTAGTTGGGTGTGTTTATATAAAACATTCAAAACTTTTTTCGGATAAGATTCTTTTTTCAAATCAACCACAACACGCACACCTTCTTTACCGGATTCATCACGCAAACCTTTAACGCCGTCGATTTTTTTATCTTTAACTAGATCGGCAATTTTTTCCACAAACATCGCTTTGTTAACTTGGTATGGTAATTCAGTGATGATAATTTGAAAATTACCACTCTTATCTTCGTGAATATCAGCGCGACCACGAGTCACAATGCCACCTTTACCAGTCGCATAAGCTTGCAAAATATCAGCATTACTATAAATAATACCGCCTGTTGGGAAATCAGGGCCTTTAACAAATTTCATCAAATCTTCAATTGAAGCATCTGGATTATCTAATAAACAATTAATTGCATCAATAAGTTCCCCTAAATTATGTGGTGGAATAGAAGTCGCCATACCAACGGCAATACCCATTGTACCGTTCAATAATAAGTTTGGTAATTTAGCCGGTAAAACTTTTGGCTCCGAATGAGAACCATCGTAGTTCGGCATAAAATCAACTGTATCCTTATCAATATCTAACAACATTTCATCAGCAATCCCAGCCAATTTAGCTTCGGTATAACGCATCGCCGCCGCACTATCGCCATCCATGGAACCAAAGTTACCTTGACCGCGAACAAGCGGATAACGCATCGAGAAGTCTTGCGCCAAACGAACCATAGCATCATAAACCGAAGAGTCACCGTGTGGATGATATTTACCTAACACTTCACCGACCACAGTCGCCGATTTTCTGAATTTAGCGTTAGATCGTAAACCAACACTCCACATCGCATATAAAATACGACGATGCACCGGTTTCATACCATCACGCACATCAGGCAAGGCGCGCGAAACAATAACGCTCATCGCATATTCTAAATAAGCTCGTTTCATTTCATCAACAATTGGTTGATCTTCCACAATTCCGTATAAAGTATTTTTTCGATTATCTTCACCAAAACCACCGTCAGCTGAAATCATTAATTCTGATTGCACACCCGAAGCATCAAGTTCCGGTTTGGCTTCATATTTTTTGTAAATTAATTTCTTTTTTGGCATATAATCTATTTATTACTTTGAATTTTTTTATTAATCTCTTCAATGCTAATTTTAATTTTTTTGAGTTCAGCATCAGAAAGTTTAGTGGAACTAGAGATTGTACTACTAGCCGAACTACTAGACATAGATTCTATCACAAAATCAGTCGATGAACTACTAGTTGCTTTTATTTGAGCAGGGCTACTAGAAGCTAAATTAGCTTCTAAATCTGCAGCGAACTTTTTTATATCACCGGCCGCAGCTTTTTGTTGAGCCAATTCATTCTTCTTATTTAAAGTGTCTAACTGATTTTTTAAAGCATCAAGTGAGCGACTAAATTTAATCGAAACATCACCAAATAAATTAACACCGGCACCATTTTTTACAGCATTTTTGTCGCTAGTACTTAGAAAAGCTTGAAAATTAAAAATCCAAAATCCGAGCAATACTAGCATTAAAACACCAGTGCCGGCAAATAAGATTAATTTCTTTTTGTGCTCTTCCTGTTCGTTCATTTTTTTAAAATAATTATTTTAAAATACTATCAAGGTTGATGTCGTATAAGATTTTTTCAGACAATAAACTGTAAGCCATAATTTCAGATTCACTAAACCAAATTTTAATTTCACGTTCTACTTCTTCAATTGGATCAGAGCAATGAACCAAATTACGCACCGCGCGGTCATCGATTGAACAAATTTCGTATGATTCACAAGAAAAATCACCACGTAAAGTTCCAACGGCTGAAGTAGCTGGCTCAGTTCCACCAACAATTTTCTTAACCACGCCCACAGCTTGATTACCCTCTACCACCATGATAACTACTGGGCCACAAGTCATAAAGTTTACTAAGTTGCCGATAATTTCTTTACCATATTCAATCGCCTCTTTATCTACTGACAATCCAGCATCTTGACGATTTTTAACAATATTTTCACCTTTTTTCAAAAACCAAGCATCATCTTTATTATAATGATCCCAACATTGTGCCTCTGTCGCCATAATCATTTTCATGGCTGCGATTTTTAAACCGGTTTTTTCAAAACGACTAACTACTTCACCGATAAGTGATCTTTGAATAGTGTCTGGTTTTAAAATAACAAATGTTCGTTCTTTTTTTGGATGATTCATAATAATAAAATTATTTAATAAATAAATTAAAGCGAGCTACATGCTTAGAATTACTAATTCCATATCTTCGCTCGGTAAATCTTTTTTAGAAATTTTCAATTTTTCTTCATAAGTTGGAGTAACACCTAATTCTTTCACAAATTTGTCCAAACTATCCACATCAACAGTTAAACCATCAACTTTATAATGCATCGGAATAACAATGCGAGGCTCAATTTGAGAAATAACTTCCACGGCCAATTTAGCGTCTAGTGTAAAATGACCACCAACTGGGATTAATAGAACATCAATACCTTCTAATTTCTCCAATTGTTTATTATCCAAAACATGACCTAGATCACCTAAGTGACAAACAGTAATATCGTCAATCTCTATTCTATATATAATGTTGCTACCACGCTCCGCGCCTTTTTTGTCATCGTGATAAGCTAAAATACCTTCAATTAAAATATCTTTAACATCAAATTCACCAGCAGTCGTAATTACAAAAGGATTGCCGCGCAAAGCCTCAGCATTATTATGATCATGATGATCATGACTAATAGTAACAATGTCCGCCTCAAAATTTGGCACCTTTAAACCGGTTGCCTTATCAAAAGGATCGGTTACTAAAGTAATACCGTCAGAACCAACACGATCTTGAATTTTAAAACACGAATGTCCTTGCCAAGTAATTATCATAAAATATGTATATATAAGAATAAAAAACAAAAAACAGGGCCTTAGCCTGTTTTCATTATAGCAGAGTTCTTTTCCACTTTCAACCTCCAATTTTAAACAAATGAAAAAGCACCAACCGAAATTGATGCTTTATGAAATGTGTTTTGATTAAATACTAATTGGTAGTTAATCTAAATCTGGTTGTTTTGCCTAGGTAACGAAGATCACCTGAACTTCTCCAATCGGCTACAAGCATAATAGTTTGATTTACTTCATCGCCAGTTTCATCGGCGCAAACTATTGTAACATGATTTACACCATAGTTTACAAAAACAACTTTACTAGCACCAGGATTGATAACAACAATGTCGTTAATTCCTGCCATGCCTTTTTCGTTGCTCTTCACACCTGAAACCATTACTGTAAATGGAGTGGGATTGCGCAAAAGATATTGCACAAGCACTTGTCCTTTACTGTCGGTTTTAGTAGCGCTTTGAAAGTACTCATCTTTAATGCTAATTGTTCCACCATTTTTAGGAATCGGTAGATAAAGCGTTTTAACAACTGGTGGTTCATTAGTGTTTGGATCTTTAAAAGAAACTTTTACTGTCCAAATACCTTTTTTAACATTCATAGTTGAAGCATCTTTACCGGTTAACTGAACGAGTTCGCCAGCAGGAAGAGTGTGAGTTGTAAAACTTTCATCTTCTAATGATACTTGATACTTAGAACCGTTTTGTAAAAGAAAAAATGCATCCTCGTCATTTCCAACAACATAGTTGTTAGGTAAATAAGTTTGGTATGATTTTTTTGCCTTACCTCCAGTGATTAGCGATTCATCATAAACGAATTTTTCACCTTCTTCGCTTGTTCTTACAATTCCAATAGTTTTAGCAGCATAAGGAATTTCCATATCTCTAAATTCAGCATCGCTGCCAACAGAGATTGAGAAACAAATGAATCTAGCAGGTTCGCCACCGGTCATTCTCAAGAGTGAGTCAATTTGACCAACTTTGAAAGTCATCGATGAACCAGGGAGAATCATTTTGCGACCAGAAATTCCAGCCTTCTTACCATACTTTGAATGAGTGGTAATCCAAATTGGTTGAGCTTCACCTTTAGCATCGCGCCAAAGATTTAAAATACTGTATGACTTTAAATTTAAGTCATAAGTTTTTGTCACAACTTCATTTTGGTTAGTTACTGTGTTAGTGGTAATTGTTTCATTCGTTACATTCTTTGTAACATTTTGTGCATAAGCACCGATTGTAATGAACGCCATAACGCAGGCGATAGTCATTCTTAAACTTACTTTTTTCATCGTTTATAGATTTTGTATTGGTTAGACAATTTATTTAATTTTCAAATAACATTTATTAAACATTTAAACTTAAATATTTAATAGAAGATTGTATCACACTATTTAAAAGATGTCAAGGGGTAATAAAAAACGGGCCATTCTTTTAAAGAAATAAGCCCGTTGTAATTTGAAAATCATTTTTTATTCACCTTCTGGTTCAGGTTCTGGTTCTGGCTCAACTTCGGCCTCACCTTCATCTTCACCATCTTCCCCACTACTAACGTAAGTTTTTTTCTTATTAATAGTATTGTTGTGAACGTAACGACGGTTGATCTCATTGATCTCTTCCTGTGTTAATGTTTTTGATGCTGACGAGCTTTGTACAATTGGTTGTACTGTCGACATCTGTACGATTGGCGCAGGAGCTGTCGCAGAAACAGCTGCTTGTGGAATAGGAGCTTTTACTCTCGCTTTTTTTACTCGAGGAGCAGTAGCAACCACTTCACGTTGAACTGGTGCTTCGGTGCGAACAATTGGTTGTGCCTTGGTTTTGTAACAATTACTAGCAAGGACAGAAATCAATTTATCGAAACGTTGGATTACTTCGTCAAATTTTCCATTATTGTTTGCACAACATGATTGACAAGCTTTAATTTTGGAATCAGCAGTGTCCATTCTAACAACTAACACGTTAACACGCTTGTTAACTGAGTCGGCTGTAATTTTATCACCGCCACCAAACATTTGAAACCCACCACTTCTGGCGAACCACCAAATTAATACGATTGCACACAAGGCTAGAATTATTCTGCCTCCGACTTTTTCAATCTTAGCTCCGTCAACAGAGATAAGATTTCCTTTTTTTTCATCATTCACTTCCATAACTATTCTTTTTTGGATTTGGTTAGACAATATATTAAATTTTCAAATAACGAATCAAATATTTAAATTCGATTTACTACCTTATCACGTACTAAAATATTTGTCAAGGGGTAGCGGCTAATACGATGACATATATAATATAGATAAGAGTGTGTATATATAAGAGTATGAATTAGGGGTTGGACAGGTTCAGATAAATAAAAATAGAAAATATTTATTTTGTTAAAAAAAATATTAACTCTAAGTAAAAATAAAAACTCCAAAAAAATACTCAAATAATAACCAATAAAAGCATCAATGTTTTTGCACATGACAAAGGTCTTGACATCCTTTTTTAAATACTATACAATAGCACTTGAAAATAATTAAAACTTAAAAATTCAATATTTTTATTACGAACAAGATAAATTTATTTATCTTTGTTTTTTTCTTTAATTGTTTTCGTTCATTAAAAAAAGTTAAATGGTGAAGTTTTGATGCTAGTAGGCATCAATTCGGATCACACAAATTTATTTGTGTGAAAAATAATGCAAAAAAATCCAAAAGATAGTTTTCACTTGAGAAATCAAGATCTCTATATTTTAAACAGAGAGTTTGATCCTGGCTCAGGATGAATGCTGGCGGCGTGTCTAAGGCATGCAAGTCGAATGCTAATAGCAATATTGGCATGGCAAACGGGAGAGTAACACATTGGGAATCTGCCCCGAAGACGAGGATAACCTTGCGAAAGCAAGAGTAATACTCGATAGCATTGAAGAACACATGTTTTTCAATTAAAGCTACGGCGCTTCGGGAGGACCCTATGGCCTATCAGCTAGTTGGTGAGGTAATAGCTCACCAAGGCTACGACGGGTACCGGGTGTGAGAGCATGGCCCGGCTCACTGGGACTGAGACACTGCCCAGACTCCTACGGGAGGCTGCAGTCAAGAATATTCCTCAATGGCCGAAAGGCTGAAGGAGCGACGCCGCGTGTATGATGAAGCCCTCCGGGGCGTAAAGTACTTTTATCAGGGAAGAAACAATGACAGTACCTGAAGAATAAGGGGCTGCTAACCTCGTGCCAGCAGCAGCGGTAATACGAGGGCCCCAAGCATTATCCGGATTTATTGGGCGTAAAGCGTCCGTAGACGGTTTGTTGCATCTCCTGTTAAATCATCTCGCTCAACGAGGTGGCCGCGGGAGAGATGAATAAACTAGAGACTGGAAGAGGTAAGCGGAATTGCTGGTGTAGGGGTTAAATCCGTTAATATCAGCAAGAACACTAAATGCGAAGGCAGCTTACTAGGACAGTTCTGACGTTAAAGGACGAAAGCGTGGGTAGCGAATGGGATTAGATACCCCAGTAGTCCACGCCGTAAACGCTGAGTGCTAAGCATTGGAAGTATCGACCCTTTCAGTGCTGTTATATTAAGGTAACCCGTTAAGCACTCCGCCTGGGGAGTACGGCCGCAAGGCTAAAACTCAAAGGAATAGACGGGGACCCGCACAAGCGGTGGAGCATGTGGTTTAATTCGACGATAAACGAAGAACCTCACCAAGGTTTGACATCTGGTTGCATGTCCTGGAAACAGGAAGGCCTTCGAGGGTACCAGACAGATGCTGCATGGTTGCCGTCAGTTCGTGTCGTGAGATGTACCGTTAAGTCGGGAAACGAACGCAACCCTTATCCTATGTTTTACATGTCATAGGAGACTGCCCGTTTTAAATGGGAGGAAGGTGGGATGACGTCAAATCAGCATGGTTCTTACACCTTGGGCTACACACGTGCTACAATGGAAGGTACAAAGGGACGCCAAATCGCGAGATGGAGCAAATCCCAAAAAACCTTTCTCAGTTCGGATTGAAGTCTGCAATTCGACTTCATGAAGTTGGAATCGCTAGTAATCGTAGGTCAGCTATACTACGGTGAATACGTTCTCGGGTCTTGTACTCACCGCCCGTCAAGTCAAGGGAGTCGGTAGTGCCCGAAGGCTCACTTAGTGGGACGAAGGTAAGACTGGCGACAAGGACTAAGTCGTAACAAGGCATCCGTAGCGGAAGCTGTGGATGGATCACCTCCTTTCTAG
>JBAXJX010000005.1:0-4350 GCA_037137655.1 Candidatus Falkowiibacteriota bacterium
AAATTTCGAGTTTAATAAAGTGCGCTGGCTTTTTGCTTGCTTTTTACTTCAAAAAGCTGCCCCAACGAGCTTTTTGGCGAGGGGTTTCTTTTTTGCCAAGCTTTTTTCTTTGACCGGGGTATGGAAGAAAAAAGCGATCATGTTTAATATGTTTATCGTTGTCTATTTTCCCCTGTTCAATCGTCTGTAAGAAAGTTTTTTCCATATGCCATGAGCAAGGTCGATTTCTTGTTGTGTCATGCCATAATGTTGTTTCAAAATAATTTCGTTTGTAATTTTTAGAACCTCTTCAATGTCGGTCTTGTCCCGGATTGACTTGTCAATTTGTGAAAGCAACTTTGAATTGTCGTTATGATATGGCAATAATACTCTTTCTGTTTCATTTGGCATTAATTCTAAAACACCGCCACCATGGCTACGACCACAAACTTCTGTAAATGCAAGTGAAAGCGAGTTGTAATAACTTGCTGTAAAGGAATTAATGTCTGTTCCTGCTTTTAAGAACACACGATGCATTGTATCTGTTGTAAATGCTTTAGCTTCATTAATTATCAATCGGGGATATAAATTGTTTCTTCTAATAAACAGAGCATCTGAGATTTTCAAAGATGGTACAACAAACCAATCATCGCGGATGCCAGTTTTGTAACCTTTGTGGATACCTAAACTTTCGCCTTTTGCAATATATTTTACAGCTCCATTTTTTTGATTTAGTTTTTGTTTTTCAGGAAAAACAAGTAAATGCGCTTTCGCCTTCGAAAATTTATTTTTTTCCCAATCCTGTTCTGTAAAAATAACGCTGTTAACTTGAACACTTCTGCCAACCATTGGCCTGGCATATTGTCCCAAATCATACTCTTCAACTGTTGTCAGCGGAACTGTAAAAAAGTCATTGGATCCTGTTGTAATGCCAACTTCAACATTTGCGTATTTACCCAGTGTACATATTTTTCTCTTCTCCGCAATGGTCTCTAAAAAATCAATTTCTTTCTGTTCTAAAAAATAAAAAGTCCATTTGTTAGCTTTAAAATCAATTCTCTTTTGAGGGCTTTTTAATCGTTCCACATCCAGCATTTTCAACTCACTTGCATCTCTTAATTCAATATGTTCAATATTGTGATCTTTGGAGTTATTCTTTTCGCAAAGCAACAAAACAACTTCTTGCTGAATGTCAGGAAAAACGAGTTTTTCAAAAGAAATTATATTGATTTTGTTGTAAAAATGTGCAATAAAACGTCTTAATTGTTGTGCAAATGAAACTTGTAAAATTTCGGCTGGTAAAACAAAACCGATTTTACCTCCTTTGTCTTTAAGCAGCAGCGACGAACCTACTACAAATGAAACCCAAGCGTTTGTCAATTTGGAATAGGTAAGACCCGCTTTTATAAAAATGTCACCAGCTTCGATTTGCTGTTTTCTATCAAAAAATTGATAGCGTATATAGGGTGGGTTTCCGATTATTAAGTCGAAACGTTGCAAAGTATTATTGCAGTAGGTGTGAAAATCGTCATTTATAACCTGTTTGTTTTTCAAAATTATTTTATCTGCCTTTTCAGCTTCAATATCATCCAGTTCAATGGCTGTAAGTGAGTTGTATTTCAGATTGTGCGTTTTAATTTGTTCTAAAAAAACTCCATCCCCGCAACTTGGTTCTAAAATATCAAAATCATTACTGCCATTAACTCCCCAACGCAGAACAAATTCCGCAATTGGTTCAGGTGTATAAAACCCACCTCTTAATTTTTCGGATGTTGCCTCAGTAATGAGTTTCATAATTGAGAATTCTTTTGAGTTTTAAGATACTTTACTTTTTTCTCTGCGACTTTTAAAACCTCGCTAGCATAATCTTCTTCGTCCAAAACCTGATAGGCGACCGTGTCGCTTAAAAAGGCAATTGTCAAATCTTTATCATTTACCTTAAACAACTTGGCAAATTTCTTAATAAATGCTTTAGTGGGTTTTCGGTTGTTTTTTTCGATTTTACCAAGCATAGAGGTGTCTATGCATAGTGATTCGGCAACTTCTCGTAACGTCAGGAGTTTTTCCTCACGAAGTTTTTTAATTGTTTCACCGAATGTTTTTTCTATGTTCATCTTTGGACAACTTCAGTCCAAAGGTAATGAAGAAAATCGAGTTTTATGACGATTTTAAAGAAAGAGTTATCAACAATCAGGAGTTAATAGTGAAACTAACTGATTACTATGTGGAAAGGCATACCTTTTTTATTAGGAGCATACAATTCTAAACGCGAACCAGTAAGGTTGGCTTCTCTAATCGTCTCACTTATTTCCCCCCAGGAAATGGATGTGGTATAGTTACCTTGTCCAGCTTCTCCACTTGGTTTATGCCTTACTTCTAAATCGAATTTTCCTTGATAATCACCAAAGATTGTGACTTCAAATGGCATAGTGACTGCTTCAACAAATGGAGTGTTTTTAACTGGTTGCCAATTATAGTTTCCAAATAGATTGTTACGAAAATATGATGTTTGCTGAATCTTTTGTCCATTTACTTGATAATCATCTTGGACTAATCGAAGACCACCTGTTGGGTTTGTACCTAGTCCACTGCGTTGAACACTAGAGGCTGGAAGTTTTTTCCGAACCCAAACTAGCTTTCCTTGAAGACTAGCTCTGGCTTTAGAGATTGATAATGTTGTATTTACAACTTTTTTCTTTCGTCCTGTCCCTCTAAACTCATTTGGAATTTTGGCAATGGCCCGTTTAGGGAAAATTTTGGAAATTATTGAATTAGTTACACTTCGGTCTGATTCGTCTTCCTTTTCTTGTTGAGCCTTACGTTCGGCTTCTGTTGGCACAACTTTTGCCCTCACAAGGTCATCAATAAGTTTTTTTGTTATTTTTTTTAGGTTAGGATCACTTTGATCAAAAATACCGCTGTAATAAATCTTTAATTGTTCAACAATTTTTTTGTCATCCTCTATACTGTTATCAATTCTGACAAGTAGTGATGTTTCAACATTGTTGAAAAGTCCAGGTTTCGTGAGATTTGAGGAACCTATAATCAATTCAGATTTCGCCTTGCCTTCAAAAAGGTATATTTTCGGATGGAAAATAGGAAAAGGAGAAGGTGCAAAGAAAACATAGGTATGAATTTTTAAATCAAGAAGTGCCTCTAAAGC
Organism: Candidatus Falkowiibacteriota bacterium; assembly: GCA_037137655.1. Lineage (GTDB taxonomy): Bacteria > Patescibacteriota > Patescibacteriia > Patescibacteriales > UBA12465 > JBAXJX01. The sequence continues at coordinate 3,143 of JBAXJX010000005.1, forward strand.
TTCTTTTGAAGTACCTTTCTGGTCAACTCCTGTGACTATTGTAATAATTTTGAGATGTTTCTTTGCCGCATTAATATGGTTACCAAGTCCAATTACTCCCGCTTGACTTGCAAAGGCTGAAATCCCTGTAAATGTATGATACTCTTCATCTGCAAAGAATTTAATTAGTTGATTACCAACGGAAAATTCCGATGTAGATTCAAATCCTTGCCCTAAAAGTTGAATTTGCATAATGTCGCTAATTACATTTTAGCAAATATAGAAAATAGTTGATAGAATGGGGTTATTGAAAATCCGCAAAAATCCAACTTGATATACATATTAATATTTCCATTTCACACTTCAAAAATCGGATAAAAAATGCCCCGGTTTCCCGGGGCAAAAATGCTATAAAGCACCTTCATCAGCGAAAGAATAAAACCGGTCATCCCCGACAATTATGTGATCCAGGACAGCAACATCAAGCAACAAGCCGCAATCCTTGATCTTCTTTGTTATTTTATTGTCGGCTTCGCTTGGGGTGATAGTGCCACTCGGATGGTTGTGTCCAAGGATGATCGATGTTGCATGTTGTTCCAGGCATATCTGAAAGATCTTTTTCGGATCAACAACGGTCCCGGAAATCCCGCCTTCCGAGATCTTCACTTTCTTCACGACCCTGTTTGCCCTATTCAGCAGCAAGAGCCAAAATTCTTCATATGGAAGGTCGCCCATGAGGGAATGAAAGATATCAAAGGCATCCTGGCTTTTTGATATCTTGTTTTTGAAAATCACTTCTGATTCATTCCGGCGACGGGCCAGAGCAAACATGGCAGCGATTTTCACGGCACGTTTCTGTCCGATACCTTTGATTTTCTGAAGGTCTGAAACGCTGAACTTCCAGAATTCGCACAGGTTATTTCCACAGATTGACAGTGTTTTCATGGCAATATCCAGGGAATTTTCCCCGGAAACACCTGAGCCAATGATGATACTCAGGAGTTCTGCATCAGACAGGCTGCCGTTGCCCTTGAGCAGGAGTTTCTGACTTGGCAGGTCATCTTCTGCCCAAAAGCGCATCGGGATTCTGTTTTCGTAGTTTTTGCCGGTTTCCTGGGCAAGTTCCGGATTCATGATCGATTTTTTCATAGTTGATTAGTTTTAAGCAGCCCTGGGCCGCAGTGAGTAAATGAAATTTGCCGGTAGGGATCATGCGGAGTAGAAAATTT
>JBAXJX010000006.1:0-3801 GCA_037137655.1 Candidatus Falkowiibacteriota bacterium
GTTTAAAGTGTAACTGGTTTTTCGTAACTACCATGTGATCTATTTGCACCATTTGTCCTGGTTCTTTTATTTTTGTGCCATATCTCCATGGTTTGGCATGTCCTTTGAATAAGCGTTTTTGTCTTTTTCTGATTCTGGCATAGGAGGGAAGAATTAAACCATTCTTAACAAAATTTTTAATCAATCTACCAACAGAGCTTACGCTTAGGTTAATAGAAAAATCACGTTTTAAGATAATGGTTATTTTTTCTTTTCCATAAGTTGGGTTTTTTCTACGGATATCTAAAGCAATTTCTATGCTTGCCTTAGGTATTTTACTTTTCCTAAATACTTTGGGACGTCTAGATTGCTTTTCCAGCCCACGAATGCCATGGATGCTTATTGACTTTTTAAGCCTATAGTAAGTTGCTCTGCTTATGCCTGTGATTTTGTATAGGTTCATAACATATGAGACTGCCGACTCATCAGATATTGGTTAGTATACTGTAAAGGAGTAAGACCTCCAAGAGAGTGGTGAGGACGATAAGAATTATATTTTAAAATTGCTACATTAAGAGCAAGCCGCATAGCTCCAAGTGAGTCAGCAAACATTCTGTGATCACCATAAAACTCCTCTCTCATGGTTCTATTAGCTCTTTCTACGCCACCGTTATATTGCGGTCTTTTGGGTGGCAGAACAAAAAGTTGAATATTGTTCTCTGCGCACTCTTGTTCGAAATGAGACATAAATTCTGATCCTCCATCTACTTGTATTGATTGGATCTTAAAAGGAAATTTTTGTATCAGTTTAACCAAAAACTTTTTAGCTGAAACTGACGTGGCATCACTATAAACCTCAGCAATAAGAGATTTTGTATAGGGATCCCACGCTTGAAAGTGTTTAAAGTGTAACTGGTTTTTCGTAACTACCATGTGATCTATTTGCACCATTTGGGTAGTGTAACATCCTTTCTGTAAATTATTTTTGACGAGGCAGCATATTTGTAGAATGACAAGTCAAGGTTTAAACTTTTTAGATTTATTTTTCGAAATAACTTAACAAAGGAAAAACCAATGACTTGTCCAGAAAATAATAGCGTATTATCAGAAATAACGGAAATACTTTTTAACGATGGGATGGGCGGCCTTAATAAGGCAGTGGCTATTTTAATTAATGAGGCTATGAGGGTTGAGCGTAGCAAACATTTAAATGCAGAGCCATATGAAAGGAGCGGTCAGCGGAGCGATTATGCCAATGGTTTTAAAGATAAGAAATTAAAAACCAGGGTTGGGGAAGTAGACTTAAAAATACCTCAAGTTAGAGGTTGCGACTTCTATCCATCCTTTCTAGAAAAAGGACTTAGGTCGGAACGCGCGCTGAATTCAGCAATAGCAGAAATGTACGTGAACGGAGTATCAACAAGGAAGGTACAAAAAATTATAGAACAAATGTGTGGTTTTGATATTAGCAGTAGTGATGTTAGCAGAGCTTCGAAATTACTGGATGGTGAATTGGAGAAGTGGCGTAAACGGCCATTGGGATTTTGTAAATATTTATTTTTAGATGCACGCTATGAAAAAATAAGGTACGAAGATAGTGTAATAGATTGCGCTATTTTAGTAGCGCTTGGTGTTGGTGAAGATGGAAAAAGAGAGGTCTTGGGTGTATCAGTAAAACTTTCTGAACAAGAAGCGCATTGGAGAGATTTTTTGCAAGACTTGCAGTCAAGGGGATTGCACGGGATAGATCTAATTATAAGCGACGCGCACGCTGGATTAAAAGCAGCAAAAAGAGCAGTCTTTCCAAGCATCCCTTGGCAACGTTGCCATTTTCATTTGCAACAAAATGCACAAAGTTACATACCAAAAAAAGCACTAAAGGAAGAAGTTGCTTTTGATATTAGGTCTATTTTTAATGCGCCAAGTCAACCTGAAGCAGAGCGCTTACTGAAGATAATATCGCAAAAATACGAGAAAGAGGCTCCGGATCTTTCAGAGTGGATGCTTGATAATTTACATGAAGGATTTACGTTTTTTAATTTTCCAGTAAACCACTGGCTAAAAATTAGAACCAGCAATGTGGTTGAGCGCTTGAATCGAGAGATTAAAAGAAGAACAAGTGTTGTTGGAATTTTTCCAAACGTTGCATCTTCTGAGCGTTTAATAAGCGCGGTTTTGCTTGAAATAAGCGAAGAGTGGCAAACCGGAGGTGTATATTTAAACATCAGTTAAAATGGTAGTGTAACATCCTTTCTGTAAATTATTTTTGACGAGGCAGCATATTTGTAGAATGACAAGTCAAGGTTTAAACTTTTTAGATTTATTTTTCGAAATAACTTAACAAAGGAAAAACCAATGACTTGTCCAGAAAATAATAGCGTATTATCAGAAATAACGGAAATACTTTTTAACGATGGGATGGGCGGCCTTAATAAGGCAGTGGCTATTTTAATTAATGAGGCTATGAGGGTTGAGCGTAGCAAACATTTAAATGCAGAGCCATATGAAAGGAGCGGTCAGCGGAGCGATTATGCCAATGGTTTTAAAGATAAGAAATTAAAAACCAGGGTTGGGGAAGTAGACTTAAAAATACCTCAAGTTAGAGGTTGCGACTTCTATCCATCCTTTCTAGAAAAAGGACTTAGGTCGGAACGCGCGCTGAATTCAGCAATAGCAGAAATGTACGTGAACGGAGTATCAACAAGGAAGGTACAAAAAATTATAGAACAAATGTGTGGTTTTGATATTAGCAGTAGTGATGTTAGCAGAGCTTCGAAATTACTGGATGGTGAATTGGAGAAGTGGCGTAAACGGCCATTGGGATTTTGTAAATATTTATTTTTAGATGCACGCTATGAAAAAATAAGGTACGAAGATAGTGTAATAGATTGCGCTATTTTAGTAGCGCTTGGTGTTGGTGAAGATGGAAAAAGAGAGGTCTTGGGTGTATCAGTAAAACTTTCTGAACAAGAAGCGCATTGGAGAGATTTTTTGCAAGACTTGCAGTCAAGGGGATTGCACGGGATAGATCTAATTATAAGCGACGCGCACGCTGGATTAAAAGCAGCAAAAAGAGCAGTCTTTCCAAGCATCCCTTGGCAACGTTGCCATTTTCATTTGCAACAAAATGCACAAAGTTACATACCAAAAAAAGCACTAAAGGAAGAAGTTGCTTTTGATATTAGGTCTATTTTTAATGCGCCAAGTCAACCTGAAGCAGAGCGCTTACTGAAGATAATATCGCAAAAATACGAGAAAGAGGCTCCGGATCTTTCAGAGTGGATGCTTGATAATTTACATGAAGGATTTACGTTTTTTAATTTTCCAGTAAACCACTGGCTAAAAATTAGAACCAGCAATGTGGTTGAGCGCTTGAATCGAGAGATTAAAAGAAGAACAAGTGTTGTTGGAATTTTTCCAAACGTTGCATCTTCTGAGCGTTTAATAAGCGCGGTTTTGCTTGAAATAAGCGAAGAGTGGCAAACCGGAGGTGTATATTTAAACATCAGTTAAAATGGCGTTATGCTAAGGCGGGGGCTTTTAAAGAAGACCATTTTTGAGCATTAGTTTGTATAGGGAGAATTAGTATCAAAAATGGTCAAAAGCGAAGCGCTCTGAAGCAAATGGTCGGTACAAATAAATAGAAGCTTTAGAGCTTGAGGTTTAATTTGCCTAAAAAACAGCTAAAAAGTACTGTTTTGGTAATTTTAAGCTTATTTGCGTGCAATATTAATAATTAGCATGAACATAAAAAATTTTAAAATTGAATATTTAAAAGGGCTAGAAGTTTAAACATATTTACAGAAAAAAAGTTGCTTTATC
>JBAXJX010000007.1:0-2044 GCA_037137655.1 Candidatus Falkowiibacteriota bacterium
AAGGAGCGGTCAGACCTACGGCAGCGCCACTTTTCAGGAGTTTACCGTTCAGGTATAGTTTCATGGTTGTACCGTCGTACGTACCGGCTATATGCATCCATGTTCCGGTGGAGAGCACATTGTTAACCCTAAGACTAACAATAGCACCACTGGCGTTTTTAATGTAGAAATGCAATTCATTGGTTCCACCCAAACCACTACCGTCGTAGCGCAATACAGCCACTTCAGGCTGAATGGTTACATACCGCTGAATAGTTCCCGCTGGCAATGTGTTGTTATACACCCATGCTTCGATGGTGATCGCCGTAAGGCTGGTACTTATTCCCGTAGTACCGGAAACATAATCATTTACGCCGTCAAAACTGAGGGCTTTTTGAGGCGATTGCGTTTGCGCCTGTAACTGAATGCTGATGGCAAATGCTAAGAGCAATAGGATGATTTTAGTAAATTTTGTTTTCATATTTAGTTAATTTGTAATTTGCTAATTGTACAAGGGTTCAATGATTCTCTTATTTTCTGTTCAAACACATTTTTAGCTGAACATTTTGGTATAAAACCGAATGAAATGCCATCTATTTGTGGTTCGAAGAAGTAATTCTCTGTATAATTGGATAGAATTAAAATCGTTGCTTTGGGATATAATTGAAGCATTTTTTTTGTGCTTTCAGCTTGATAATTAGAGCTATCTATAAGAATTATTTGAAAACAATCTTCTTCCATGAAATCAAGAAATGATGCAATATTATCAATATCAAAAACAACGTTAAATCCATCTATTTGATTTAAAGCAGTTTTCAAACTTTCGCGATAAAAATTATTGTTTTCTATAATAGCTATATTTATCAAAATAATATTTTTTGCGAAATTACTTCATTAAAAAACAAAGCACTTGGGGGTAAACCTGTATTTTGACTAGGGGTAAACTCTTAATTATGCCGAAATAGATAGAACACGGACAACACGGATTTGACTGATTTGACGGAGCATCACTGATTTTTTTTGTTATTGCTTGCTTAGCAAGCTTTTTTATGGCAAAGTGTTTCACTGGGTTTACACAGTGTTTCACTGTTTTTTTTCTGTGTTACACTGTATAAAATCTGTTCTTTATCTGTTCAATCTGTGTTAGGCTTGAACCATTGTCGTTTAGTTAAGATTAAAAATCAGCTTCAGCGTAGACTTCTCGATACGCTTCTCTCTCCGGTCGAAGCACTCGAAGTGACTTGTAGCGAGTCTGTTCGAGTGACAAATGGAACAAAGTGGAATTTGTTGTATCGAGAACTTTGTAAAGATTAAAAGCATAATTTAATGACCTTGGACTAAACCCGTTTTTATCCGTTCAATCAGCGTTATCAGCGTTCTATTCTTGATGGAACACGGACAACACGGATTTGACGGAGCATCACTGATTTTTTTTGTTATTGCTTGCTTAGCAAGCTTTTTTATGGCAAAGTGTTTCACTGGGTTTTTTCTGTGTTACACTGTGATTAACTCTGCGGAACACTGTGATACTTTTTTTTGCTTGCTAGGCAAGCTAGATGGCTCTGTTAAAATCCGTTTTTATCCGTTCAATCTGTGTCATCAGCGTTCTATCATTTATGGAACACGGACAACACGGATTTGACGGAGCATCACTGATTTTTTTGTTATTGCTTGCTTAGCAAGCTTTTTTATGGAACAGTGTTTCACTGTTTTTTTCTGTGTTACACTGTGATTAACTCTGCGGAACACTGTGATACTTTTTTTTGCTTGCTAGGCAAGCTAGATGGCTCTGTTAAAATCCGTTTTTATCCGTTCAATCTGTGTCATCAGCGTTCTATCATTTATGGAACACGGACGACACGGATTTGACGGAGCATCACTGATTTTTTTTATTGCTTGCTTAGCAAGCTTTTTTATGGCACAGTGTTTCACTGGGTTTACACAGTGTTTTACTGTTTTTTTCTGTGTTACACTGTATAAAATCAGTTCTTTATCCGTTCAATCAGCGTTATCAGCGTTCTATCATTTATGGAACACGGACGACACGGATTTGACGGAGCATCAC
>JBAXJX010000008.1:0-1745 GCA_037137655.1 Candidatus Falkowiibacteriota bacterium
TTGCCATGAAAATAAACCAATATGTATTTGTTTTTGCCTGAACCTCCTTTCTGTTGATGATGATTCTCCCCAGATTCGGGAATGGGGTTTTTCCGCAACGGTTTTCACACCGTGATTACTGGTCTTATCCCGGTTGATAAGGGACAGGAATACTTTCTTCGCATGGGAAAATTAGGAGATAAGCGATCATTTTCTTCCATATGTCAACTATAGTTTGCTTGGAATGCTCCTCCCGTATGGCTACTACCTGTTTGCTTCGTTCGACCAACTGGTTGATCGTATGAGCCATTTGTAATAGTTGGTAATAGTTCTGCATTGCCATGAAAGAAGTGCGCGAAAACTTGTGTTCCAATTCATATCCCAAGTTTTTTTGTGCATTGAACCCCTCGTTTTCAATTTTCCACCTCAGCCTCCCACTGTGGGCAGTTTCTGCGACATTTTGTTTGTCTTGAGGGATATTGGTAATGTAAACGAAATGTTTGTGGGATATTGTTGCACCCTTTTTATCGACAATGGTTTCAAAGCTTTCCACCCAGGAAAAGTAGCGGCCGGAATATTCGATGTCGTTTAAAAACGAATGTTCAAGAGTTGTAATGGTGTTTTTGTCCGCCTTGCGAACAACATATTTTGGGGCAGTTGCTTTTAAAAGGCCGGCTTCTGTTTGGAAAGTTTTCAGGTTGCCTTCTTTGAGGTTAATGATGAATTGCCAATTATTTTTTTCACAAATATCAAATACGGGATTGTTAGGATAAAGTCCGTCAGCCAGAATGCATATCGCAAGGCGGGGAAAATGTTTTTTGATTTTTGCGGCCAGACGGACAAAAGCCTTCTGCTCGCAGTCCTGTTTTTCGTAATCGCGACCCGGGTCGTTTTCGATAAATTCTGAGGCCAGAGAAATTGACAGTCCTGTGGAGGTAACGATTTTCGCATCCAAGACATAATGGAAATAGGTTATCATCCCTGTTTTCGAGGTTTTGGTCAGGCAATGGTCACAGTGCTTATGGTCAAAGGTTGCCATTCCGGTAGCATCTACAGCTACCAAATAGAACTTCCCCAGAAACCGGAACTTACGTAACACCTTTTGCTCAATAAGCCCCCTGATCAGAAGTGCTTTGAGTTCTTCAAGTTCTACGGGTGGCAAAACCCGCAAAACATCGTCTATGGTATCGGCATGTGGCAGGCCAAAACCAAAGTATTTGAAGAAGTTTTTTCGAAAGGTGGTCTCGCGCCTATCGCCGTTGTACGCATTGCGGGAGGTTTCTTTGAAAATAAACATGAACAGTGATCCCAGAACAATCGCGGCCATCGAATAGGCCTTGTGTTTTCGATTGTCAATCAATAGGTTAGAACATTTTTCAAGCTCTGGGAAGTGGGAATTAACGATTTTTTTAATGCTGGACAGGACAATTTTCCCTTTTTCCGATGCTGTCGTGTTTTTACATGGTTCTCTCAATGTAAAAACATGCAAAATATTTGCGCACAAACATGCAAAATACATGTTAAATATTTGGTGATCAAATAAATAACATGTATATTTGCACTAATGAAAAACGCCATAAGTTGCTCATTAACCCCTTATGGCAAAAAAAAGAACGAAATGAGAGAACATTATGCTAATTAAATAAAGCACCCCGGGGCTTGTGCCCCTTTATGTCCCAACGCACAAAAATAGCCGGAAAAAAATATTTTTCCAACTAGTGTAACTATTTAATTTTCAACAAAATATTTTTCAAGCTGAATCGCTG
>JBAXJX010000009.1:0-1654 GCA_037137655.1 Candidatus Falkowiibacteriota bacterium
AGTTATCGGGAGTGGCGCGACTCCAACCTCAAAGCAGATAACTTTGGAAAAAAGTAGCACATAAGAAACCTGTTAGTGATTGGTAGTTGCATACCCCCACAAAGTTTGGTTCTGGACACTTCTTAAAATTTCAAATGGATGTTAAGTAAACGCTTAAACACCGTATAGGAGATCAATTTTAGATTATAAGTGCCCTTATGCGCTACTTTTGATTCTAAGTTTGATTGTACTTAAATGCAAAGTTATGAAAAAAGAAAAGCCAAGAAAGGGCATTGTTAAAATGGGAAGTGGTTTGCCGGTGTTTAATCCGTGTGCAGCAGGAATTGACATAGGTGACACCCTTCATTGTGTTGCTATAAATGATGGTAATGGCGGTCACGAGGTAAAAACGACATCCGCGTTTACATGCGATTTACATGAAATAGTAGACTATTGTAAAAGCAATGGTGTTACCACCGTAGCAATGGAAAGCACAGGTGTTTACTGGCTTGTACTCTATCTTTTACTTGAAGAGGCAGGAATAGAACCATACTTGGTTAATGCAAAGCATGCGAAGAATGTTACAGGACGAAAGAAAGATGACACGGACTCAATTTGGCTGCAGAAACTACACACATGCGGGCTGTTGCAGAAAAGCTACCAGCCGGACAATGAAATCCGTTTATTAAGAAGTTATACTCGACAGAGGAAAAACTTAATTTTATTAGGATCAGATTCGATAAGAAGAATGCAAAAAGCACTCGAACTGATGAATATTAAAATACACACCGTAATAAGCGATATTTTGGGTAAAACGGGGATGGGAATGGTTAAGGCAATTATAGCAGGAGAAAGGAACCCCGAAATTCTGAGTACGCTTTGCGATCCAAGAATTAAGGCCTCCCGAGAAGACATAATCAAATCATTAGATGGGATATGGAAAGAGGAATATTTATTTATGTTGGAACAAGCGGTTGATAATTATGAATTCCTACAAAAACAGGTTAAAAGTTGTGAACAAAAGATACAACAACAATTGCTGAAACAAGTTGCCCTCCTAAAAGACGGTGATATTACAGGCTTAGAAGAAACTCCCAAAAAGAAATCAAAGGCAAAAAAAAATCAATTCGACTATTCCCTTTTGCCATATTTGAAATCAATCGCTGGCGTAGACTTGTGCCAGATACAGGGCATAAGTGAAGTAACTGCATTGGAATTTATATCAGAAGTTGGTGCAGATATGAGTAAATGGAAGAGTTCAAAACACTTTGCTGCATGGCTAAACCTGACACCAAACACAAAAATTTCCGGAGGGAAAATAATCAGCAGTAAAATGATAAAGAAAAACAATAAGGCAGGTCAGCTTTTGAGGCAGGCAGCATCTTGCCTTATAACAAATAAAACACCAATAGGCGATTACTATCGTGTAATGCGAGCGAGATTAGGCGGGAAAGGTGCTGCCTTAGCCACTGCGCACAAACTAGCGAGAATTATTTATGCAATGCTATCAAAAAAGACAGAATACAATTCTGGAATGATTGTTGACAATCAAGAAAAAATCAAAGAAGAAAAAATCCAAAAACTGGAAAAACAATTAGCACGTTTAAAACAAGCAGCTTAAATATGATAAAAAATAACATTGATTATCAGGAGATTAAAAAGAGTTATATAGGAG
>JBAXJX010000010.1:0-1466 GCA_037137655.1 Candidatus Falkowiibacteriota bacterium
TAGTCGCTCCTTATAAAGTCATTTTTCAGGCTATGGTTAAAATAAATTTTTGCCGAAAAAGTATCCTAAAAATGAAGCACAAAAATTCTTCTTTAAGTTTTTGCATCATTTTCTTCAAATTCCAAGCTGTTGCAGCCATGAACGCGTTTATTTGAATGCCTTTTTCACCTAAGAGATAGTTCTGTGCCATTCGGAAATCCATTTTTAGATGCCCAATAATTGGTTCTATACCTGCCCTTGCCCTGAATTTTTTGCGTTTCTGTTGTTTGTCGTATTCAGTATCGTTGGCTTTTGGTTTGTTTGGGATGCTGATTTTGACTCCGTTAATTTCTTTTTTCCCTTTACCACCACGATCGTAAATCAATTCTTCCGGTAGTTTTAGCTCATTATTATCCATTTGATCAAGTAGTGGTTCTATCGTGTGTCCATCGAAGATGTTTTCTGTAAATGCCTTGATGGCTGTAATGATTTTTTTTCCTTTTTTGCCTGTGGTAATCAACCCTACCTTGTTACCAAACTCGTATTGCTTATGTGGTTTGCCCTTGGCTATACAACGTGTAAATGGTTTGTGAAGGCTGTATGTCTTGTCTTTATCATTTTTTTGTTGGTTGACAGCACGATTGTAGAGATCAAAGTCTTTTGCATACTGCATTTTCTGCTCTTCACTCATTTTGCGTTCCAGTTCCCGTAATTGGGTATTGGCTATCGTTTTCAACCGCTTCTTGGCTTTTCTTGACTTTTTGGCACGTTTAGGATGCTTGCCGTTGTATGTGTCACGCACTAATTGTTTGCTTTCGCGCGTATAACGTTGCCGTTGCTTAATCCCTTCTTTATCGGCTATTTTATTGCATTTGTCAATCACCTTTTTACACAATTTGGCATCTGTTGGAAAGCTCGTATTGTTTTCCTGTACTGTGGTGTCTGACAATACAAATTTCGATTTCTTTACAACATCATCCCCGTGCAACTTTACACTGTAAGCAAATATTTTAGCTATTCCTTCCTCGCCTACACGGTTGCGAAAATGAACGAAGTCGCTCGGGTCAAAAGGGAATTTATGTTCGAAAAATACTCCGCCGCAGAAATGCTGAAAGTAAACATCACGCACCCAAAACTCTGGTATGCGATCATCCCCCAGATTATACATATGTTTCAACATCAAGCAGCCCACCATCAGGCGAATAGGAACACTTGGCGCACCTTTGTCAGAATAATACGGCGCAAATTCATTCTCAAAGTAACTCCAATCAATTTTATTTCCAAGAAGTACAAGTTCGTGACGCATGTCAATGAAATCTTCCATCAATGGACGAAACATGTCATGCTGACTTTTTATGGGTGATTTTCCTATCATTATTTGCAGGTTTTTATGCGACAAAGGTACAAAATCCTGCATTAATAAAAAGCAAAAAAGTGTCGCAAAATATTAACCACCTTGTGTTTATATCTTTATTAAGGAACGACTA
>JBAXJX010000011.1:0-1431 GCA_037137655.1 Candidatus Falkowiibacteriota bacterium
CACTATCAAACGACAAAAGTATAAATTTTCATTTATAGATTTATAAGTGATTGATATACAATTAAGTGTTTTTCAAAATCTTGTGTAATGAAAAACCTACCCCCCTTTGTCTAAAAAATAGATAATTGTATGTCGGGGCATTTGTTTCTAGTTTTTATCTTTTTGACGTAGGTTCTTCGGCAATTTTCGACTACCCAGAACATATCCAGATGGCTTATCAAATAAATTCTTATCAAGGCTGCTATTGTAGAAAATGCTTTCTTAGTTTTAGCCATTACCTTTAGTACTGTAAGCAGCAAATGGGCAATGAGTGTGCACCATACCTGAGTTTTGATACCGTTTTCTGTTTCCGAATAGAAGTAATGGAGTTGAAAATTTTGTTTCAATTTTTTAAACATTAATTCGATGCTCCAACGGTTTTTATAAATGAAGGCAACCTCCTGTGCCGTGATTTCAAAGTTATTGGTTATGAACTGGTATATGCGTCCTTTTTCGTCTTTGTAAGTTATTTTGCGTAAACATAGGGTCTTGATTTTCTTGTTTTCCTTGTATTTGAGATGGATGTGTTCAACCTTCATAACGCCAAACTCTTGGTCGGTCAGCGTTTTCTCGAACAATACTTCTTGAACTTCATAAACAGCGTTATCCTTGAGACGGCACACAAAATTTATTCCTTCGTTTGTCCAGCGGGCAAATTGCAAGTAATGGTTGTAGGCTTTGTCGAACACAATCATGCTCCCTTTTGGCAGCATCAGGTGCTTCAAAAAATTCTTGTCGTGCATTTTTGCCTCGCTTATCGTGGCATATTTTGCCGTATTGGCATGGGCATCTATCATCATGTGGACTTTCAACCCACCTTTTTTCTTGCCATCGTTTTTGGGGTTGCGGCCAACCCCTTTCATAATGTCTGAGAACAAGCTGATTGTGGTGGAATCAAAGGCATAAAAATTGGAAAATGATATCCCGTGAATCCGGCTGACCGACAAAACCGGCTCGAAATGATTGATCAACTCAAAGTAAAACTCTTTGAACAACGCATTGTCTCGTTCACGCAAACCATCTCCTGCCGTGCTTTTGGCTGGCGATCGTTCCATGCCAAAATAATTTAACTTTCCTTGTAGAGTCTGCATCCCATCGCATATTTCACCCATTGAATCACAACGACTCAATATCCCGAATAGCAGGGTTACCAATTCATCCCATGATGAAAATGTTTTGTAATACCGATCCGATTTGAGCTGTTTAACCAATAAATCAAACTTGTCACGTGGCAACAGATTTACAAGTTGCTTGAATATCGGCTGACCGACTAAATTCTTTTCAATATCTTTGCCCATGGTTGTGTTTTGTTGTGCAAGATAAAACTACAACTTTAGGGCGAAACCTTAGGGCGGTAGCCCTTATTCTTTATAATTTAGTCGGTTAGTAGTG
>JBAXJX010000012.1:0-1226 GCA_037137655.1 Candidatus Falkowiibacteriota bacterium
GCTAAATTCAAGTTGTAAATGCAACTTTATTGTTTATTAACTTATTTATTTAAAAAGTATGTTTGGCGAAAAAATCGAGGATAACTTTTTTCGAGCTCGATGGGAAGGCTCCAAAAGTTATCACCCGCTTTTTTCGAATGTATTCCAGACTTTCGAAACTATCTGATTTGGTGATAAATACCCAAATCTTTTTCTTGGTCTGTTGTTTAACTGTTGTTCCACATATTGTACATAATCATGTGAAACATAGTCAAAATCAACTTTTTTCGGAATATATTGTCTAACCAGACGATTATAGTTTTCATTTGACCCTCTTTGCCAGCTTGCAAAAGGTTTGGCAAAAAAGAAGTCAATGCTTAATTCTGTGGCTATCATTTGATGGGAAGAAAATTCCTTTCCATTATCAGATGTAATTGTGTGAAGAAATGGTTTCCAATCTTTTAAACAATTAATAGTAGCCACTGCTAGTTGTTCTGCATCTTTGCCCGCTAACTTACGGAGTTTAGCCAAACCGGTCGCTCTGTCATTGATGGTTAAGATAGCATTTTTGTGATTTTTGCCTATAATCAGGTCTATTTCCAAATCACCGAAACGCTCACGCAGCTCAACCTCAGGCGGTCTTTGAGATATATCTGTGCGATTAGGGATTGTTCCCCGTTTGTCATAAATCAAACTTCGCTTTTTGTAGTGACGTCCTCTGTTTCTCAAGTCAAGATAAAGCGTTCCTTGTTGACGCTTATTTTTCCAGACAAACTGATAGATGCGTTCGTGTGACACACAGTTATCTCCATTTTTTTTGGCAGCACCTGCAATTTGTTCCGGACTGTATTTGAGACGCAATTTATCTCGTACATAATCCTCAACCTCAGGTGTGAAGGTTCTCGGTTTAGTTTTGTATGCCTGACGCTTCAGGTATTTACGATGTGCTAAATCATCTCTGTACAGGCCAGATCGGGCATCTGCATTGCGGCGGATTTCACGACTGACTACTGATTTATCTTTATTTATAATACTGGCAATCTCACTTTGTGGATAGCCATTTTGCAACATTGTGCAAATAGTATATCTTTGTTCTCTGGTTAAATGACTCATAAATGTCAACTTTGGTCGGTAGACAATATAAGTAATTTTTTCCATCAGAGCAAGGGGGACTAGTTCCTCCTGGCTCTGAAAAAACAAACTTTCCTATTTTGCCTGCAAAGTTGCATTTACTAATTGAATTTTCA
>JBAXJX010000013.1:0-1023 GCA_037137655.1 Candidatus Falkowiibacteriota bacterium
CCTTGGTATTATCAAAGCTCTAAATGTGCGCCACAAAATAAAACAAGAGATATTCAGACTGCTTATACCAAGTTTTTTCAAGATTTAAAATCTGGTAAAGTACAAAAATTGAAAAGTACTTACATAGCAAAACGTAAAAGTCGTAAACTCCCAATAAATTACGACATCGTAAATGAAATTGGCAAACCACAATTCAAGCGCAAAAATGCTGCAAGCGACACATTTTACCTTGAAGGAGCTATCCAAACAGATAAAAATAAAATCAAAGTGCCAAAATTTGGCTGGCTGAAGTGCAGCGAACAGCTACCTGATTGCGAAATAAAGAACGTTGTTATCAGCAGACAAGCGGATGAATGGTTTATTTCTTTTAAAGTGCCATTAATTCCACAGATAATAGAAAAGAAAGGCGGAGCAGTTGGAGTAGACCTTGGAGTGAAAACCCTTGCTACATTAAGCGATGGAACGATATTCCCTGCTATAAAGCCTTACAGGAGGCATAAAAGAAAATTAAGGAGATTGCAAAGGGTACAATCAAAACGATTTGTAAAAGGCGCAAAGAATCAGTCGTACAACTACAAAAAAGCCTCTGAAAAGGTAGCTAAGTTGCATCAGAAAATAGCAAACGTCCGCAATAATTATACACACAAATTAACGACCTATCTCACCAAGAACCACAGTGAAATAGTAATTGAAGATTTAAATGTTGCAGGAATGAGCAAGAATCATAAAATGGCAAGTGCAATACTGGACGGTGGATTCTCTGAATTTCGCCGACAGGTAGAGTACAAATGCAAATGGTACGGCTCAATACTAACGGTTGTGGATAGGTTTTATCCCAGCAGCAAAACGTGTAGTTGTTGTGAAAAAGTAAAAAAGACATTGAAATTAAGCGAAAGGGTGTACCGTTGCGATAGTTGCGGAACATCAATTGACCGAGATTTGAATGCCGCAATAAATTTAAAGAAAAAGGCGGAGAGTTCACCCGTCTAACTAGCCTGCGGAGAGGTAAAACAAGTCAGAATT